>CALXDB010000001.1 GCA_944386955.1 uncultured Oscillospiraceae bacterium
CCCACCGTGACGGTGGCCGCCTCCCCGGCGGGGCCCTGGGGACCTTCCGGACCTTGAGGCCCTTCGGGACCCTGGGGACCGGTTGCCCCGGTTGCTCCGGTGGCGCCGGTTGCTCCGGTGGCTCCGGTAGCCCCGGTAGCCCCGGTGGGACCGGCAGGACCTTGGGGACCCTCCGGTCCCTGAGGCCCCTCGGGGCCCTGGGGGCCGGTCGCCCCGGTGGCGCCCCGTGGAATGACGAAGTCCAGCACCGCGTTGGTATCGGTGCCGGAGTTGGTAACGGAGGCCTGGCTTCCCGGCGCGCCCGTGGTGACGGTGCCTATCGTAACGGTGGCCGCTTCCCCGGCGGGGCCCTGAGCCCCGGTGGCCCCGGTGGGTCCCTGAGGTCCCCGAGGACCCTGGGGCCCCTGGGATCCCTGAGGCCCTTGGGGTCCCATGGGACCCCGGGGACCAACGGGCCCGGGCAGGCCCCGGGGCCCTCTGGGGCCGGGACAGCAGACCACCTTTTCACCGCAGCGGCAGGGATCGCATCCCTCGCAGCAGTCGCAGGGGTTACAATGATGATGCATCATAGGGAAATCCTCCCGAAGTAAAATCATGGTGAGGGACCGCTTGGTCCCTCACATCCTATGTGCCCGGCAGCCGGAGGGTTCCCGCCGGCTTTTGGGTGTTGCTTCAAGACTCCTTCCATGCTACAATAACGTGTTAGAAATACAACAAGGGAGATTTTCTATGACCACCCGGGATTTTCAGAACAAGGGCACCCTTGCCATCTTTTTCAGCTACTTCAAGCCCCATAAAAAACTCTTCCTCATGGACATCACCTGCGCCTTCCTCATGTCTATGATCGACCTTGCCTTCCCCTATGTGTCCCGCAAGTGCATGTACGACCTGCTGCCAAACAGTCTCTACAGCGCCTTTTTCGCCGTGATGGCCATTTTTCTGGTGGCTTATGTACTGCGGGCAGGGCTTCAGTATATTGTCTGCTACTGGGGCCACACCTTCGGCATTCGGGTGGAGGCAGACATACGCCGGGACCTCTTTAACCATATCCAAACCCTGTCCTTCGGCTTCTATGACAAAAACCGCACCGGCCATCTCATGAGCCGCATGACCGCCGAGCTCTTCGACATCACGGAGCTGGCCCACCACGGCCCCGAGGATCTCTTCACCTCCCTGATCACCGTGCTGGGGGCCATCGCCATCATGTTCACCATTCGCTGGCAGCTGGCCCTGGTGGTGCTGATCCTGGTGCCCATCTTCGTGGTAGTCACCATGGTCAACCGCCGCAGCATGATGGACGCCTCCCGGGCGGTGAAGCAGACCATGGCCGGCATCAACGCCGACATCGAGTCCAGCCTCTCCGGCATGCGCACCGCCAAGGCCTTCTCCAACGAGGGGACCGAAGCCACCAAGTTCAATGCCGCCAATGAGCAGTTCAAAACCTCCAAGCGGAACTTCCACAAGGCCATGGGCCGCTTCAACGCCACCCTGGACTTCTTCATGTGCCTCCTCCCCCTGGTAGTCATCGCCGTGGGCGGCAAGATGATCATGGACGGGGACATGAACTACATGGACCTCATCACCTTCAACCTCTATATCAGCACCTTCATCACCCCCATGCGGAAGATGGCCAACTTCAACGAGCTCTTCGCCAACGGCTTCGCCGGGCTCCACCGCTTCATTGAGCTCATGTCCATCGAGCCGGAGCTGAAGGATAAGGAGGATGCGGTGGAGCTCCAAAACGTCCGGGGCGAGATTGAAATGAAGGATGTGAGCTTCTCCTACGAGCGGGACGACACGGAGGTCCTCCACCATATCAATCTCCATGTGGCTCCCGGGGAGACCATCGCCGTGGTGGGCCCCTCCGGCGGCGGCAAGAGCACCCTGTGCAACCTGATCCCCCGGTTCTACGACGTTACCGAGGGCAGCGTCACCATCGACGGCCTGGACGTGCGGGACGTGCAGCAGCGGAGCCTTCGCCGGAATATCGGCGTGGTGCAGCAGGATGTGTTCCTCTTTGCTGCCAGCATCATGGAAAATATCCGCTACGGACGGCCGGACGCCTCGGTGGACGAAGTGATGGAAGCTGCCCGCCGGGCGGAGATCTACGACGACATCATGGCCATGCCCCAGGGCTTCGAGACCTATGTGGGCGAGCGGGGCGCCCTCCTCTCCGGCGGTCAGAAGCAGCGCATCGCCATCGCCCGGATCTTTTTGAAAAATCCCCCGGTCCTCATTCTGGACGAGGCCACCTCCGCCCTGGACAGCGTCACCGAGTCCAAGATCCAGCACGCCTTTGACGAGCTGGCCCGGGGCCGCACCACCCTCATCATCGCCCACCGCCTCTCCACCGTCCGTGCCGCCCACCGCATTCTGGTGGTCCGTGACGGCGTAATCGTGGAAGAGGGCAGCCACGAGGCCCTGATGGCCCGGAACGGGGACTACGCCCAGCTCTACAACACCCAGAATCTCAACGGATAAGGCGCTATGGACAAGACACAACTTCTCAGCCGGGCCGCCTCCCCCGAGGAGCGGATGCTGCTGGCCCGGGTATTGGACAAGTATGAACAGATGGACCGGCGGAACATCCCCACCGCCACCCCCTTCCTCACCCAGGCAGAGCAGACCGCCGTCCAGGCCCTGCTGAACGCCGCGGGCATCCGGTCGGGATATATCTGGAACGGGGGATACCCCCAGGCGGAACGGAAGCTCCTTCAGTTCCTTCCCGACTGGTGCGAGACGGAGGACGGCGTCCTCACCGCCCTCCGGGCCAGGTGCCGGGGGGACGAGGCGCCCACCCACCGGGACTTTCTCGGCAGCCTCATGGCCCTGGGCCTCACCCGTGAGAAATTCGGAGACCTCCTGGTAACGCCGGGGCAGTGCGACCTCATCACCGCGGCGGACGCCGCCCCCTTTCTCCTCCAAAATTGGGACAGCGCCGGACGGGCCCGGCTCCAGGTGGAGGAGATCCCCCTTGACGCCCTGAAGATCCCCGTTCAGCAGGTAAAGGAGATCCGGGATACGGTGGCCAGCCTTCGGCTGGATGCGGTGGCCGCCGGCGGCTTCTCTATGAGCCGCACCAGGGCCGCGGAGCTCATTGCCGCCGGACGGGTCCAGGTGAACCACCTGGACTGCGGCAAGGGGGACAGACTGGTAGGGGAGGGGGACGTGATCACCATCCGCGGCCTCGGCAAATGCGTAGTAGCTCAGGTGGGCGGCCAGAGCAAAAAGGGACGGACCATAATTGTACTTCACCGCTTTCTTTAAATTTTGACAACTATTTGTAATATTTTTATGAAATATGCCGGAACGGACCGGATTTTTCCCTTGGAAGGAAGGAGACACCCCATGGAACAGGCGAAAATCGACCGCATCAACCACCTGGCCCATAAGGCCAAGACCATTGGCTTGACGGCGGAGGAGGAGCGGGAACGGACGGCGCTGCGGCGGGAATATATCGACGCGGTGCTGGGCAATCTGCAAAGCCAACTGGACCACACCTACATCGTGGACGAGAAGGGCAACAAAAAGAAGCTACAGAAAAAAGGGGAGAATCGCCATGGCTGACCAACGTCAAGGGGGGCGGCGGCCCTCCGGCAGCGGGGAGATCTGTGTGCTGCTGCTGATCCTTTTGCTGATTTTTTTCTGGCCGGTGGGAGTACTCTACGCCATCTACAAGGCCGCCTTCGACAAGGGGGAGGACAACGCCCTCAATGAGTTTATCTGGTGGGTAGAGGATCTCTTCGGCGGCAGCAGGTCCCGCAAGCGCCGCAAACAGCAGTGGGACCGCTCCCGACGGCAGCAGCCCCGGCAATCCCAGCAGCCCCAGCAGGATTGGCAGCCTCAGCAGCCCCGGCAGGATTGGCAGCCTCAGCAAGTCCCGCCGCCCCAGGCGGCAGCGTCCCCCCGGCCAACGGCGGCCTCCAAGTTTCAAGCCCAGACACCGCCCCAGGCCCCCGAAACCAACGGGAGCTCCTCCAGAGGCCCCTCTGCCGGCGGCACGGCGGCGCTGTGGATCATCGGCGCCTGCCTCCTCTTCGGCGGCGCCGTGGCCCTGGCCAGTGAGATTGAATCCCTGCTCTACGGCTACCTCTTTCTGGAGGATCTGGTAGCCGCTGCTCTGCTGACTCTCGCGGGCGGCGGGATGATTCTCTTCGGCCTGCGGAGATCCCGCGGCGCCCGACGGGCGAAAAAATATCTTCTGGCCATCGGCACATCGCAGTCCATGGCGCTGGACGAGATCTCCAAGCGGGTGGGCCGCAGTCGGAAGCAAGTAGTTCGGGAACTGCAAAAGCTGATCGACCGGGGCCTTTTGGGAGACGACGCTTATCTGGATCTGGAGCTGGGGTACTTCCTCCGCTACGGGGCCAAAGTGACGCCGCCCCCGCCGAAGGCGGACCAGGCGACTCCGGACCGGACCGGCGGACGCTACGGGAAGATCCTTCAGGACATCCGCACTGCCAACGACCGTATCGACGACGAGGCTCTTTCAGCCAAGATCGACCGGCTGGAACAGATCACTGCCCAGATTCTCCGGGAGATCAGCGACCATCCGGAGAAGGAGGAGAAGATGCACACCTTCTTCGACTATTACCTGCCTACCACCCAGAAGCTGCTGGATACCTACGCCGACTTTGAGGAGACCGGCGTAGAGGGAGAGAACCTGCGGGAGGCCAAGCAGCGCATCGAAAACACCATGGACGGTATCGTGGAAGGCTTTGTCCGCCAGCTGGACAGCCTGTACAAAACCGATGTGATGGACGTGGAAAGCGACATCCGGGTCATGGAGAGTATGCTCCGCCGGGACAGCGCCAGCGCCGCCAAGGATTTCGGCAGCGGCCGGCAGGCCCGGGAAGAATGACGCAGAAGACCGCCTTTGAGGAGGAGATTCCTTCCCAAAGGCGGTCTTTTTGCTACTGAGAGAACAGCGCTCAGGTGTTGTCCCGGTTAATGGGGCGGCGGACTAGCAGGCGGCCCAGGGCCTTTTTGTCAAACGGACAGACCGGGTAGAGATAGCCCCGCCCGGCAATGGGCTTGGTGGTAAACAGCAGCACCAGCCACAGCACCATGCCAATGGCAAATCCCCACCAGTCCAGCAGGGCGATGAGCAGCAGCAAAATCACCCGCATGATCTTAAAGGCGTAGCCCATCTCAAAGCTGGGCTGGGCGAAGGAGGCAATGGATACATAGGCCATATACACCAGCACCTCCGGTACCAGCCACCGGGCCTGAACAGCAAAATCTCCCAGGATCAGAGCTCCGATCATGGAGAAGGAGTTGCTCAGCACATCCGGGGTGTTGAGAGACGCCAGCTTCAAAAGGTCGATGATAAACTCCACCAGGAGGAGCTGCACCAGCAGGGGCACCTGCCCCATCTCCTCCACGGTGATGAACTGGAGCCAGTCGGGCACGTTATGGGGGCTCTTGGCCAAAAGATACCACACCGGGGTGATAATGAGCGACATGAGAAACACCACCATGCGGATATAACGGAAATAGGTGCCCACCAGAGGAGGGAAATAGTAGTCGTTTGCCTCCTCCATGAAAGCGAAAAAGTTGGTAGGCAGCAGCATCACTGAGGAGGAGTTGTCCACCAGCATTACCACATTTCCCTCCATGATACAGGCGGTAGCCACATCGGGCCGCTCGGTGTAACGCACCTTGGGGAAGGGGTTGTACCACTGCCTGGGCATCATAGCCTCGGCAATGCTCTCCTGACTCATGGCCACAGAACCCACGTCGATGGCCAAGAGCTTTTCCCGCACCTCCTCCAGCAGGGCCCGATCTACCCGGTCCTCCATGTAGGCCAGCACCACATCGGTGCGGCTGCTGCCCCCCACCTGGTGGTTCTCCAGGGTCAGATGCTCGTCCCGGACCCTGCGGCGAATGAGGGATGTGTTTTTCAAAAGGATCTCCACAAAACCGTCGTGGGAACCCCGGAGGACCCGGCCGTTGGTGGGTTCCTGGACCTCCCGGCCCGGAAACATCTTGGCGTCAATAAGGGCGCAGCGGCCAAAGCCCTCCAGCAGAAAGCAGGTCTTTCCCAGAAATACTCCGGTGAGAATGGACTCCAGACGGTCCTCCGAGGACACCTCCCCGAAGGTAACAAAGCGGTCGATGAACCGGTCCATATCGGAGACCGTCCCCATCTGCTCCGCCGTTACCTGCAGGAGGAAGGACAAGATCCGCTCGATGACCCCGTCATCTCCGTAGCCGTCCAGTACATAGAGCCGGGCCGCCCGGCCCCCCACCGTCAGGTCCCGGGCGATCACATCGAAATTCCGCCCCACGCCGATCCGCCGGTCCAGCTCCCGCCGGTTCTCCGCCAATACATTGCTCAGCCTCTCCATAGCGCCTCCGCTTTCCTCTGTCGTTTCTCCTAGTATGCCCCCAAGCGGCACAAAAAAATGCGGCGGGAGAAAAATCTCCCGCCGCATTGCGTTCCCAGCCTTAGGAAAAACGTCCCGCAGCCTGAGCCTCGGTCATACCAAAATATTGGTACTCCACCGTACCGCTCTGGGCCCCCCATGTAGGGTCGATATGATAGCTCCTGCCGTCCAGCTCCGCCACAGTCCAGATGTGGTCCGCTGTGGACACCGTACCGCAGGAGATGCCCTCCAGCTTCAAAAGAAGGTTATAGGCCGCCACATAGCCGTCGCACACGGCGCTGCCCATGAAGAAGGCGCTGTAAGCCGTGTGAGACACGGAGGCGTCGTCGGCCCGGTAGTCGTAGGCACAGTTTTCGCACAGCCAAGTGAAGTAGGCCCTGGCCTTCTCATACTCCGACATACCGCTGCGGAGAAGACCGTCCTGATAGAGCCGGCTGCGGATCTCCACCGCCCGCTGCAGGGTCTCACGCCGGGCGGAGGAAAAAAGCTGATCGGAAAAGATGCTGCTGTAAAACCGCAGCGTCACCTCCCCGGTATCGGCGCTGTAGGTGCAGGAAACTGCGTTATAGCCCTGCTCGATGTACTGACGAATCTGGTTGAGATACTGCTGCATGAGGAGGTTCACATGGTCCGTGGTTACCCAGACCGGCTCCATCTGCAGCGTCAAGGTGCTGCCGCCCCCCGCCAGCATCCAGCGGATGTTGTTGTCAATGGCCGCGGTGTCCCCGGTCAGGTGGCTTCTGCGGAGGGTACCCGGCTCCACTAGGCTCTGATAGGAGGCGGACTGGGCCGCCCCGCTCTCCGCCCCGTTCCAGTCCAGCCGCACCCGGAGGTCCGGGTCTGCCAGCCGGGTCAGCAGGGCGGCGTACTCCGCCCGGGTGATGGAGCTGTCGGGCCGGAAATTCCCCGCATCGTCGGAGCCGGAGACAATGCCCCACTTGTACAGCTGGAGGATCTCCTGCTGGTAGGGGGTGTAGTCGTCCACATCCTGAATGTACTGCCGGGTGGCGTAGCCCACAGCGACAGCATCGGCATTGATCTCCGGCAGCTCGCTCTCCGGAAGGATCCGGGCAGTGATGTGTGCCATCTGGGCCCGGGTGGCGGCGGCGGTATACCGCCCTTCAAACTCCTGGGCAATGACCCCACGGTCCTGAAGATAACGAACATAGGGCAGGTACCAGGCCCCGCCGTCGCCGCCGAAGGCCGCCGGACCGCTCTCCGCATCCCCCAGCTCATAGAGGCTCAGAAGCCGAGCGGCAAAGGCCGCCGCCTCTCCCACCGTCACGTTGCCCCGGGGGGCGAAGGTGCGGGCGTCCCTGCCCTGGGCCAGCCCCAGCTCATAGAGGGTCTTCACATTGTCGTAATACCAGTTGGCGGTGCTCACATCGGAAAACCGGTCTCCGTAGGTCCGGACCGCTGTGAAGTTGGCGGCGCTGCCGGTGACGGCAGCCTCCGCCCAGACGCTCCCCAGCAGCGCAAGGCAGAGCAGCAGGGTCAAAAGCCGTTTGGCCATGGCTTGTACCTCCTCCGCCCGTCAAGGGGCGGTCAGGGAACCAGGATGTCCATATCCTCCAGGATCAGATCCTGGTCGTAAAGGTTGAAGGATTCGTTGATGAGAGCCAGGGTGGCCTCCGGGTCCAGCACATAGTAGCTGCCGCTGTAGAAGCCCTTTCCCTGGAGCCAGGCGCCGTCGCCGGGAAGGGTGTAGAAGTGGATGTTCTCCATGCCTACGTTCAGAGCCTGCTCCCCGATCCAGGCCAGCTCCCCCACCTCCAGATCGGTGTCGATGTAGGTGTAGAAAAGAGAGGCATACTCCTTGACAGCCTGAATGGGATTGCTGCCCAGGTTGTCCAGCATCTGCTTAGCCACGGCAGTAAGGAAGGCCTGCTGGGTCTCGATGCGGCCGATATCGCCGTTGGGATAGCCGGTGCCGTCATTATTCTGACGGAACCGTACCACCTTTACCGCATCCTCTCCCTCCAGGTACTGATACCCCTTCTCAAAGTGAATATGGAGATCCTGGACGGGGTCGTCGTAGTTCATATTCACCGGCACATCGAACCACACGCCGCCGACGGCGTCCACCAGCTCCACAAAGCCGTTCAGATCCACGGACACATAAAAATCTACCGGGATGCCCAACAGGTTGCTCAGCTCCTCCTGCAGCCGCTCGATACCGCCCACATTGTAGGAGGCGTTGAACTTGGGCACGTTCCAATCGGTGTCGATCCAGGTGTCCCGTGGGATACTGACAGCATTGAAGGCCTTGTTTTTCGCATCGATGAACAGCAGGATATTGGTATCGCTGCCGCCGTTATCGTCATCCTTGCCGGAGACCAGGATGGTATAGCAGCTCTCCTTACGCTGGCGCTGGGAAGAGGTCTCCCCCTTTTCCTGGCTCTCGCCGCTCCCGGTCGGGTCCTCCTCCACGGTGGTATCGGGCACCTCCGGGGGATGGACAAAGCAGCGGTACAGGCCGAACACACCCATGCCGCAAAAGAGCAGGATACAGATAAACAGGATCAATTTCTCCGCGCCGCTGCGGCGGCGGCGCTTTCTCTGGTGTGGTGCCATGGGTCTCTCTCCTTCAAGGGACAACCGCGGAGCGGCCCGGCGGCCGGGGCGGTTGGGATATGCACTCTTTTATATACCACAAACCGCCGCCGGAGGCAAGGGCCAAGCCGCCCCGTCTCTTTAAGTTTTCCAATTGTTCACAAGTTTTCCACGTCCCGCCCTCCGAGGGTACGGCAAAGTGCCTCCAAAAGGCTATTCTGCCGCTCCAGGGAGGCCAGAATCGCTTCCAAAGTCTGGCAGCCGCCGGGCGCGGGACGGCAGATGGGATGGACATAGCGCTTCACCGGCTGGCGCTCTTCCCTGGGCGCGCCGCTGCTCCGGCGGCGGTTGGAACACGTCATGGCAAACCCCTCCTCACTCAAAGGCTGCTCTCGCCCCGGTACTTCTTACGGGTAGCGATGCCGCCGCGGATATGGCGCTGGGCTTTGTTCGTGTCCAGCACCTCCTTGACCTGGGTGTACAGCGTCCTGTTGAAGGCCGGCAGGCGTTCGCTGATGTCCTTGTGCACAGTGGACTTGCTGATCCCGAACTTCCGGGCGGCGGCACGAACGGTGGCGCCGTTTTCCACGATGTAGGCGGCCAGCTGGCAGGCCCGCTCCTCGATGTTTCCCTTCAATGGCTTTACACTCCCTATCCCGTTATGCTCCATGTATATGAGCGGACGGGGACCGCCATGCCTGAGGCGGCGGGATCGGGCCATTTTACCGCCGAAAGGCAAAAAAAGCCCCGGCCAGTGGAGAGCTGGCCGGGACCATAACAGCAGGGGATCGCTCCGGGGATCTTACACCCGAGCCTTGGCGCCGAGCACCGTCTTCTTCATGTAGATGAAGAGGAACAGGGCGGCCACCACAATACCCACCACCACGGCGATGGGATAATAAGTGGTCTCGGGAATCTTCAAGGCGTTCCACAGAATGCCCATGCACTCACCGGCCGCCATGAAGTAGGTGGCGGACACGGCGGACATGAAGGTGGCGGGAACAGCGCAGATCAGGTAGTTCTTCTTCTCCTTGTAGAGATAGGTGGCCGCAGCCCACAGGGCGATCATGGCCAGAGTCTGGTTGGACCAGGAGAAGTAACGCCACACCACGTCGTAGTTCAGCTGCAGGATGATGGCGCCGGCAGCCAGCAGGGGGATGGTCAGAGCCAGACGGTTCTTGAAGGGCTTCTGCTCGATCTTGAACCAATCGGCCAGAGTCAGACGAGCGCTGCGGTAAGCGGTATCACCGGAGGAGATGGGGCAGACCACCACGCCCAGCAGGGCCAGCACACCGCCCACCTTGCCCATGGTGCTCTGGCAGATGGCGTGCACCACGGTGCTGGTGCCGATGGCGGTACCCTCGGCAATGGAGGCCTTGATCAGGGGATATACGGTGACGCCGGCGGCGCACCACACCATGGCGATGATGCCCTCGGCCACCATGGCGCCGTAGAACACCTTCTGGCCCAGCTTCTCGCTCTTGCAGCAGCGGGCCATCATGGGAGACTGGGTAGCATGGAAGCCGGAGATAGCGCCGCAGGCGATGGTGATGAACATGAAGGACCACACATGGGTGCCCTGAGGATGCATGTTGGTGAAGTTATTCCACAGCTCCGGCATCTCATAGTTGCCGGAGAACAGCATGGAGCCGCCCACACCCACAGCCATGATAATCAGGCAAATGCCGAACAGGGGATAGAGACGGCCGATGACCTTGTCGATGGGCACAAAGGTAGCAATGAAGTAGTACACCATCACCACCACCAGCCAGAAGGTGGCGTTCAGGGTCTCGGGAGTCAGGATGGCCAGCAGATCGGCGGGGCCCTTGGTGAACACCACGCCGCACATCACCAGCAGCACCACGGAGAACACACGCATAACGTTCTTCATGCCGTTGCCCAGGTACTTGCCGGTCAGCTCGGAGATGCTGGCGCCGTTGTTGCGCATAGACAGCATGCCGCACATGTAATCGTGGACAGCACCGGCAAAAATGTTACCGAAAATGATCCACAGGTAGGCAATGGGCCCGAAGAGAGCGCCGCTGAGGGCGCCGAAGATGGGGCCGGTGCCGGCAATATTCAGAAGCTGGATCAAAAACACCTTCCAGGTGGGCATGGGGACGTAGTCCACGCCGTCGTTGATGGCGACAGCCGGAGTCTCCCGATCGTCGGGTCCAAACACCTTGGCCACAAATTTGCCGTACAGGAGATAGCCCACGATCAGAAACGCAATGCAGAAAATGAACGTGATCATAAATTCCCTCCTCAAAAATCGGGGCCTCTCCAACCCCGTCCAGCCACATTATAGCTTTGTATACACAGGATGCAAGTCAAACCTTTTCTTTTTTTAAAAATCAGGGTTTTGCCCAATTTTATCCCCATATTTTTTGTCATTTTCTCCCATCGGCAGACTGATTTCTCCATTCCATTTCTCAAAAAAT
This sequence comes from uncultured Oscillospiraceae bacterium, assembly GCA_944386955.1. Taxonomy (GTDB): domain Bacteria; phylum Bacillota; class Clostridia; order Oscillospirales; family Oscillospiraceae; genus CAJFPI01. Next base: position 11,384 of record CALXDB010000001.1, read on the forward strand.
GAAGGATATCTCCAAAGCTCCGTATTTCTTATCAGACAAGCTGAGCGCCCCAATTGTCGATATTTGCAGAAAAAGTGACTATTCTTTTCCGATTCTTAACAGGCCCGATCTCTCGCCCGCCACGAATATTCCCTTTCCCGCATGAAAAAAAGGACCTCCGGCAGCATGCCGGAGGTCCTCTGGGGCGTTTCCCTTACTGTTTGCTCAGGCGGTACAGGATCTCCGCCAGCTGTTCTCTGGTGAGGAACATCTTGTACTGCATGTTCCCCGCCTCGTCTCCTTTCAAAAGGCCCGCCATCTCCGCCCAGGCCCGGGCCTGGGCGCTCCAGCTGCCTGGGGCCTGCTGCCGCAGCTCCTCCAGATAGCCGTCCATCAGTTTGTTGAAGGTCTCCTGGGTCATGGTCTCCTCCTCCTCGTACAAGGGCATCTCGCCGGGCAGGCTGCCCGTTAAGATCATGGCGCTGGTCCACACGCCTCGCGCGTCCCACTGGATATGGGGCAGATCGGGAAAGCTCTTCCAGTCCCCGCCCCAGCTGAATCCCATCTCTTTGGCCAGGGCGGCGGCGGACTGGAAAAAGTCCGGGTCGCTGTACTCCTGTCCTTTCACGTTTTTGCAAAAATCAAAGGCCAGCCCCACCTTATCGGAGTGGAAAGTGGGTGTGGGGCTGTTGGTGACGATGGTACCTGGGCGGCTGCGGCCCTGCTCATAGAGCCAGGCCTGGTAAGCGCTGTCCCGCACGGTGCTGGTCACCAGCACCTGCAGTCCCGCAGCGCTGCACCGCTTCAGCCAGATCTTACAGTTGGCCGCCACATCCGGCCGCAGAAGGTCCACATCTCTGCTGTTCAGCATAGGGACTCCCCTCTCTCTTTGGTCTCGGGCGGCGTTGCCGCCCTTCTATTCTATGCGCCGGCGTTACAGCTGCAGCCCCAGCTGCACCAGCACAAAGCCCACCAGCGCCCCCACCGCCATCAGCAGCACCTTGTCCACCACTGTCTCCCAGCGCTGGCCGGGCTTCTGCTCCAGCACATCTACCTTTTTCGTCAAATTTTCCAGTTCCTCCCGCAGATGGCGCTGTTCGCTGACCAGCACCTCCACAGAGGTGGCGATGTGGGTCAGCATCTCCTGTCCCCGCTCCAGCTGCTCGATGCGCCGGGTGTTGGACCGAGCCCGGGAGTCGGTCTCCGTCAGCTTCACCGCCGTTGTCTCTTCCATATGCCGTCACACCGCCAATTCCAAGGTATGCCAGGTATACCCGGCCGCGTGGATGTCCGCCCAGGTCCACTCCCGCGCCTCCAGCTCCGCCCAGGTGAGGTAGCGGAAATAGAACTCCGTCTCCAGATGGCAGGGAATGATATCCAGGATCACCTGCCGGATCTGGTCGAACTCCTCCGGGATCCCCGCCACGTTGGGAAAGATTACCCGGATGTGGCCCCACTGGTCCGTCTCCTGGGCCTCCGCCTTGATGCCGCAGCCCTGAATGGCCCGGTTCACCGCCTCCAGAGTGAAGCTGTCGCCGCTGATCTGCAGCAGGGCGTGAATGGCCTCCCGCCGGAGAGGGACGCTCACCTGGACGGGCCGGTGGGCGAAGAGGCTCTCCCGGCGGGAAAGTCCCTCTCCCTCCGCCGTGGCGGTGACGCATTCCCGCTGGGCGTAGTCCGCTGCATCGGCGGCGCCGTCCAGTCCTGCCCCCATAGCCTCCAGCTCGCTGGCACTGAGACTGCCCGCACGGAGGTCATAGATTCCCAGTGGCCGCAGCAGCTCCTGCAAATACGCCGCGTATCCCATCTCAGCCTCCCATCTCCGTTATGGCCACCGCTCCCAAGGCAGGCAGCCGGGAGGGCAGTGCTGCCACATCCTCGGCTGGAGCGGTGAAGCGGTAGTTTGCCACGCTGTCCAGGGAGTAGAGCAGGTTTCCCAGTTCCGCCAGAGTCACCGGCTCCCCCAAAAGCTGACCGTCAAAAAAGCCGGCCAGGGCGTCCTCGGCGTCGGCTTTGGCCTGGGAAAAACTGTATCCCGCAGCCGGTTCCACCGCCGCCGTCACCGCCACAGGCAGCAGCTCCGGCGCCAGCACCTGCAGGTCCACTGCAATCTCCCTGCTTTTTTGCAGGGTCTCCTCCACCGCCTGGCGCAGCGTCTCCTCCGGTGCACCGGCAGCGGAGGAGATGTACACGTCCACCGTGCCGATGCCCCGTGGACGTCCCACAGCCCTGGCCGCCGCCACTCCTTCAAAGCGCATGGCCTCCTGCTCGTAGTAGGCGGCATTGGCCCCGTTAGGCAGGCGGCGGTAGCTGTCCAGGATTCTCGTCCGCAGGGCCTCGTCGTCCTCCCGGTCCGCCCCGCCGGTAAAGGGTTTGGGATTGGTGCACCGGGCCACCCCCGCCGGGGCCACCGCCATCAGCACCACCCGATCAGCCCCCACATTGCCGCTCTCCCCGCTCTCCGCCGCCTGGGCGGGCACCTCCGTCCACAGCTCCCCCGCCGGGATAGCCCCGTCCTCTAAAGTCTCATACCGCACCCCGGCGGCGGTCATGCACACCGTGCCCGCCGGGATATTGAGGCTCTGGCTCACCGCCTGGTCCACGGAAAAGCGGAGGACACCCTCCGCGGCGGTGGCGGCCACTCGTGTGATGTTTCGGGTCTCCCCGTGGTAATCCAGGAATTCCCCCTGGGCCGTCTGGGGGAAGCTCTGGTCCAGCACCCACTTTGCCTGGGCGTACAGGGCCTGGACCTGGGCGGCAGCGGCATAGAGCCGGGCCGCCAGATCGCAGGCGGCGTGGGGCCGGTAGCCGGACTGCTGGGCAAAGGTGTCCAGCATCTCCTGATAGATCTCCTCCAAGGTCTTTTGCATCGTCTCGCTCCCTTACATGGATATGGTCACTTCCGCCGTCACGGCGGTATCGCCCTGGCTGAGGCAGACCCGAAGGGACAGCATCCCCGCCGCTCCCTGCTCCAGTTCCACCGATTCCACGGTTACATCCTCCTCCCCCAGCGCCTCGGCCACATATTGCCGGGCGGCGGAGAGCCGCCCCTCGGGGGGTTCCCGGCCCAGCAGATACAGCCGGCTGCCCAGTTCCGGCAGCACCGGCAGGCCGCCCCGCCGGGCGGTCAGGCGGAAGAGGACCCGCTGCAGCAGAGCCTCCTCCCCCTCCAGACGGACCACGCCGCCCCGGCCGTCCGCCACATAGTCTCCCTCGCGCAGCAGCAGTTCCATCATCTTCTCCTTCCCGTCAGATCAGGGGCGTCAGCTGCACCCCGTTGAGAAACAGCGTTCCTGTGATCTCCACCCGGCCCCGCAGCTGGATGGTCCCATCCAGCCGCAGCCGGATGGAACTGTCCCCCGCCGTGAAAACCAGCTCTCCCGGCTCCAGGTCCTGCTCCTCCCGGCAGGCGGCAGCCACCACATAGCGCTCCTCGCCGCCGGTCCCCCCTTTTAAAACCAGCACCTGGTCTCCGGCCCTGGGCCGCCAGACCAGGCCGGCGGGGGCGTAGACGGGCAGGTCCCGCTCCTCGCCGCAGGTCTCCACCGCCGCCGGCGCCCCGCCGATGGTGGCAGTGCCGGCCTCGGCGGCGGAGGAGCCGCCCCGGGCGCGCAATCGCTCAGATATCCACATGGTCTCTCGCCTCCAGTATCAGCGTGGTGGTCTCGCCGGCGCTGCCGCCCCGGCTCTCCGCCTCCACCACATCATAATCCCCCGCCAGTCCCAGGGGCTCGTAGGTCACCCATGCCACATCCCCAGGCTGGGCAGCAAATGCCCCTACCACCGTCATCTCCACCTGGTACATGCCCTCCATGCTCCGCCGGATCTGATACTCGCCGGTGTACCGCATGGCTGCCAGTGTGCTGATGCCGGGGGTGTAGAGCACCTGCCGCCGGCTGCCGCCCAGGTCCAGAAAGGCCCGGTTCACCACCCGCTGGGTAGTCTTCCTGGTCTTGTCCTTCACCAGCATCTCGGAGATCACCCCGTATCGGGTGAAGTGGACGGCACAATCCGTCACTGCCGCCGTACGGTCGATGCTCCGGTGGACGCCGCTGCCCGCCATGGGGCAGACCTGGAGGGTACCGTCGGCGGTAAACCAGGGCAGAAATCCCCCCACATAGCGGACAAAGCCGCTGAGGGCCTGCCACTGGCTGCTACCGCTGTCCACCCGATAAGCCCCAGCGCAGCGTAGGGCCGTACAATCCCCCAGCGAAATCCCCCAAGGGACGGCGTGATTGCGGAGAATCTCCTCCACCGTGGCCCCTTGGTACTCCGCCGCTTCCGCCTCGTTGTCCAGCAGCAGCGCCGCCAGTCCCCGGCCGGAGAAAGTCAGCAGGCGTCCCTGCTCTGACACCTCCGCCCGATACTCATCCACCACACCCTGCAAAACCAAATCGTCTCCCTGATAGGCGGTAAAACGGCAGACTTGAGGCAGCACATCCATCAGCTGTCCGTCAAAGAGGCACACCGCCTCCAGATCGTCGCAGGGGACGCTCCCGGTGCGGCGCAGCCGCCACTCCTTCACCGTGGGAGCCAGATATACCTGACCGTCGCAGGCAGTGAGCTGAATGGTCATCCCGGGACCACCACCTTCTGCCCCACCTGAATGCGATTGGGGTTGGAGATGGCGGGATTGGCCGCCAGGATCGCCTCCAGGGTCACGCCGTACCGCCCCGCGATAGCCCAGAGAGTATCCCCCTGAACCACCGTATAAACAGTGCTCGCCTGTTCCGATGCCGTCTCCGCCGCCGACAGCAGAATCAGCCCCGTGCGGCAGCTGGAGGAGTCCTCCCGGAAAGCGAAACGGTAGGCCACATAGTCCGGTAGGGGCTTTTGTGTCAGGGCCAGCTCCGTAAAATAGGCGCTGGAGGGCTGCCACACCGGGTGGATCAGCAGTCCCGCCCCCCCGCCGTAGAAGAGGGAGGCCAGCTCCTTGAACCGGTCGTAGGCTCCCTCTCCGGCGAAGACCCCCTCTCCCTCCAGCACTCGGGCCATCAGCCCCAGATCCTGGAGGCAGTAGCGTCCGAAGGGCACCTTGTGTCCCGCCACCAGCCGCTGAAAGGAGATGGAGTAGGTATGGGGGTTGTGGGGCCAGACAAAGGTCTTATACCGCATGGGCGTCAGTTCCATCCGTCAAACCTCCTCTCACAGCAGCGGAAAAGCGCCGTCGTACCGCCGGGCGTCCCGCTCCCACTGGGCGGACAGCTCCCGGGGGCCCACGGCCGTCTCCGTCTCTGCCGTTCCTGTGGTGCGCACCGTCTCCGCGGTCCCCTGGACCAACCGCTCCAGAGGCACCTCCCGCTCCTGCCGGACACTCTTCCCCGTGTCGATCTCCCGCGCCTCCCGGACCGCCTCCCCGGGGAGGACCGGCTCCGTCAGCTCCACAGTCCGCCCCTTCGCCTCCGGCTCCCCGGCGGCAATCGTACGGCTCTCCGGCAGCTCCGGTTCCCCAGCCCGCACCGCCTCAAACCGCGCCATATCGAAGGAGGATGCCTCGCCTCCCTCGGTCCGCTCCTGGACCGCCCTCTGGTCCGCCGCCTCCAGCAGAGGGGACAAGCGCCCCAGGGCCTCCAGAGGCAGGCGGAAGGTGATCTCCACCAGTTCTCTCGGGTCCATCAGGCCACCACTTCCATCCGCTTTTTGGCCACCACAGACACCTTCTCCGCCACCATAGTCCCCAGCTTGCCCTCCTCGGCGATGGCGTTCCAGTTGCAGCCGCTGTAGATCACCCGGCGGTCCGGCTTGCAGATCACCAGGGAGAAATCCTCCAGGGTGTAGAAGTCGATGCCGTCGGCAATGGCATCGTCGGTAGCGTAGAGTCGAGTCAGCTCCAGCACATACTGGTTCTGGGAGGCGATGGTCCCCACTGGCTCCGCCTCGCCGAAGGCCTCCACCGGGGTGCTGGTGCGGGTGGTTTTGGCGGTGTAGCTCTGGACCACCGCCACCTTTTTCCCTTCCAGCTCCAAATAGATGTCGCTGCTGGTGGGAAATCCTGTCACACTTGCCATAGGTTTCCTCCTTTATACCGTAATATGGGCAGTGAGATAGATCTGGTTGAGGCCGTGGGACACGGCAAAGCTGAACTCCACCAGGCACACCGTGGGATCCACGCTGTCGGCCTCCACGCTGACCTCGCCGTAGCTGTCGATGATCTGGGCCGCCACCTTGTTCTCCAGCTCCACGATCACCTGGGAGCGGATGGCCCCCCGGGTCTGGAGGGTGTTCTTGGTGCGGGTGAAGCGGCTGCGAAGAGCGGAGCGAACGGCGGGGATCACGTCGTCCACGATCAAAATGGTGGTCAGCTCCCGCCAGGTGGCGTCGGCGCTGCCTCCGGTCTTGGTACGGGTGGTAATGCCCCGCACCGGAGACACCACGCCTCCCACTGCCTCCAGGGGCGTCACGCCGCCCCGGACCAGGAGGTCGATGTCGTTGTCGCTGTACCGGACGCCGACGCCCCCCAGCCCCTGGAGCTCCACGCCGTTGAGGGGCACCGCCGGGTCGCCGCTTGCGGCAATGACCCCGGCCACAGCGGCGGCGGCGAACACGCCGCTGCGGGCCTCTCCCCCCTCGTCGGTGACGTCGGGCCCCACCAGCACCATCCGCTCGCTGTTGAGCCCCTCGGCCCGGGTAATGAGAGCGGACACGTCCTCGCCGCTGCTGCCCACTACGCCGATGCGCTCCCTTCGGGCGGCGCTGGCGCTCTCCAGACTGGTCCGCAGCAGCTGCTGCACCGTCAGCTCGCCGCTGTCACACACCACCACCTGGATATCCTCCTCCATGCTGAGGAGGTCGAAGGCGTCGCCGTAGCTGCCGCCGTCGGCCACCCGCACCGCCCGGACGGCGGTAACGCCGTTGAGAAAGAGGAGGCGCAGGAGCTCCGCCATGGCCTGGCCCTCCTCATCGGCGCCGAAGGCGGCCAGACCGCCCTCATAGCTGGTCACCAGCGTCACCTGGTCCGTGTCCCCCTGGGCGGCCTGGGCGGCCACGCCCACCACCTTGGAGGCGGTGCCCCGGCGCACCAGCATCGAGGCGTCGTAGGAGGAGTACACCCCGGGCCTCTCATGTACGATACTGCTCAAAATCAGGCGCTCCTTTCAATTTGAAGTCCAAAAACAGCCCCGGCTCCTCTTGAGCCTGGGCCACGAAGGCGGCGGTGCACTGGAGGAGGGCGGCCTGTCGAATGTGCTCCGTCTCCCGGTCCCAGCCCGCCGCTTCCCAGATCATTTCCCCGGGGCGGAGCCCCTCGGCCAGTCCCGCCAGGAGGGCGTCGTGAGCCTCCTCCAAAACGGCCGTGCAGCCCGCCGCCCCCTCCGTTCCGGGGCCGTAGGCCGTCAGCTCCACACTGACCTCCAGCCGCCGGCCGTATACCTCCCGCCAGGTGGCAGTGTCCGCCTCATAGGCCAGCCCCAGATAGTCGCAGAGGGCGGCGCTGGCGCTGTCGGCCCGCCGCAGGCCCACCACGATCACCGGTCGGTCATACTGTCCCGCCCACTGTGGCTCCCAGGCGGCAGCCGCGGGAATGTCCGCCGCCGCGAGGCACCGCAGCACCTCCCGGCGCACCTGTTCCAGTCCGCTCATTCCGCCGCCTCCCTCTCCGTCCGGAGAAGGCCGTGCCAGTAGAGCACCGCCTCCCCCAGGTACACCGGCGTGGCGGACAGCACCCGAAAACGCTCCCCGCCGCACTCGACTACATCGTGGCGGAGCAGGGTGGTGCCGCCGGGGCCGATGTAGACCCAACGCCGCTGGTCCACCGCTCCCAGAGGCGTAGCAGCCACCGGGTCCTCTCCGCCGCTGGTCTGGGGCTGCACCGAGGCCTGAAGGACGATCTGTTCCTCTCCCCGCCACAGCGTCACCCGCTGGCCATAGGCGGCAAAGAACCGCTCCAGCCGTCCCCTCATCCCGGCACCCCCACGAAGGCAAAGCCATCGCCGCCGCAGTAGGGGGCCATGATCTTCCAGGCCTGGCGGCGCATCCGCGACGCGGTGTCGCTCCAATTCCCGCCGCCTACGGACACATCTCCCACCCGGACCGCACCGGTCTCATTCCGGCCGCCCGTCAGATTGGCGGCAGCCAGCCAGGCGGCGGCGCAGAGGAACAGGTCCGCGCAGTCCTCGGCCGTCACGCCGTCCCGCAGGGCGGAGCGGAGCTCCCGCTCCGCTCCGGCGCACAGCCGCCACAGCACGCCCTCCTCCGCCTCTGTAGGCGACGCCAGGGCCTTTGCAATGGTAAAGATCTCCTCGGTCATCTTCCCAGCCTCCTTTTGTTGTGATGATGGTCCCTCCCGTCAGATCTCCAGCACCCGGGAGGCGTCCTGGAAAAGCTTGGCGAAGCCGGAGATGCAGGTGATGGCCGCCCGCTCCAGCTGGCGGTCAATGAGCTTGTCGTACTCCACCTGCACCTGGCCGCCGGTGACCATCTCCAGCGCGTAGTTCTTGTCGAGACCGATGAGCTTGCCCTTGGGCATGGCCCCGGTCCGCAGCAGGCGTGCGCCCAGGGGGGTGGTCAGGGCGCCGGTGCCCTGGAAATTGAGGCCGGTGAGAGGATTTTGGAACTCCTCCATCTTGAGAAGCTGCAGCATCACGTCGCCGCCCACCAGAAGGGTATTCATGGTGTAGGGATCAAACTCCCCCCAGAAGTCCAGCAGGGCGCCGTAATCCAGGGTCCCCTTGGTGCCGGAGATGGGTTCCGTGCCCACGGTATAGCTCTTGGCGGCGTTGTCGTTGCCGTCGCCGTCCATTACCACAGAGATGGCGTCCTCCAGCTGCATCCGGGCGATGTGTCCGCCGATCTGGCGGAGGGTCACAGAGAAGAGGTCCAGCCGCTGGAAGCGGATGGCCTCATAGGAGGCCACCAGCATCCGCCCCCGCTTGTGGAGCTTCACCAGGTTCTCCTGGGTCCGCACCTGGGTCTGGGGCAGCTGACCGCCCTCCTCCACCCGAGCCAGACGCTTGTCCTCCTCGGAGGGCACCGAAGCAATGGAGCGGTAGTCCCTGCCGTCAAAGGTGGTAACCGCCGCAGTGATGTGGGGCAGGACGTTCTCCTCCTCCATGCCCTGGCGCACCACCCGGGCCACAAACTCCGGGAACAGCACGGCGGACTCGGTGGTGTGGAAGAACTTCTCCACCATGTCGCTGCCGCTGCCCTTCACATGGATGTCAAAGCGCTTGAGCTGGCGCTGGAAGGCGTCCAGTCCCTCCATGGGGGTACCCCGATAGGCCTCGCTGGGGTCACAGGCCTCCAGCACCTGGGAGAAGGTCTTGCCGGCCTCGCCGTACATCCCCTTCTCCAGCTTCACGTCATTCAGAAGATATGCCATGTTCGTCTCCTCCTTTTTTCTCACAGCAGCACCGTGACGGTCTGGGCGGTCTCGTCAGTCTCCACCACCCAGCGCTTCACGCCGCTCTCGTCGCTCTTCACGCCGCCGCTGCCGTTGGCGCTGAGGCCGGTAAAGCCCACGGCAGGCGCGCCCTCGCTGTAGCCCACCGTCACAAAGCCGCCCACCTGCACGCTGACCGCACCGTCTCTCCCGGACACTGCCACACCGCAGAAGGCCTCTCCCGCGCCGCAGGCCGCCACCGTCTGAGCCCCGCTTACCTTCACCACGCTGCCCTCGGGGATGTCCTCCCCCAGGAAGGTGGCGCACCACTGCCCAATGCCGTTAAAAGATACCATGTTCCGCTCCTCCTTTGTTTGTTACACCAAAAATGCCTCGCCGCTGTCGCTTCCATGGCCCCAGCCCAACTGGGGACCGGGCCATCTCCGGCGCTCCAGCCGCTTTTTCAGCACCCGGGTCAGCTCCAGCAGCTCCTCTTCCTCCATGCGCTCCGCGGCTCTGGCGAAAATGGCGCAGTCCAGATCCTCCTCCGCCAGTCCCGCCAGGCGCACCAGTTCCTGCCGCAGGGCCGCCAGATAGCTCCGACCGGCGGCGGCCTCCTTTTCCAGCTGAAGCCGCTCCCCCTGGTCAAAACCCCGGTACACCAAGGTCTTCTTCAAAACCCCTGCCTCCCGCTGGGCGGGCACCGCCACAAAGGACCACTCGTAGGCGTCGGTGGGGTCCTCCAGAATGGCGGTGCACAGCTTGCCGTCATACTGCCGGCCGGGTACATGTCCACATTGGGAAATCTCCCCGCCGCATACGGAGCACACCCGGCGGGCCACCGCACAGCCCACGCTGACCTCCTTTTTGATCCCGCCCTCGATCTCCTCAATGAGCGCCTGGTTCTTTTCGGAGCGGAGCATATAGGCCCAGCCCTTCAGATACCGGCAGGGCTCCCCCGCCATGGTCATCCGCCCCGGCTCCTCGGCCACCTCCGTCCGGTAGATCCGGGCAGTCTGCCCGGCGGCAGACCACTGGTGGTCAAAAATGCCGCTCTTGCCTACAAACAGCTCTCCCAGCCTCTGGAGGCAGTCGAGAGAAAACCGCTCAAAATCCCGGTCCACCTCGTTGTCGCACAGCCGCAGGGCGAAGGTGTACACCTGCTCCGCCGTCAGCTCCCCCTTGGCAAAGCGGTTGATCTCCGCCAGATCCGCCTCGGTGACGCCGCCGTACTCCACACCGCCTGTTTTTTTCACATCCGTCACTGTCACAGCTTCCCTTCCATCTGAAGATTTTCCAATTCCAGCTTCCTCGCCTGCTGTCGGTACCACTCCGCCTTGGCCTCATCCAGCTCATCCTGGAGGTTGATGTCGTCCCACAGCACCTCAAAGGGCTCATAGATCCCATTGAGGCGCATCCACATCCGGCAGATTTTCTCCACCACAGGGGTAAGCCCCCGGCGAATGGCTGTCAGCTCGGAGGTAAGGATGTCCGCCTGCTGGGTGCTCATCCGCTCCGTGGAGGACCAGCTGAGCCCCAGCATAAAAGGCGGAATGCCGGTCTTGGCGATGAGCTGCTCCAGGATCTGCCGCACCGGCACCTCGCTGTCGAGAATCTGGTTGTCCGCGCCGATGACCCGGATGTCCACATCTCCGATGGCCACAAAATCCCGGACGCTGCCAGTTTTGGAGCTCTGCATGGCCCGGCTCCACTCCCTGGCGATCTGCCGGCTGCGCTCCTGAGCCGTGGCCGGGTCCATCTCTCCGCTCTGAGGCTTGCACACCACGGCAAACCGGACGTTGCCCATCCGCTCCCAGTTGGCTCCCATAGCGGTGAAGATCTTCCCCAGAAGCTCCGTCAAAAAGGGCATGGACCGAAGCATGGACACCCCATAGGGGCTGTGGGTCTCCGGATTGTAGGGGGTAAAGAGGAGCAGATCCTGCCGGGGCAGCGGCCGCGGCATGCCATCGCTGCCGTAGCCCCAGAGGGTAAAATCCAGAGGAGAATCCCCCTCCCGGATCTGCACATCCTCCACCCTTCCGCAGACCAGAGCGGCGATGTCCCGGCCCTCCGGGTCCACCACCATCTCCCCCACCGCCTGACCGAAGGTGAGCATGGAGTCGAGATACATGTCCAAAAAGGCATTGATCCCCACCTGCCCCCGACCGGCGGGCACGGTTTTGAGGAAGCGGTCCATCTGCCGCTGAACACTCTGGGTCGCACAGTCCACCGTCACGCCCCCGGCCAGCCGGATGATCTTGCAGAGGGCGGCGTCCACCGCCGGGACCCCCTGGCGGATGGCCTGATAGAGCCGGGCCTCCCCGCCTCCCAGGGGGACCATATCCATGAGGCCTCCCCAGGGGAGGGCGTCCCGGCTGCGCAGCTGGGTGGAGGCCGCCGCCACCCCCTCCTCCTTTCGTTTGAAAAACGCCATACTGTTTCCATCCTTTCCTGTACTCACCGCTCTACCGACACGGCGGCAAAGCCATCCCCCCGGAAACTCCCCGCCACTGTAGACGCAAAATACCGCATGTCGTCCATGGCGTGGTCATTTTGTTTCAGGGGGACCTCCCTGCCCTGACCGCCGGCCTCCCAGCAGTAGAGGGCCATTTCCCGCAGGAGATCCCGGCAGGGCCGGCAGATCACCAGCCTGCCGCTTTTGAGAAGCCCCGCTGTCAGGCGGATGCCCGCCAGCACGTCGTTGGCCGCCTTCACCACGGGAAAGCCCTCCCGGCGCAGGGCGGTGATAAAGCTGGCGGCGGAGGGGTCCACCACCACCCGTCTCAGCTGCCGCCCCGCCGCCAGCCGCCGCAGGTCCGCCACATACTCCTGGTCCGTCTTTTGTACACCGGTGTCCCGGGAAGCGTAGTAGTACTCGTCCACCCGATACCACACCCCATCCCGCAGCCCCCATAAACCAAACGAGCATGGGTTGGCGGTGCCGTAATCGATGGAGACGCAGTACTGCTCCAGCTCCCCCTCCGGCACCGGCTGTACCATTTCCTCCGGGGAAAAGAAATCGTAGATGAGCCCCTCGGCCGCCGACCACTCCCCCAATACGAACCGGCGGTAGAACGCCCCGGAGTAGCGGTTTTCATACCGCCGCCGCATAGCGGGAGAGAGGCTGGGATTGTCGGCCATGGTGAAATGAAGGTAGAGGGCGTTTTTCTCCTCCGCGCGGCAGATCCACTCCCGGTAAAACCAGTGCTGGGGCCCCTCGGGGTTGCAGTTGAACCACAGCCTGCTGCCCTCGACGCTGCACCGTGCCAGGGCCTGCTCCACGAAGCTGCGGGGCATGAGGGCCACCTCGTCCATCAGCACCCCGGCGAAGGTAGCGCCCTGGATCAGTGCCGCGCTGCCCTCGTCCTTGCCGCCGATGAGATGAAAGAGGTTTTCATGTCCCTCTCCCCGGACCACCAGCTGATTGGCGCTGCGCCGCTCGGTGACGCTGAGCCCCAGCTCCCCCAGCAGGGGCGTCAGCTCATTCACCAGATTGCGCCGGAGGGAGACGATGGTCTTTCCGCACAAGGCGAACTGCCGCTGATGAAAGGCGGCGGTGGCCCAACAGAAAAAGCTGAGCCCCATGGCCAGGGTCTTGCCGCTTCTGACGGCCCCGTCACAAATGATGGCCTCTCGGCGGCTGTCCTCCGACCCTGGGCACCACCACAGCAGCACCCTCTTCTGCTTTTCGGAAAAGCTGTGGATTCTCACGCGTTCTCCCCTCCGCCAAGCTGCTGAAGGAAATCCATCAGTCCGCCGCCCCCCTGTTCCCCCTCCAGGGCCAGCAGCAGCTCCAGGGCCTTGGTGCGGTCAAAGAACTTCAGCTCCATAGCGCCGTTGGCATGGCACTTGAATTCCGCCACCCCCTCCAGCCTCAGCTTCCGGATATCCACGCCCTCCTCCATGGCCAGGCGGATGGCGTCGTTGGGCCGGTAGAAGGCCAGCCGCTCCAGAAGTCCGATCAGATCCTCCCGGCTTTTTCTCCTGCTCATGTACTCATCCTTTCCAACCCCGGGGGCTGCGGGGAAAAAATTGCACGAAAACGTGCAACCAAAAATTTTCTCCGGCGGCCTGCCGCCCCTCTCTCCATTGACATTTCGAAGCAATCTGGTACAATGAAGCCATCACCAACAGAAACGGAGGAGATTCCCATGAAGAAGATCATCGCCACCGACAAGGCGCCCGCCGCCATCGGTCCTTATAGCCAGGGTGTCAGCGCCGGCAGCCTGACCATCACCAGCGGTCAGCTGCCCATCGACCCCGCCACCGGGGCCTTTGCCGAGGGCGGCATTGCCGGTCAGACCCGCCAGTCTCTGGAGAACGTGAAGGCCGTCCTGGCCGCCGCGGGCTACGAGATGAGCGACGTCATCAAGACCACCGTGTTCCTCAGCGACATGAACAACTTTGCCGCCATGAACGAGGTGTACGCCACCTACTTTGCCGGTGAGGCACCCGCCCGCAGCGCCGTGGAGGTAGCCCGTCTGCCCAAGGACGCGCTGGTGGAGATCGAGGCCATCGCCGTCAAGTAACCCCAAAAGCAGAGAAAACCGCCGCGAAACATGCTGTTTCTCGGCGGTTTTTCATCCGTCAAAAAAGGAGCACCGAAGCAGCTCTGCTCCGGTGCTCCTCGTCTATTCTCCTATCGGGACATCTACAAACCCCTCCCCGGTGCGGTACACCGTGGAGGAAAAACCACAGGCCGCCGCCAGGGCGAAGGCCTGGGGATAGCCGAACAAAAGGGACTCTCCGCTGTGGCTGTCGCTGGTGACGGCCACCCTGCCGCCCTTCTCCCGGATCCGCCGGAGAAACACCGGGTCGGGGTAGGGGGCGGTGCGGTAGCCCCGGGACATAGCTCCGGTGTTGATCTCGAAGATCACATCCCGCTCCAAAAGGGCATCCAGGGCCTCCATGGCCGGACCCCGATACCGGGGGTCGGCGGCGTCAAAGAGCCGGTTCCCCTCGTTGAACTTGGTGAAGAGGTCGAAGTGGCCCACGATCTGGCAGCCGGTAGCCTTCGCCACCTCCGCCTCCAGACGGAAGTAGTCCCGGGCGAAGGCGTAAAAGTCCCCACCGTAGAACTCCCGGGCCGCCCGGACAAAAATGGCCTCGCTCTCATCTACCGAGAGCACGGCTCCGTCCTTCACCACACAGTGGACGGAGCCGATGAGGTAGTCCCAATCCGGCCCGGCAGGCGGGGAGAAGTAGTCCTGCTCCAGGCCGAGAAATACGTCCATCTGTCCCCGGTACTGCTCCCGGAGGTCCAGCACCGCCTGGCGGTAAAGGGGCACCGACACCGCCGGCATGCACCAGTCGTCCCCGTCGGGGAGCGGCGCGTGGCCGGAGAAGCCGATGGCTCCGCAGCCCGCGGCCAGGGCCGCCGCAGCCATCTCCGCCGGGGTGTTCTTCCCGTCGCAGAGGGTGGTGTGGCAGTGGAGGGTCTGGGGCTTCATTTGGTCATCTTCTCCTGCTTCACCTTGTGGTCGATAACATGGCGGCTGGCCAGCTCCGCCAGGATATCGTCCACGCTGATGCCCATCTCCACCATCAGCACCATGACGTGGTACATAAGGTCCGCGATCTCATAGATGGTCTCCGCCTTGTCCTCCGCCTTGCCGGCGATGATGACTTCAGTGGACTCCTCGCCCACCTTCTTGAGGATCTTGTCGAGACCCTTCTGGAAGAGGTAGGTGGTGTAGGACCCCTCGGGGAGATCCCGCTTCCGGCCTTCCAGAAGGCCGTAGAGGCCTTTGACGGAGAAGGGCTCCGGGGATTCGCCAATGAAAACCTTGTCACTGAAGCAGGAGTCGGTGCCCAGATGGCAGGCGGGGCCGGTCTTGTTCACCCGGATCACCAGGGCATCCCGGTCGCAGTCGGCGGTGATGTCCACCACATACTGCACGTTGCCGCTGGTCTCCCCCTTCCGCCACAGCTCCTGCCGGGACCGGGACCAGAAGCAGGTGCGGCCCTCCTTCATGGTGATCTCCAGGCTCTCCCGGTTCATGTAGGCCAGGGTCAGAACCTCCTTGGTGGTGGCATCCACCACGATGGCGGGAAGGAGGCCGTGGCCGTTGAATTTCAAATCGTCAATGGAAAGCATATTCGTTCTCCTTTATACGCGCATAATGATGCCCCGGTCCGCCAGGGCTTTTTTCAAATCGGGGATCTGGACCTCGCCAAAGTGGAAAATGGAGGCGGCGAGGCCTGCGTCCACCTTGGGAAGGGTCTCAAAGAGGGTGACAAAATCTTCGATGCACCCGGCGCCGCCGGAGGCGATCACCGGCACGTTCACCGCGTCGCAGACGGCGGAGAGCATTTCAAGGTCAAAGCCCTTCTTTACCCCGTCGGTGTCGATGCTGTTGAGGACGATCTCCCCGGCGCCGCTGGCGACGCCTTTTTTGATCCATTCGATGGCGTCCAGGCCCGTGTCCTCCCGGCCGCCCTTGGCGAAGACCCGGAACTGGCCGTCCACCCGCTTGGCGTCCACGCTGAGGACCACGCACTGATCCCCGTAGCGCTGGGCGGCGGCGGCAATGAGGGAGGGGTCCCGGATGGCTCCGGAGTTGACGCTGACCTTGTCGGCTCCGCATTTGAGGACCCGGTCGAAGTCGTCCACGGTGTTGATGCCGCCCCCCACGGTGAGGGGGATGAAGATGGTGGAGGCCACCTCGGTGAGAATGTCGGTGAAGAGGGCCCGGCCCTCGGCGGAGGCGGTGATATCGTAGAACACCAGCTCGTCGGCGCCGCAGTCGCTGTAGAACTTGGCCAGCTTCACGGGACTGGACACGTCGCTGAGCCCTAAGAAGTTGACCCCCTTCACCACCCGACCGTCCTTTACATCGAGACAGGGAATGATCCGCTTGGTGATCACTGGTCTCCCCCCTCCAAAATGGCGTCCTCCAGATCCACCGCCCCGGTGTACCAGGCCTTGCCCACGATGGAGCCGTAGAGGCCCATGTCGCTGAGGCGGGCAATATCCCGGTTACAGGAGATGCCGCCGGAGGCGATAATATCACAGCTGACCGCCTCCTGGAGAGCGGCCAGACGGTCGTAAGAGGGACCGGAGAGGGTGCCGTCGGTGTCGATATCGGTGAAGATCAGCTTCTGGACGCCGATGGCCTCCATCTGCCGGGCGAAGTCCAAGTAGTCGATGCCGGCGTCCTCCACCCAGCCGGCGGTGCGGACCCGGCCGTCCTTGGTGTCGATGCCCACAGCGATGCGGTCGCTGCCGTAGTGGGCCACGGCGGAGCGGACGAGGTCCGGGTCGCTGACGGCGGCGGAGCCGATGACCGCCCGGTAGATACCCATGGCAAAGATGGCCTCCAGGTCCTGGATGGTGCGGATGCCGCCGCCCAGCTGAATCTTCAGGCCCACCCGGGACACGGCCTTCACGATGTCCGTGTTCTTCCGCTTGCCGTCCTTGGCGCCGTCCAGGTCCACCATGTGCATGTGGGTGGCTCCGGCGGCCCGGAAGGCCATGGCGGTAGCCACGGGGTCGTCGGCCACCTGCTGGGCCGTGGCGAAATCGCCTTTGTAGAGGCGGACCACCTTGCCGTCCTTTAAGTCGATGGCGGGAAAAATGATCATGTCAGATCCTCCATTTCACAGAAGGCCCGCAGGATACTGAGCCCCACGGCGCCGCTTTTTTCCGGGTGGAACTGGGTGCCCATGACGTTGTCTCGCGCCACTGCCGCCGTCAGCTCCGGGCCGTACTCGGCGGTGGCGATAAGGTCGGCGTCACAGTCCGTGGCGTAGTAGGAGTGGACGAAGTAGACGCAGTCCCCCTCCCGGATATGGCGGAAGAGGGGGCTGACAGGTTTGTTCTTGGGGAAGTGGAGGGCGTTCCAGCCGATGTGGGGCACCTTGTACCCCGCGGGGACCACCGGTTCCATGCTTACCACCCGTCCGGGGATGAGGCCGAGGCCCGGGTGCTCGCCGTACTCCAGGCTCTTGTCAAAGAGAAGCTGCATCCCCAGGCAGATGCCGAGGAGGGGCTTGCCCCGGTTGGCCTCCTCGATCACCACCTGGTCGAGACCGCTTTTCCGGAGAAGCTCCGCCGCGTCGCCGAAGGCTCCCACTCCGGGGAGCACGATCTTCCCGGCGGAGCGGATGACGTCCGGGTCCCCGGTGACGGTGACCTCTGCCCCTAAGGAGCGGAAGGAACAGGTGAGGGAAAAGAGGTTCCCCACCCCGTAGTCCACAATGGCGATCATCACAGCACCCCCTTGGTGGAGGGGATCTCCTGGGCAAAGGCGGGGTCGATGGCTGCCGCCTGACGGAGGGAGCGTCCGAGGCTCTTGAACATGCCCTCAATGATGTGGTGGCTGTTTCGTCCCGCCAGCTGCTGGACGTGGAGGGTCATGTTGGCCCGGCGGACCAGGGCCAGGAGGAACTCCTCCACCAGCTCCGTGTCAAAGGTGCCCACCTTCTCTGTGGGGATCTGGAGGTCGCAGCACAGCATCCCCCGGCCGGAGAGGTCCACGGCGGTGAGGAGGAGGGCCTCGTCCATGGGGAGGGTGCAGCTGCCGTAGCGGTACACCCCCCGGAGGTCGCCGAGGGCCTTGGCAAAGGCGTCCCCCAGGCAGATGCCGACGTCCTCCACGGTGTGGTGGTCGTCCACCCAGGTGTCGCCTTTGCAGTGGACCGTCAGATCGAAGCGGCCGTGGCGGGCAAAGAGGGTGAGCATGTGGTCGAGAAAGCCGCAGCCGGTAGCGATGTCGCTCTTCCCGGTGCCCTCAATGGTGAGAGAGAGGGTGATGTCGGTCTCGGCGGTCTTCCGCTGGATCTGGGCAGAGCGCATGGTCACACCTCCTTGAGAATTTCACGGACCTTCTCCAGCAGCACGTCCATCTGCTCCCTGGAGCCGATGGTGATGCGGACGTGGTTCTGGAGGGCGGGCTTGTTCCAGTAGCGCACCAGCACGCCCCGGCGCTTCAGCTCCCGGTAGAGGTCGCCGCCGGAGAGCTTGGGGCAGCTGGTGAAGATGAAGTTGGCCTGGGAGGGAAGGGTGGTGAAGCCCAGCTTCCCCAGCTCCTCCACGGTGTAGGCCCGGTTTTCCGCGATGATCTTCGCGTTCTTTTTATAGTAGTCGTCGCTGTCCACGGCGGCCTCGGCGGCCACCAGGGTCAGGCGGTTTAAGTTGTAGGGGTTGGTGGAGTACTTGATCTTGTTGAGGTCCTCGATGAGGGCCTTGCTGCCAAGGGCGAAGCCTATGCGGCCTCCGGCCATGGACCGGGACTTGGAGAAGGTCATGCACACCAGGAGGTTCTCGTACTTTTTGATGAGGGGATAGCAGCTCTCCGCCCCAAAGTCCACATAGGCCTCGTCGATGAGGACGACATGGTTGGGATTGGTCTGGACGATCTTCTCGATGTCCGCCACGGAGATCACCCGGCCCGTGGGGGCGTTGGGGTTGGCGATGACCACGTTCTGGTGGAGACCGCAGTAGTCCTCCGGCTCCAGGCGGAAGTCCTCCCGGAGGGGGATCACCGTGGCGGGGACGTTGTGAAGGTTGGCATAGACGGGGTAGAAGCCGTAGCTGATGTCCGGGAAGGCCACGGGGCGCTCGGCGTCACAGAAGGCCATGAAGGCAAAGTTCAGAATGTCGTCAGAGCCGTTGGAGAGGAACACGTTTTCCTCCCCCACGCCGTAGAGGTCCGCCAGCTTCTTCCGCAGGCGCTTGCAGTCCGGGTCGGGGTACAGGTTCAGCCGTCCCACCTCGTAGGCGTTCACCGCGGCGATGACCTCCGGGGAGGGGGGAAAGGGGGACTCGTTGGTGTTCAGCTTCACATACTGCATATCCTGGGGCTGCTCGCCGGGGACGTAGGCCTCCAGGGCGGCGAAGCGGGAACTCATAAATCTGCTCATGCTGCGGGCCTTCTTTCTATATGGTCTCGTCAAAACGGCTGAGAACGCTGCGGGCGTGGGCCTCTAAGCCCTCCTGCCGGGCAAAGCGGGCGATCTTGCCGCTGACCTTCCCCAGGGCCTCCGCCGTGTAGTAGGTAAACTGGGTCTTCTTCACAAAGTCGTCCACGCTGAGGGGGCTCATGAACCGGGCGGTGCCGCTGGTGGGGAGGGTGTGGTTGGGACCGGCAAAGTAGTCCCCAAGGGCCTCCGGGCAGCTGCGGCCCAGGAATATGGACCCGGCGTGGCGGATCTTGTCGAGATAGTCGAAGGGGTTGTCGAGGCACAGCTCCAGGTGCTCGGGAGCGATCTCGTTGGCGATGTCGATGACGGCGGCGAGATCCTCCGCCACGATGATCTTGCCGTTTTGGTCGATGGAGGCCCGGGCGATCTCCGCCCGGGGCAGCAGGGGAATCTGCCGCTCCAGCTCGTCGCTCACCGCTTTGGCCAGGGTCTCGCTGTCGGTGACCAAAACGGCGGAGGCCATCTTGTCGTGCTCGGCCTGGCTGAGAAGGTCCGCGGCCACCACCCGGGCATCGCTCTTCCCGTCGGCCACCACCAAAATCTCGCTGGGACCGGCGATCATGTCGATGGCCACCTGGCCGAAGACCTGGCGCTTGGCCTCCGCCACATAGGCGTTGCCGGGGCCCACGATCTTGTCCACCCGGGGGATGGTCTCGGTGCCGTAGGCCAGAGCCGCCACCGCCTGGGCACCGCCGGTGCGGAACACCCGGTCCACCCCGGCAATCCGGGCGGCGGCCAGAATGACGGGATGGATGTCGCCAACCCAGGTGGGGGGCGACACCATGACCACCTCACGGCAGCCGGCGATCTTGGCGGGGATGGCATTCATCAAAACGCTGGAGGGGTAGGCGGCGGTGCCGCCGGGGATGTAGAGGCCCACCCGGTCCATGGGGATCACCTTCTGGCCGAGAAGAATGCCCTCCTCCTCGCTGATGACGAAGCTGTTGCGGACCTGACGGCGGTGGAAGCTGCGGATGCGTTCCGCCGCCTCAGTAAGGATCTGGCGCAGCTCCCCGTCCAGGGCGTCCACGGCGGCATCCAGCACGGCGGCGGGCACCTCGATCTCCTTCAATTCCGCCTTGTCAAATTTTTCGGCGTAGCAGCGGAGAGCGGCGTCCCCATCCTTCCGGACGGCGGCGATGATCTCCGCCACGGCGGGGCCTACGCTGGCCACCGCCTCGCAGCGGGAAAAGATCTCCTCCGGTGAGACCTTTCCATAGGGCAAAATCCGGATCATATCCTTACTCCTTCCCCTCCTCCGGCTGCCAGTCGCTGATGCGCTGGGCCAGCTGCCGGATGGGCTCGTTTTTGAATTTATAGCTCACCTTGTTGGCGATGAGCCGGGCGCTGATGGGCACGATGTCCACCTTGGGCTCCAGGCCGTTTTCCAGCAGGGTCCGGCCGGTCTCCACGATATCCACGATCACGTCGCTGAGGCCCAGAAGAGGGGCGATCTCGATGGAGCCGTTGAGCTTGATGATATCGATGTCCCGGCTGATGGAGCTGTAGTAGGTCCGGGCGATCCGGGGGAACTTGGTGGCCACCCGGAGGGTGCTGCTGCCCTCGTCGTAAAACTCCTTCCGGCCCGCTACGCACATCCGGCACTTGCCGATGCCTAAGTCCGCCAGCTCGTAGATGTCGGGGGCGTACTCCAGCAGAATGTCCTTTCCCGCCACGCCGATGTCGGCGGCGCCCCGCTCCACATAGATGGCCACGTCCGAGGGCTTCACCCAGAAGTAGCGGACCCCCTTCTTCTCGTTTTCAAACACCAGCTTCCGGTTCTCCTCCTCGATGGAGGGGCACTCGTAGCCCACCGCCTTGAACATACGGTAGACCTTTTCTCCAAGACGCCCCTTAGGCAGGGCAATGTTGATCATCTCCATGGGTTACGCCTCCTTCCGCAGATCCCGCAGTTCCCGGTACTTGAGACCGTCGGGGATCTCCTGCTCCACCCGCACCGTCTTGCCGGAGGCCAGAACGGCGTTGGCGGCGGCTGCCACGGCGGCGGGGGTGCGGCTGTGGTCATAGAGCAGCAGCACATCCACGTCGTAGTCCCGGCTCTTGGCGCCGAAGCGTTCCAGCTGATCGAGATACACCGCAAAGCCGATGGCGCCGCCCTCCCGGCCCATTTTCTTCAGGAGATTGTCATACCGGCCTCCCGACAGCACGCCGCTGGCAAGGCCCGGGAGATAGCCCCGGAAAATGACGCCGCTGTAGTAGTTCATATCGTTGACAATGGAGAAGTCCAGCCGTAGCCGGTCTCCAAGGCCGTACTGCTCCAGAAGGCCCCAGAGCTCCTGAAGCTCCCGGAGGGCTTCCCGGCTCCCCTCCGTCACCGCCAGCTCCTCCAGCACCGGGAGGGCCTTGGCGGGCGGCGCGTAGAGAAGCGCCAGGCGGCCGAGGGCCTCCACCGTTTCCTCAGGAAGCCCATGCTCCCGGCCCAGCTGCTGAAGGGCGGGGACGTTTTTCTCCCCCATGGCCTTCAGAAGGGCCGCCTCCGTCTCCTGAGAGAGGGAGAGGGGGGAGAGAAGACCGGAGACAAAGCCCAGGTGGCTCAGATCCAGGAGATACTCCTCGCTGATGGTCTCCAGGCTCCGGGCCGCCAGCATCACCACCTCCCCCACGGCGTAGCCGTCCAGAGGGCCGATGCATTCCAGTCCCGCCTGCATGATCTCCCGGTAGCCGTGGGAGGTGGGGGAGGTGCGGTACACGTTCTCGTGGTAGTAGACCTTCTGCAGCCCCTTGCCGCTGTTGGAGTTTTTCAGAATGGACAGGGTCACATCCGGCTTCAGGGCCATGAGCTTGCCGTCCACGTCGGTGAAGGTGAGGATATGGTCGCTGACCAGAAAGCTCTTGTTCCGGACGTACAGGTCGTACTCCTCAAATTTGCTCATCTTATAGGGGAGGTAGCCGTGGCGGCGGTACAGCTCCCGCAGCCGGAATACCGCCCGCTCCTCATTTTTCAAAAGAAGCTCCGCGTCCATGGTGAGTCCTCCTGCATACAATTTCATTTTATCATACCGCCTGGGGGCGGGTTTGGCAACCAAAACTTTCTTTTCTTTAATATGCTAACATGGTAATACATTAGCGAATGAAAGTCAAGAAAAAGACTGCGGGCGAAAAAGCCAAAAAAGGCGGCCTGATGCAGGCCGCCTTTGGTGGAAAAAACGGGAGATCCGGCGCGTCACGGCTCCAGGATGATGGGATCTCCGGGCCGGAGGACGCCCCCCTCCAGGATCTTCACAAAGATGCCCTCCCGGGGCATGACGCAGTCCCCGGCGGCCTTGCGGATGGCGCAGTCACTGTGGCACTCCTTGCCGATCTGGGTCACCTCCGCCAGCACCGGTCCCAGCCGCAGCCGCTGGCCCACCGGCAGCTCATAGAGGCAGATGCCCTCGGTGAGGATGTTCTCCGCAAAGTCCCCCGGCTTCAGGGGAAAGTCGATCTTCTCCTGGACCTTCCGGACGCTCTCAATACCCAGAAGGCTCACCTGACGGTGCCAGTTCCCGGCGTGGGCGTCCCCCACGATGCCGTGGTCGGGCCGCAGCTCTGCCTCCGGCACCGGATGCTTCTGAATGCCCTTGCGCTCACTGATGCAGATAGCGAGGATCTCAGCCATGGTGATGTTCCTCCCCGTGGTGGTGATGTTCGCCGCACTCGGCGGCGCAGCCCCGGAGGATGTCGATGCCGTGGCGGAGGGCCGGCAGCACCGCCCCCAGGCACTCCGTCACCGCCTTCACGCTTCCGGGCAGGTTGAGGATCAGAGTGTCCCCCCGGATGCCGGCGGTTTCCCGGCTGAGCATGCCGTGGGGGGTGTGGCGGAGGCTCTCCGCCCGCATAGCCTCCGGAATGCCGGGGGTGAAGCGCTGGATCACCGAGGCGGCGGCCTCGGGAGTGATATCCCGCTTGGAAAAGCCGGTGCCGCCGGTGGTGGCGGCAAGGCACACCTTCTTCTCGTCGCAGCAGAGGAGGAGGGCCTCCCGGATGGCCTCGTAGTCGTCGGGCAAAATGGCGGTATATACCACCTGGTATCCCGCCGCCTCCAGCATGGCCGCCATGGCCGGACCGCTTTTATCCTCCCGGAGCCCCTGAGCCCCCTTGTCGCTGATGGTCAGCACCGCCGCCGTATATTCCATATTCACTCCGCCTCCCTTTGATACTCGCCGCTCTTGCCGCCGCTCTTTCGCTCCAGGCGGATACAGTCAATGACCATGTCCTTCTGTACCGCCTTGCACATATCATAAATGGTAAGGGCCGCGGCGGACACCGCCGTCAGCGCCTCCATCTCCACCCCTGTGGGGCCGGTGCACCGAACAGAAGCTGTGATTTCCACCGCCAGCTCCGACTCATTGAGGACAAAGGTCAAATCCACCCCGGAGAGAAGCAGGGGATGGCACATGGGGATCAGTTCCCAGGTCCGCTTGGCTGCCATGATCCCCGCCACCTGGGCGCAGCCCAGCACGTCTCCCTTCTTCATCCCGCCGCATCGGATGAGCCGGAAGGTCTCCTCGTTCACCAGCACCCGTCCCGTTGCCAAGGCCTCCCGCACCGTGTCGTCTTTGGCGGACACGTCCACCATCCGAGGCCGTCCCGCCTCGTTGAAATGGGTCAGCTCTCCCACAGTCGTCTTCCCCCTTCTCTCTTGATATGGCTATTGTAACGGGCCTAAGGCAATTTTGCAAGTCACCCGCAGCATGATAAAGATTCCGTTAAGAAAACAACAAGCTTTGTCAAGAAAATATCAAATGCACCGGCAGGGTCTTGAGAATTTGATGGAAAAGACTACAATGGCAGACAGTGAAATTTCGTTTTCGGAGGAATCTGTCATGGAAGTATCCAATCTGTTCGTGTGTCTGATGGGCATGGGCGTCACCTTCATCGGCCTGATCGCGCTGATTTTTATGACCTCGATTATGGGCGCTATCTGCCGCCGCAGCGAGAGCAGTCAGGCCAAGGCGCCCCAGGCTCCCGCCGTAATCCCCCCTGCGGCTGACGCCATTCCCAACCGGGGCGAGCTGATCGCCGCCGTGTCTGCCGCTCTGGCGGAGGAACTGGGCACCGACGTAGCCGCCATCCGCATCTTGTCCTTTAAAAAGGTGGGCTGATTGGTCAAAATGACAAGAGGGCGTGCCGTCCGGCACGCCCTCTTTCCATACCGTGTCCCCGGGACGGGGGCTTTACGAAGCGGGGGAAATACGGTATAGTAAAGCTGTTCAGCGGGAAGCGGACAAAGAGGAGGCGGCAGTCATGAAATGGAAAAAACTGCGGGACTGGTTTCCCGTTGGATGGCGGGAGTCCTTGCTCACTGCGGGGATCCTGATCGTAGCAGTGATCTGCTGCGCGCTGCTCCACGGCCTGGATGCCAGCGGCAGCTACGCCTCTATGGTGTTCGTGCTGGCAGTGGTATGCGTGGCCCGGGTGACCACCGGTTACCTCTATGGCATCCTGGCCTCCTTCGTGGGGGTGGTGGCCACCAACTACACCTTCACCTACCCCTACGGTGCCTTCAATTTCACCATCGCCGGCTATCCTCTCACCTTCTGCGTCATGCTGGCGGTGTCCATCATCACCAGCGCCCTCACCACCCAGACCAAGGCCCATGAGCGGCTGCGGGCGGAGACGGAGAAGGAGATCATGCGGGCCAACCTCCTCCGTGCCATTTCCCACGACATCCGCACCCCCCTCACCTGTATCCTGGGAGCCACCTCCACCATTCTGGAGAGTGGGGACCGGGTAAGTCCGGAGAAGCAGCGGGAGCTGCTGACCCAGGTCCAGGAGGAATCCCGGTGGCTCATCAACATGGTGGAGAACCTTTTGAGCATCACCCGCATGAACAACGGCAACGCTCTGCTCAGCAAGCAGCCGGAGGTCGTGGAGGAGGTGGTAGGCGGGGCGGTACAGAAATTCCGCAAGCGCTATCCCAACGTCCGCATTACTATCGAGGCCCCGGAGGACTTTGCCGTAGCCTCTATGGACGCCACGCTCATAGAACAGGTCCTCATCAACATCATGGAAAACGCCGTGCTCCACGGACAAAACACCACCCGCATCACCCTGACTCTTACCCAGGACGAGAGCTGGGTGTCTATCGCCGTGGAGGACGACGGCGGCGGGGTGGACCCCAAGATTATCCACAAGATTCTGGACGACTCCTTCTCCCAGATTCGGGAGGAGCGCAGCGATATGAAACGCAATATGGGGATCGGCCTGTCCGTATGCCGCTCCATCATCACAGCCCACGGCGGCTCCATCGCCGTACGCAACACCGAGCAGGGGGCGGAGTTCACCGTAACGCTGCCCCGGGACCAAGGGGAGGAATATACCGATGATTAAAGAGAAAGTGCTGATCGTGGAGGATGAGCTGGGCATCCGCAACTTCATCGCCACCATTCTGAACGCCAACGACTACGACGCCATCACCGCCTCCAGCGGGGCCGACGCCATGAGCATGGTGACCTCCCACTGTCCGGATGTACTGCTGCTGGACCTGGGGCTGCCCGACATGGACGGCATGGAGATCGTCCGGGCGGTGCGCAGCTGGAGCAATGTGCCCATCGTGGTCATCTCCGCCCGAAACCATGAGCGGGATAAGGTGGAGGCTCTGGACGCCGGAGCTGACGACTACATCACCAAACCCTTCGGCTCCGCGGAGCTGCTGGCCCGGATTCGGGCAGCCATCCGCCACACCCGTACCCAGCTGCCCAACAGCATGATCGCCAATTCCGGCCAGTTCCGCACCGGGGACATGGTCATCGATTACGACAAGCACTGCGTTTTTGTCAAGGGGGAAAATGTGAAGCTCACCCAGGGGGAGTACCGTATCGTGTCCCTGCTGGGCAAGTACGCCGGGAAGGTTCTGACCTATGACTTTATTATTAAGGAGCTGTGGGGCCCCAAGGCCAAGAGCGACAACCAGATCCTCCGGGTGAACATGGCCAACATCCGCCGGAAGATCGAGGAGAATCCCGCCGACCCCAAGTACATCTTCACCGAGATGGGAGTGGGCTACCGCATGGCCGAGGGCGAATGACCGCCCCGCTCCCTCCGCCGCAGACCGCCGGAGCCCCCTGTGCTCCGGCGGTTTTTGTATAACTTTTCCCTCCTTGCAGGACCGCGGCCGCATGAATGAATTTCACCAATCCATTACAAAAGGTAATGGAAAATCGGTAGAAATTTGGCGGAAAGCAGCCGGAATATTCGGGAAGAATCCGGGAGTTGTCCGGGGTTTTGGGCCAAAATTGTGTGAAATCGCCATAAAAACCCTAGGGAACCTGCGTAGGAATTGTATGGATATTGCCGATTGACTTTGAGGAGATGAAGTTTTATCATATACCCAACGCCTGAGAGGGCGCGGCGTCCCTGTATACTTCCGGAAGATTGGAGTATGGGGACTATATCAAGAAAAGGAGTTCCTGCATCATGAAGAAGTTTATCGCAATGCTGATGGCTGCTGCGATGATGATGGCCATGGTTGCCTGCGGCAACACTGCCAGCAACAACGGCAACAGCAGCAACAACGGCGGCTCTGCCGACGAGGGCGGCAGCACCGACGGCACCGTCGTCATCAGAATCGGCGGCATCGGCCCCCTGACCGGCGACAACGCTGTGTACGGCGTGGCCACCCAGCTGGGCGCTCAGGTGGCTGTTGACGAGATCAACGCCCTGGGCGGTCCTATCCAGTTCGAGTACAACTTCCAGGATGATACCGGCGTGGCTGAGACTGCCGTGAGCGCCTACAACACCCTGAAGGACTGGGAGGCCGACATCATCTACGGCTGCACCACCACCGGACCCAGCGTCACCATCTCCGCGGAGACCTATGCGGACCGCTACTTCCAGCTGACCCCCTCTGCCTCTTCCACGGATGTGACCGCCGGTAAGGACAACGTGTTCCAGATGTGCTTCACCGACCCCAACCAGGGCGTCACCGCCGCTGACTACATCAGCGCCAACAGCCTGGGCAGCAAGATCGGCGTCATCTACAACAACGGCGACGCCTACTCCACCGGCATTGCCGAGGCCTTCATCGCCCACGCCGAGGAGATCGGCCTGGAGGTGGTCGCTACCGAGACCTATCCCAGCGACAAGAACACCGACTACAACGTCCAGCTGAACGCCTGTAAGGACGCCGGTGCCGACCTGGTGTTCCTGCCCATCTACTACAGCCCTGCTTCCCTGATCCTGGCCCAGGCCAGCGCCATGGGCTACGCCCCCACCTTCTTCGGCGCTGACGGCATGGACGGCATCCTGACCATGGACGGCTTTGACGCTTCCCTGGCCGAGGGCCTGATGCTGATGACCCCCTTCAACGCCGACGCCACCGACGATGCCACCGTGAACTTCGTGGAGTCCTACAAGGAGCTCAGCGACGGTGTGATCCCCAACCAGTTTGCTGCCGACGGCTATGACTGCATCTACGCCATCTATGCCGCCCTGCAGAACATCGAGGGTCTGGCTGATATGGACCACGAGGCCCTGTGCGAGGCCCTGATCGCCGCCTTTACCGCTGAGGACTTCAGCGTCGACGGTCTCACCGGTTCCGGCATGAGCTGGAGCACCAGCGGCGAGATCTCCAAGGATCCCGTGGTCGTGGTGATCCAGGACGGCGCTTATGTGACCATGTAACCTGCCGGTTTCCGGCCAGCGACCATTTTATACTGACAGGAGGGTTGCCGAATACTCGGCAACCCTCCTATCCCCGATTTCAGACATGCTGATATGGCAGAAAAGATCACAAGGTCTCCTTGCGGTTTTTTCCGCCGTATCAGAGAGATGAGAAGGAAAGAGAAAGAGGTGTGTGTATGTCGTTTCTCAACAATGTGATCACCGGCATCAGCCTGGGCAGCATCTACGCCATCATCGCCCTGGGCTACACCATGGTGTACGGCATCGCCAAAATGCTGAACTTTGCCCACGGCGACGTGATCATGGTGGGCGCCTATGTGTGCTTTTTCGCCACGGGCAGCTTTGGTCTCCACCCGGTGGCGGGCGTGCTGCTGGCCATGGTGGTGTGTACCATTCTGGGCACGGTCATTGAGGGCCTGGCCTACAAGCCCCTGCGTCAGGCGCCCTCCCTGGCGGTGCTGATCACCGCCATCGGCGTCAGCTGGTTCCTCCAGAACAGCGCCCAGCTTCTCTGGGGCGCAGCGCCCAAGGTCTTTACCCCGGTGGTCTCCGGGGGCCTCAGCATCTTCGGGGGGCAGCTGAATATCTCCTATGTCACCATCCTCACTGTGGTCTCGTGCCTTGTGATTATGGTTCTCCTCTCCGCCTTCATCGGCAAGGGGAAGATGGGCAAGGCCATGCGGGCCTGCTCCGAGGACAAGGGGGCCGCCCAGCTCATGGGCATCAACGTCAACTCCACCATCTCCATGACCTTTGCCATCGGCTCCGCCCTGGCGGCCATTGCCGGCGTGCTGATGTGCTCCGCCTACCCCACCCTGATGCCCACCACCGGCTCTCTGCCCGGCATCAAGGCCTTCACCGCCGCCGTGTTCGGCGGCATCGGCTCCGTGCCCGGGGCCTTTGTGGGCGGGCTGCTGCTGGGTATCATCGAGATCTTCGCCAAGGCCTACATCTCCACCGATCTCTCCGACGCCATCGTGTTTCTGGCGCTGATCATCGTGCTGCTGGTGAAGCCCTCTGGCCTGCTGGGCAAGTATGTGCCCGAGAAAGTGTGAGGTGGCCGGTATGACTGCAATGAAACAAGCAAGACGGCTGCGCAAGGCCACCGTCAACTCCTTCATCAACTACGCCATTGTCATCGCGGCGTTCATCATCCTCCAGATCCTCTTGGGTCAGGACATGATCTCCAACTCCATCCAGAGCATGCTGGTGCCGGTGTGCTGCTACATCGTCATGGCGGTGAGCCTGAACCTCACCGTGGGCATTCTGGGCGAACTGAGCCTCGGCCACGCCGGGTTTATGAGCCTGGGCGCCTTCTCCGGCATCATCGTCTCCACCGCCCTGAAGGATGTGGTGGCGGCGGAGCCTCTGCGGCTTCTCATTGCCATGCTGGTGGGCGCTGTCATGGGCGGCATCGGCGGCGTCATCGTGGGCCTGCCCGTGCTGCGGCTCCGGGGCGACTACCTGGCCATCGTCACCCTGGCCTTCGGCGAGATCATCAAGAACGTGATCATGGTCCTCTATGTGGGCATCGACAGCGACGGTCTCCACATGGCCACCAAGGAGGCCAATCTGGTACTGGCCGAGGACGGTGTGGCCATTATTAAGGGGCCCATGGGCGCCGTGGGCGTCACCAAGATCGCCAGCTTCACCGCCGGCTTCATTCTGATTCTGGTGACGCTGTTTGTGGTCCAGAATCTGGTGGACAGCCGGGCGGGCCGGGCCATTCTCTCCCTGCGGGATAACCGCATCGCCGCCGAGAGCTGCGGCATCAACGTGACCAAGTACAAGCTGATGGCCTTTGTGGTCTCCGCCGTGCTGGCCGGCGCCGCCGGCGCCCTGTACGGCCTCAACTACTCCTCCACCGTGGCCAGCAAGTTTGACTTCAACACCTCCATTCTGGTGCTGGTGTATGTGGTGCTGGGCGGTCTCGGCAGCATCCGCGGCTCCATCATCGCCGCCGCCATTCTGACGCTGCTGCCGGAGATGTCCTTCATGCGCTCCAGCAGCCTGAAGGATTATCGCATGCTGCTGTACGCCGTGATTTTGATTTTGGTCATGCTGGCCAGCAACAATCCCACCCTCCGCAGGGCCTTCGGCGCCGTGGGCAAGAAGTTTAAGAGCAGCAAGAAGCAGGAAGGAGGCGCCGCGCAATGAGCAAGCAGTATCCTAAGCCCAAGCTGGTGCCGGTGCCCAGCACCAACATCATCCCCGAGCGGGATGTGGACAAGAGCCCCATCCTGGAGTGCCGCCACCTGGGCATCGACTTCGGCGGTCTCAGCGCCGTCAGCGACTTCAACATGGCCATTGGCCGCACGGAGATCGCCGGCCTCATCGGCCCCAACGGCGCAGGCAAGACCACGGTGTTCAACCTTTTGACCAAGGTCTACCAGCCCACCCGGGGCACCATCCTGCTGGATGGGAAGGACACCCACTCCATGACCACTGCCCAGGTCAATCGGGCGGGTATTGCCCGGACCTTCCAGAACATCCGTCTCTTCTCCAAGCTTAGCGTGGAGGACAACGTGAAGATCGGCCTGCACAACCAGGCGACCTATCCCATGTGGAGCGGGATCTTCCGTCTGCCCTCCTACTGGCACAAGGAAAAAGTGGCCCACGAGATGGCCCTGGAGCTCCTGAGCATCTTTGACATGCAGGACCTGGCGGACCACCAGGCCGGCTCCCTCCCCTACGGTGCCCAGCGCCGTCTGGAGATTGTCCGGGCCCTGGCCACCGGCCCCAGCCTCCTGCTGCTGGACGAGCCCGCCGCGGGCATGAACCCCTCGGAGACGGCGGAACTTATGGACAACATCGTGAAGATCCGGGACACCTTCCAGATCGCCATCATGCTCATCGAGCACGACATGAACCTGGTCATGGGCATCTGCGAGGGCATCTGTGTTTTGAACTTCGGCAAGATCATCGCCAAGGGCACCCCCGCCGAGATCCAGGCCAACCCGGCGGTGATCGAGGCGTATCTCGGTAAGAAGAAGGAGGCGTGAGTATGGCACTGCTGCAGGTCAACGATATCCATGTGTATTACGGCAGCATTCACGCTGTCAAGGGCGTCTCCTTTGAAGTGAACCAGGGCGAGGTGGTGACCCTCATCGGCGCCAACGGCGCAGGCAAGTCTACCGTTCTGAACACCATCTCCGGTCTTCTCCATCCCCGCACCGGGTCCGTGGTCTTTGAGGACAAGGACCTGAAGGGCGTCCAGCCCCACAAGGTGGTGGAGCACGGTCTCGCCCAGGTGCCTGAAGGCCGGCGGATCTTCCTCCAGATGTCCGTAGAGGAGAATCTGGAAATGGGTGCCTTTACCCAGCCGGGCTCCACCGTCGAGCCGGGCATCGCCGATGTGTATGAGCGCTTTCCCAGGCTGAAGGAGCGGCGCAAGCAGATTGCCGGCACCCTTTCCGGCGGCGAGCAGCAGATGCTGGCCATGGGCCGGGCACTGATGAGCAAGCCCAAGCTCCTGATGCTGGACGAACCCTCCATGGGCCTCGCCCCCATCCTGGTGGAGCAGATCTTTGACATCATCAAGGAACTCCACGCGGCGGGCACCACCATTCTGCTGGTAGAGCAGAACGCCCAGGCCGCCCTGGCTGTGGCCGACCGGGCTTACGTTATGGAGACCGGCAAGATCACCCTCAGCGGTACCGGTGCCGAACTGATGGCCAGCGATGAGGTGCAGAAGGCCTATCTGGGCGGCTGAACCTGAACCTACAAAAAGAAGGGGCTGTGCTCCTTCTTTTTTTATTTTCTTTTTCCGAAAATACCAATGGACAAAGCTGCTCCTGGCCGTTGACCTGGAGCGGGAGCCGCCATTCTGATGCGCGCCGCGTTTCAGCGCGCCGTCCTGACAGCGGCAGGGCCCATACAATTGCCCTTATCGAATCCTCCCCCACTGTGAAAACTATCGCCAGATACAAAAGCCGGAGCCCCGGGGATTCCCGGGGGCTCCGGCTTTTATCAGAAACATCACTTCTTGCTGGGCGCAAGAGGCATCTTCCACGCCTCATGGTCGGTATGCAGCAGCTCGTGGGATTTGTGGGACAGGGGCTTCGTAAGATACTCGCTGTACAGCGCCTGCACCGCGGGATTCTCGTGGGAGAAGCGGAGGTCGTTGACCTTGTCCAGTCCGTAGAGCACCTGGCCCCGGGTCTCCGCCAGCTCCTGGGCCTCGTGGATGGGCTGACCGCCGCCGCCGGCGCAGCCGCCGGGACAGGCCATGATCTCCACGAAGTCGTACTGGACTTTCCCTGCCCGGAGGGCCTCGATGAGCCGCCGGGTGTTGCCAAGTCCGCTGGCCACCGCCACCCGCACCGGGGTATCCTGAATGCGGAAGGTGGCCTCCTTCCAGCCGTCCATACCCCGTACGTCCTCAAAGGCGTCGGCGTCGGGGTTCTCCCCGGTGACCAGGAAGTAGGCGGACCGGAGGGCCGCCTCCATCACGCCGCCGGTGGCGCCGAAGATG
Source organism: uncultured Oscillospiraceae bacterium (assembly GCA_944386955.1). Lineage (GTDB taxonomy): Bacteria > Bacillota > Clostridia > Oscillospirales > Oscillospiraceae > CAJFPI01. The sequence continues at coordinate 43,702 of CALXDB010000001.1, forward strand.
ACGGCAGCGCCGCTGCCCACGCCCAGAGGAGAGTCAAACTCCTCCTCTTTCAGGGCGTGCACGTCGATGTGCTCCGCCCGGATCATCCGGTCGATCTCCCGGGTGGTGAGCACCAGATCCACATCCGGATCGCCGCAGGCGTCGTTCATCACCGGCAGGGCGCACTCCGCCTTCTTGGCCATACAGGGCATCACGGAGATGCAGCGGATCTTGTGGGGGTCCACGCCGATGCGCTCAGCGAAGTAAGACTTGGTCACCGCGCCGAACATCTGCTGGGGGCTCTTGGCGGTGGAGAGATTCTTCACCATGTCGGGGTACTGGCTCTTGAGAAAGCGCACCCAGCCGGGGCAGCAGGAGGTGAACATAGGCCAGGCGTACTTGCCCGGCTCTCCCAGCCGCTGGAGGAACTCGCTGCCCTCCTCCATGATGGTGAGGTCAGCGGAGAAATTGGTGTCGAAGATGTACTGGAAGCCCATGCGCCGGAGGGCCGCCACCAGCCGCTTGACGGTGGCCTCCTCCCGGCTGAGGCCCATGCTCTCGCCCCAGGCCGCCCGCACCGCCGGCGCGATCTGCACCACGGTGGTGAGGCTCTTGTCGTTGAGGAGAGCGAAGGCCCGCTGGGTGTCGTCCCGGGCCCGGAGAGCGCCCACGGGACAGTGGGTGACGCACTGGCCGCAGAGGGCGCAGTCCGCCTCCCGGATATTCCGGCCCAGAGACACGTCCACGGTGGTCCGGGAGCCGGTGTTGGCGATGTCCCAGATGTTGAGGCTCTGGACCTTGTCGCAGACCTGGATGCAGCGCATGCACTTGATGCACTTGCTGGCGTCCCGGATCATGGGGAAGGTCACATCCCAGTTGGCGGGAGCAGGCTCCTTGTGGTAGTTGAGGTGGCTGAGGCCCAGGTCATTGGCCAGCTTCTGCAGCTCGCAGTTGCCGCTGCGGACACAGTAGGGGCAGTCGCAGTTGTGCTGGCTGAGGATCAGCTCCACATTCACCCGCCGGGCCTCCCGGACCCGGGGAGAGTTGGTGTAGACCACCATGCCCTCCCAGACATGGTTGTTGCAGGAGGCCACCAGCTTCTGGATGCCCTCGATCTCCACCACGCACACCCGGCAGGCGGCGATCTCATTGAGGTCCTTCAGATAGCAGAGGCTGGGGATGTTGATGCCCACGCTGCGGGCGGCATTGAGGATAGAGGTGCCCCGAGGCACGGACACCGCCATGCCGTCGATCGTCAGATTGACCATCTTTACCATCTCTTCGTCCTCCCTCCCTTAAATACGCCGTAGCCGAAGTGGTCGCACCGCAGGCACCGCTGGGCCTCCTGCTTGGCCACCTCGTCGGTGAAGCCGCACTCGATGCACTGGAAGTTCTCCTTGCGCTCGAAGGCCTTCTCCATGGGCAGCTCGCTGCGGCCGCAGCTGGGCCGCTCGCCGAGATACGCCTTGGGGATCTTCACATCCACCTCGATGCGGTGCTCGAAGCCCAGATACTCGTCAATGTTGGCGGCGGCCACCTTGCCCGCCGCAATGGCCTTGATGACGGTGGCGGGGCCGGTGACGCAGTCGCCGCCGGCGAAGATGCCCGCGTTGTTCTCAATGCCGCCGCTGGAGAGGGCGGCGATGGTGCCGCGATGGATGGGTACGCCGGCCTCCTCAAAGGCCTTCAGCTCGATACTCTGGCCGATGGCCACGATGATCACGTCGGCGGGCACCCGGACCTCCGGTTCCGCGGCCTTCTCCGGCCGGGGACGGCCGGCGCTGTCGATGGAGCCCACCCGCTGGGGCTGGACCCACAGCGCCACGGCGTTGTCGTTCTCGTCGGCCTCGATGCGGACGGGAGCCATCATGGTGAGGAGCTCCACGCCCTCTGCCATGGCGCCCTCCACCTCTTCAGCGAGAGCGGTCATATCCTGCTGACGGCGGCGGTAGGCCACGCTGACAGTCTTGGCTCCCAGACGGGCGGCGCTGCGGCAGCAGTCCATGGCCACGTTGCCGCCGCCGATGACCACCACGTTCTTCCCGGTAAAGTCGGGCATGGTGCCGTCGCCGATGGCCCGCAGCATCTCCACAGCGGAGATAACGCCCCGGGCGTCCTCCCCTTCAATGCCCACCTTCTTGTCGGTGTGGGCGCCGATGGAGATGTAGATGGCGTCGTAACGGCGGTGGAGCTCCGCCAGGGAGATATCCTTGCCGATGGTGACGCCCAGATTGACCTCCACCCCGGTGGCCAGGATGGCGTCGATGTCCTTCTGCAGCTCCTCCCGGGGCAGACGGTAGCTGGGGATGCCGTAGCGGAGCATACCGCCCAGCTGCTTGCGGGATTCAAACACTGTGACCTTGTGGCCCATAAGGGAGAGGTAGAAAGCGGCGGAGAGACCGCTGGGGCCGCCGCCCACAATGGCCACGGTCTTGCCGGTGGCTTCGGCGCAGGGGGGCGGGGGCACGATGCCCGCGTGGTCCACCGCGTAGCGCTTGAGGCCGCGGATATTCACCGCGCCCTCGATCATATTCCGGCGGCAGCGGGACTCGCAGGGGTGCTCGCACACCAGACCGCAGGCCCCGGGGAAGGGGTTGTCCTTGCGGATGAGGCGCACGGCGTCGGCATAGCGTCCGGCCCCCACCAGAGCCACATAGCCGGGGATGTCCACCCCGGCGGGACACTGGGCCACGCAGGGCACCGGCTGGTCCAGGTTGCACAGGCACCGGCCGGTCTTCACATGGGATTCGTAGTCGTCCCGGAAGCCCCGGATGCCCTTGAGGACCATGTTGGCGGCCTCATAGCCGATGGCGCAGTCGGCGCTGTCGGAGATCACCTGAGCAGTGGTCTCGATGAAGTCCAGGGTCTCCATGGTGGCCCGGCCCTCCAGCACATCGTCGATCAGCAGGGCCAGCTGCCGCAGCCCCACCCGGCACGGCGTACACTTGCCGCAGGTCTGGGCATGGCACATCTTCAAAAACGCAGCGGCCAGATCCACCGGGCACAATCCCGGAGGGCTGGCCACGATCCGGTGCTCCAGATCCCGGTACAGGGATTCCACCACGGCCTGGGAGCCGCTGGTGGAATAAAATTCCAATCTGCTCATAATGACCTCCCATCGTCACTTCTCATGCTCGCAAGGCCTTGGGGACCTTCTTGACTCTATTGTATAATATTCTCTCTTCATAAATCAATACCATTGTTAAAAACGAGACAAGAACCAGCCTCTTGCACAATTCTCTTTCGAATTTTTGGCGAATTATTCACATTTCTGTGCGAAATTCTTTTGATGTTTTGTATTTTTTGCCGATTTTATTTTTCTTCCTGATAAAAAAGCCAATTTTTGCTCTTACTCCACATTATTTTAGAAAGCGTAATATTCAGTAGTTCGATTAAATATTCATGAATTCTTTTCGCATATTGTTTCCGATGCAGTCCACCATCTACAGACAGGTGTCCCCAGAACAACTCTCTTTTCCCTTTTCCCGGTGCAATAATATCCTCATTTGCCTCACCTAACGCAGGTTTATGCAAATCGCGGCGGAACCGGCAGCGGGCTCCCCCGCCGGTTGCGGAAAAAGCCGCCGCCCCGGGCAAACCCGGAGCGGCGGTCTCTCGTTTTCTTCAATTTCTGCGGGTAAAATAGAGGTCCACCAAATCACAGACCCCAGCGGCGGCCAGGCTGATGCCGAAAAACAGCACCACTGTCTTCACTGCTGAGAAGGGGTTGAAAAACAGCACGCCGCCCAGCAGCAGGGGCACCAGCGCCAGCAGCACGGTGAACCAGGCCATGGGCAGCCCCTCCCGCACCGCCTGCCAGGCTGCAGGCGCCTTCATCAGTCCCACCAGCAGCAGGAGGCAGCCCAAGGTAAAGGGCAGGAAGGACAGGATGGTCTCTGGAAAGAGAAGACACACCGCCCCCAGCACAGCCAGCAGCACAGCCACCGTACATTCCCCCCGCAGAAGGATCCCCTCCCGCCGCGCCTTGGAAAAGCGCCAGAAGCCGGCGGCCGCATAGATCAGGGCCAGAAGTCCCACCCCCCAGCAGAAGAGCTTGCTGCTCATCTCCGGATAGAGGATCAGCACCGCGCCCACCAGGAGATAAACAATTGCCATGGGCGGACGGCGGCGGCTCAGTCGATATGAGGAGGACACGCCTCTCCCCTCCTTTCAAAATGTGCAGAGCGCGGCTTCACTCCGTCTTCCAGAAGGCAGCGCTGTAAGGCGGAAGCTCGCTGCCGCCGCCGAAATCGTGGAGCTTGCCGGTGATGAGGTCTGTGGCCCGGCCCGCCCGGGCGTTGAAGTGGGCGGTATAGGGCTGGCCGTCGGCATTGATGGCCACCAACACCCGCTCTCCCTCCGCCTGCCGCTCGAAGATGAGCTGGCGGTTGGTCATCACCAGGATATGGAAATTCCCCCGGCACAGGGCAGGGCTCTGCCGCCGGGCGGCGGCCAGATGGGAAATGAAGTCGGTGAGCGCCGTCTCCTCCGGAGCCTCCAGGGCGGGGCGGAGGGCTGGGTCGCCGTCGCTCTTTTTCCCCTGGATGCCCCACTCGCTGCCGTAGTACACCGAGGGCACCCCGGGCATGCCGAAGAGGAGTCCCCAGGCAGGGACCAGGTGCTTGGGGTCCGTCAGCCGGGAGGCGATGCGCTCCACGTCGTGGTTGTCCAGGAAGTTAAAGAGGGGCAGCCCCTTGTAGAGGGTCCACTGCTCCGGGCCGAACTGGCGCAGAAGGCTATGGCCGATCTCGAAGAGATTCATGGAATTGAAGCTGGACCACAGGCCCTTGTAGCACTCATAGTTGGTAACGCTGTGGCACTTGTCGGCGGCGCACCAGCGATTGTAGTCCCCATGAAGGGTTTCTCCCATAAGGACGAAGTCGGGGCGGAGCGTGTCGGTAAACTGGCGCAGACGGCGAAGGTACTGTTCATCTAAACAGTAAGCCACGTCCAGCCGCAGCCCGTCGATGCCGAACTCGTCCACCCAGCGGCGGATGGCGTCGAACTGATGGGTAATCACCGCCTCGTTGTGAAGGTTCAGCTTCACCAGCTCATAATGCCCCTCCCAGCCCTCATACCAGAAGCCGTCGTTGTAGTTGGAATTGCCGTCAAAGCTCAGGTGGAACCAGTCCTTGTAGGGGCTGTCCCATCGCTTCTCCTGAACGTCGCGGAAAGCCCAGAAGCCCCGCCCCACATGGTTGAAGACTCCGTCCAGCATCACCCGGAGGCCCGCCTCGTGGAGGGCGCCGCAGACGGCCTTGAAGTCCTCATTGGTCCCAAGACGGCAGTCCACCTTGGTGTAGTCCCGGGTGTCGTAGCCATGGCGGTCACTTTCAAAGAGGGGGTTGAAGAGGACCGTGGTGGCCCCCAGGGCCTTGATATGGTCCACCCAATCGAGGATCCGCCGGATGCGGGGCACGGTGACGCCGTCGTTGTCCAGGGGAGCGCCGCAGAGTCCCAGGGGATAGATCTGATAGACCACCGCCTCCTCAAACCAGGCGGGACAATTGTGAGACATAGGATCATACCTCCGTTTTTAGTGTGTGCGGGGAATGGGAATATGGTGCCGGAAATATCAGGAAAGGGTCGGGTCCTCCGGGGGAAAATAGCTCACCGAGGGACGGCCGCCGGTGTCGTAGTTGATGCGGCTGAAGGCCTCCCCGTGCTCCACCAGATAGTTCATATACCGCCGTACCGTCACTGCAGAGAGGCCGGCGGCGGCGGCCAGGGCGTCGCTGGTACAACCGGCGGCGCCGGTGGAGAGGAGGCAGGCCCGGATGCGCTCCATCGTCTGCTCCTGAAGGCCCTTGGGCAGGGTATCCGCCGGCATTTGAGGAGCAAAGAGGGCATCCAGATCCTGTTGGGACACACTGCCCTGGAGACTCTCCCGGTGGAGGCAGAAGGTGTTGAGGGCTTTTTGCAGCCGCTCCTGGGTAAAGGGCTTCACCAGGTAGTCCACCACTCCCAGCTTCAAAAGGGCGTCCACCGTCCGGGCATCGTTGGCCGCGGTAATCATAATGACGTCCACCGACCGCTCCATGGTCCGCAGGCGGCGGAGAAGCTCCGGCCCCGTGAGGCCTGGCATGAACACATCCAGCACCAGAAGATCCGCCGTGTGCTCCCGAAACCACCGGAGGGCTGCCCGGCCGTCCCGGAACTCCTGGACCACCGTGAAGCGCCGGTCCTTCTCCACAAAACTGCGGTTGAGCAGAGAGATCATAGGATCATCCTCGGCGATGACCACCTCATAGCTCACGGTCTCTCCTCCTCTCCCTTTTCTCCGCGGAAGGTAACATAGAACACCGCCCCCACGTCCAGCTCCGTCTCCACCCGGATCTGGCCGTGGTAGGAGTCCGTCAGCTCCTTCACCAGGCTCAGGCCGGTGCCCCGCTCCTCCCCCTTGGTGGAGAAGCCCTTCTCAAAGATGTGGGGCATCACCGTGGAGGAGATGCCGGGGCCCGTGTCCTCCACACAGAGGAACAGCCCTTCCGCATCCTCCCGAATGGTAACGGTGATCTCCTTGAGGGAGCATCCGGAGAGGTTGAGGCTCTCGATGGCATTGTCCACCAAATTGCCCAGAATGGTCACCAGCACCGCGCTGGGAAGAAAGCGGCACTCGGCAGACAGAGCGCTGCCCGGCTCCAGGATCAGCCGGATGCCCAGCTCCGCCGCCCGGCTGGTCTTACCCACCAGCAGCGCCGCCGTAGTGGGGTCGCCGATGCGGTCCATCACCCGGCTCACCGCCTGGTGCTGGGTGTGGGTAATCTCCATGATATACTCCTTGGCCATATCCGTTTTCCCCATCTGAAGCAGGCCGTGGATCACATGGAGCTTGTTCATGAACTCGTGGGTATAGGCCCGCATGGCCTCCACCATATGCTGTACGCCGGTGAGGCTCTCCGCCAGGCGGGTCATCTCCGTCCGGTCCCGGAAGATGGCCACCGCTCCGACCACCTTGCCGTCCTGACAGATGGGCAGGCGGTCCGACAGCACCCGGCCCCCGGGCAGGTCGTTGATGCTGATGTTGTGCTCCGCCTTCCCCGTGCGCAGCAGGCGCTGGAGGGTGGTGTTCCGGTTCAGCTCCTTGGCGGAATGGCCGATAATGGCCTGGCGGCTCTCAAGGCCGAAGAGGTGGGCCGCCGCTGCATTGATATAGATGACGCGGCCGCTGCGGTCGATGGCCACGATGCCCTCCTCCAGGCTCTCCAGCACCACCTCCTGGCGGTGGAAAAGGCGCCGGAAGTCGTCGGGCTCATAACCCATGAGGGTATGCTTGATGCGCCGGGTCATCCGCCGGGACAACAGGATCCCCAACAGGCAGGCCGCCGCAGCCACCACCAAAAATTGGCCCACTGTACTGCCCACCAGGGCTCGGATACTGCGGGTGTAGATCCCCACAGCCACGAAGCCCACGATGGTCCCGCTCTCGTCCTCCACCGGGACGAAGGCACACCGCTCTGCCGTCTCCAGCCCCTCAGCTCCCATAACATAACGCTCCCCCTTCAGGGTGTCCTTCCAGGCGCTGCCCTGGTAAGTCAGGCCGATGTGCTCCTCCTCCGGACTATAGAGGAGCCGGGCCTCCGTATCAGCCACCAGGATCAGATCAATGCCATCCACCGCGGAGATAGCGGAGTCAAGATAGCTTGTGAGCCAGTCGGCGTCCGTCTCCCCGGTAAGGACCCGGCGGACCTGGGGCAGCTGGGAGAGCACCAGGGCGGAGTTGGTAAGATTGGTGTCGATGGCCCGGAATTCGATCCGCAGGGTCAGCACCATGGTGCCCACAAAGGCCAGAAGGGCCGTGGTAATAACCAGGATCAGGTTCATATTGGTCAATTGACTGCGAAGAGATTGATTTCGTTCCTGCATGGCGCTTCCTCCTTCTTTTTTCCGGCGGCGGGACCTTCCGCTCCATGGATTTATATGTCAAGTATAGCCCGGACTGAAGGGTCCTGTCAATTTTTCTTAACGCCTTTTAACAGATTTATTTTTTTTAGGACGGATATTTTCTTTACTTTGGAAAGGGTTTCCTTTTTCCGACAAGGCGAGTAAGGTAATCCAGGCAAGTCAGGAGGTGAGATTTGTGGAACATATTAAGGAAGAACTGACGGCCCAACTGCAAAATCCCACGGCTTTCACCATTCCCATCGGCGACGGGATCCCCGTAGCCCAGTCGGTGCTGGTCAGCTGGATCCTCATGGTGGTGCTCATCGCCGTTATGTTTGCCCTGACCCGGAATCTGAAGAAGGAGAAGCCGGGAAAGGTGCAGCTGGTGCTGGAGTATTTCGTGGAATTCATGAATGGCTTCTGCGAGAACAATATCGGCCGGCACGGGAAGGATTTTGCTCCCTGGCTGGGGACGGTGGGACTGTTTATCGGCTTTTGCAACCTCAGCGGGCTGCTGGGTCTGGTGCCTCCCACCAAGAACCTGAACGTGACATTGGCCCTTGCCCTTACCAGTGTGGTGCTGATCTACGGCGCCTCCTTCCGCTATAACGGTCTGAAGGGCGGCCTGCACAAGTTTGTGGAGCCCTCCCCCATTATGCTGCCCATCAACATCATGGAGATCGGTATCCGGCCTTTGAGCCTGTGTATGCGGCTGTTCGGCAACGTAATGGCCGCCTTCGTGGTGATGGAGCTGGTAAAACTGCTGGTGCCCGTGGCGGTGCCCGTGGTATTCAGCCTATACTTCGATATTTTCGACGGACTGATCCAGACTGTCGTGTTTGTCTTCCTCACGGCCCTGTTCGTGGGAGAATCCCTGGAGGAGGCGGAGGCCTAAGCCCCTCTTCCCGCTAAAAATTTTTTTGGAGGTTACATACGATGAGTGTTGCAATTGGAGCTGCAGTCGCAGTGCTGACCGGCGTGGGTGCCGGCGTGGGAATTGGATTTGCTACCGGCAAGGCCACTGAGGCCATTGCCCGCCAGCCGGAGGCCGCCGGTCAGATCCGGAGCTCTCTGATCGTGGGCTGCGCCCTGGCCGAGGCCACCGCCATCTACGGCTTCATCACGGCTCTGGTCCTGATCTTCCTGCAGTAAGCGCGGGGGAAGCATCACAGGAAAAGGAGACGGGAAGACGTGCTGAATATCGATCCATATACGATCTTATTTACATTGATCAACTTGTTGATCCTGTTCGTGGCCATGAAAAAGGTGCTCTTCAAGCCCATCAACGACATTTTGGAGAGCCGGGCCAAAACCGTGCAGGACAACCTGGAGCAGGCCCAGCGTCAGCGGGAGGAAGCCCAGGCGCTGAAGGCCCAGTATGAGGAACAGATGGCCCAATCCCGCCAGCAGGCCGCCCAGCTGCTCAGCCAGGCCAAAACCCAGAGCCAGGAGGTCTACCAGAAAACGGTGTCCGATGCTCAGGCCGAGGCCAAGAAGCTGATGACCGCCGGGGCTGAGCGCAACCGCCATGACCGGGAGGTCATGCTCAAGAGCGTGCGGGAAGAGGTCGCCTCTCTGGTGGTGGAGGCCGCCGCAAAGGTGGCCGAGCAGAGCGACACCGCCATTGACGATTTTCTGCAGGAGGAGCGTGAGACCAAATGAACAGCTGTGTTCTGACCTGTGTGAAAAAGCCCGATCAGGCCCAACAGCAGCGGCTGCTCACCTTCCTCAAGGAGAAGCACGGCGCAGCGGCGGAGGAGCTGGAGGTCCGCATCGACCCCAGCATCCTGGGGGGCTTCGTCCTCACCGCCGACGGCTATACTTACGACTACAGCGTCAAGGGCCGCATCCGGCAGATGGGGGAGCAGCTGAAGGGCAATCCCACCACCTTTGAGGACCCCAAGGCGTTGGTGGAATCTCTCCGAAAGGAGATCCGGGACTTCACCCCCTCCCGGGACCCCATGGAGCTGGGCGAGGTGACGGAGGTCAGCGACGGCATCGTCACCGCCAAGGGTCTGCCCCGTGCGGTGTACGGCGAGCAGGTCCTCTTTGAGAACGGCGAACAGGGCATGGTGATGGATCTCCGCCAAGAGACCGTCGGCATCGTGCTGCTGGGCGAGAGCGAAGGCATCGGCGAGGGCAGTAAGGTCCGCCGTACCGGCCGTACCGTGGAGGTGCCGGTAGGCGAAGGTCTTCTGGGCCGGGTGGTGGACGCCCTGGGCCGCCCCATCGACGACATGGGCCCCATCCAGAACGACGGCTTCCGCCCTGTGGAGCAGGAGGCCGGCGGCGTTATCACCCGGGAGCCTGTGACGGTGCCTCTCCAGACCGGCATCATGGCCATCGACGCCATGGTCCCCATCGGCCGGGGCCAGCGGGAGCTGATCGTGGGCGACCGGCAGACCGGCAAGACGGCCATCGCCGTGGATACCATGCTCAACCAGAAGGACACCGGCGTTCTGTGCATCTATGTGGCCATCGGCCAGAAGGCCTCCTCGGTGGCGCGGGTTCAGGAGACCCTCCGCAAGAGAGGAGCTATGGACCACTGCATCATCGTGTCCGCCGCCGCCGGCGACAGCCCCTCTCTTCAGTATATCGCCCCCTATGCCGGTGCGGCCATGGGCGAATACTTCATGGAGCGGGGTCGGGATGTGCTGATTGTCTACGACGACCTCAGCAAGCACGCCGTGGCCTATCGGACTCTGAGTCTTCTTTTGAAGCGGTCCCCCGGCCGCGAGGCCTACCCCGGCGACGTGTTTTACCTTCACAGCCGCCTGCTGGAGCGGGCCTGCCGCCTCACCAAGGAATACGGCGGCGGCTCCATGACCGCCCTGCCCATCATCGAAACCCAGGCGGGCGACGTGTCCGCCTATATCCCCACCAACGTCATCTCCATCACCGACGGCCAGATCTATCTGGAGTCCGGCCTTTTCTTCGCCGGCCAGCGTCCCGCCATCAATGTGGGCCTGTCCGTGTCCCGTGTGGGCGGCGCCGCCCAGACCCGGGCCATCAAGAAGACCGCCGGTACTCTGCGTATCGACCTGGCCCGCTTCCGGGAGTTGGAGGTATTCACCCAGTTCTCCTCTGACCTCGACAAGGCCACCCAGCAGGTACTGGACCATGGCAAACGGCTACTGGAGCTCCTTAAGCAGCCTCAGTACCACCCCATGACCGTCAGCCGCCAGGCCACCCTTCTCTATGTGGCCACTCAGGGCCTTTTGGACGACGTGCCCCTGGAGAAGGTGTCTGAATTCACCGAATCCTTTATGGAACGGATGGAAACGGAGCACAGCGACGTGCTCCAGGGCATCGAGGAGACCGGCGCCATAAGCGGTGTAGCCGCCGAAACCATCCGGGAAACCCTGCTGTCCTGCAAGGAGACCCTGGTATGACCTGCATGAGTCCCAATCGAGGAGGTGAGCGGCTGTGACAGGCATGAAGGAGATCCGGGATCACATCAAGAGTGTACAGCAGACGCTGAAGATCACCAACGCCATGTATCTCATCTCCTCGGCAAATCTGCGCCGGGCGAGAAAGCAGCTCAACGATGTGCTCCCCTACTTTACCAAAATCTATAATGCCATTGCCGACATTCTCCAGCGCTCCCCGGAGCTGAACCACCCCTACTTCGACCGGCGGCTCCATATCCCCCGGGAGGAGCGGAAGATCGGCTATATCATCCTTACCGGCGACAAGGGCCTGGCCGGGGCCTATAACCACAACGTGCTGCAGCTGGCGGAGGAGCGGATGAAGCGCACCGTGAATCCCCGGCTTTTCGTCATGGGCCATGTGGGCCGGACCTACTTTGCGGATCAGGGCTACCAAATGGAGCCCTCCTTCGGCTTCGGCGTTCAGGACCCCACCATGGCCCAGGCCCGAACCATCAGTGAGATCATGGTGGAAAAATTCCAAAAGCAGGAGCTGGACGAGGTCCATCTCATCTACACCGAGATGGTGACCCCCCTGGAGCTGCGGGTCCGGGAGCTGCGGCTGCTGCCTTTGGTGCGCAGCGACTTTCCCCGGCTCAAGGAGCAGAAGGGCTTCCGGCGGACCATGGACTATGTACCCTCGGTGGACGCGGTGCTGGACAACATCGTGCCCGGCTACGTCAAGGGTATGATTTTCGGTGGACTGGTGGAGAGCTTCTGCTCCGAGCAGAACGCCCGCATGACCGCCATGCAGACCGCCAACGACAACGCCTCGGACATGCTGAAGAAGCTGTCCCTGTCCTACAACCAGGCCCGTCAGACCGCCATCACCCAGGAGATTACCGAGATCGTGGGCGGCTCCGGCCTCTTTACCCAATCCTAAGTATTCCGGAAGGTTGAGATCCTATGAACCAGACTGGCAAGATCACACAGGTGCTGGGGCCCGTGGTGGACGTGGCCTTTGCCCCCGGTCAGCTGCCCGGTATCCAGGAGGCCCTGCGGGTCTCCGGCACCGGCCAGGTGATGGAGGTAGCCCAGCACATCGGCAGCGACACTGTGCGCTGCATCACCCTCTCCCCCACCGAGGGCCTCGGCCGGGGGATGGAGGTCGTCGCCACCGGCGGTCCCATCAAGGTGCCGGTAGGCGAAAAGGTTCTGGGGCGGATGTTCAACGTCCTGGGCCAGCCCATCGACGGACTGGGCCCGGTGACGGTGGAGGAGCCCTGGAGCATCCACAGAAGTCCCCCGCCTTATTCTCAGCAGCGGCCGGTGGTGGATATTTTTGAGACCGGCATCAAGGTCATCGACCTGCTGGCTCCCTACGCCAGAGGCGGCAAGGTGGGCCTCTTCGGCGGCGCCGGCGTGGGCAAGACCGTCCTCATCCAGGAGCTGATCCACAACATCGCCACCAACCACGGCGGCTATTCCATTTTCACCGGCGTAGGTGAGCGAACCCGCGAGGGCAACGATTTGTGGCGTGAGATGAAGGAAAGCGGCGTTCTGGCCAAGACCGCCCTGGTCTTCGGCCAGATGAACGAGCCTCCGGGGGCCCGGATGCGGGTGCCTCTCACCGGCCTTACCATGGCGGAATATTTCCGTGATAAGGAGCACCAGGACGTGCTGCTGTTTATCGACAACATCTTCCGCTATGTCCAGGCCGGCAGCGAAGTATCCGCCCTGATGGGCCGGATGCCCTCCGCCGTGGGCTATCAGCCCACCCTGGCCGAGGAGATGGGCACCCTTCAGGAGCGCATCACCTCCACGGAGGACGGAGCCATTACCTCCGTCCAGGCAGTCTACGTCCCCGCCGACGACCTGACCGACCCTGCCCCTGCCACTACCTTCACCCATCTGGACGCTCAAACGGTGCTGAGCCGGAAGATCGTGGAGCAGGGCATCTACCCGGCGGTGGACCCCCTGGAATCCACCTCCCGGATTCTGGAGCCCGACGTGGTGGGCCAGCGCCACTACAAGGTGGCCCGAGCCACCCAGGAGCTGCTGCAGCGGTACCGGGAGCTTCAGGATATTATCGCCATTCTCGGCATGGAGGAGCTGAGTGAAGCGGATAAGCGGTCTGTGGAGCGTGCCCGCCGCATCCAGCAGTTTTTCTCCCAGCCGCTCTTCGTGGCCGAGACCTACACAGGCCTCGAGGGCCGGTATGTGAAACTGGAGGACACTCTCCGGAGCTTTGAGGCCATCCTGGGCGGCGAGCTGGACCACTATCCCGAGGCTGCCTTCAGCATGGCCGGCAGCATCGACGACGTGCGGCAGAAAGCCAAGGAGATGGGGGTGGAGTAAATGGAGCGCACCTTCTTCCTGGAGGTGGTGACGCCGGAGCGTACCTTCTTCAGCGGGGAGTGCTCCTCCATGGTACTCCCCACTCTGGACGGTCTCTACGGTGTGCTGGCAGGCCACGAGCCCATGGTCACCGCTGTGGAGAGCGGCGTGTTCAAGTATCGCACCCCTGACGGCATGTGGCACTTCGCCGCTGTGGGCAAGGGTTTTGCCGAGGTGATGCCCGAGTCCACCATTCTTCTGGTAACCACCGCCGAGCGTCCCCGAGAGATCGATGAACAGCGGGCCCGGCAAGCTATGGAGCGCGCCCAGCAGCGGCTGCACACCCTCCCCACCGATCAGCAGGAGTACACTTTCTCCCGGGCAGCTCTGGAGCGGGCCAAAGCCCGCCTGGAAGCCAAGCGGATGCAGCGAAAAAAATAACAAAAAAGCGGAGATTTCCATTGGAAATCTCCGCTTTCTCTTTCACAGGCTTTTATACTTCCCGGTACAATACCAAGCTGAACCAGGTGACCAGGTTGGGGGCGGCAAGGAAATCCAGACCAAACCGCTCCGCCAGCTCCGTCACCAAGATGCCGTGACTTTCTACGCAGGGCAGCATCCTCTCCGGGTGGCGGCAGGGGCCCTCCGGCCAGGCGCACTTCTCGCACAGGGCGCAGGACTCGGTAGAGAGGGCCATGGCCTCCGCCCCCTCCCGCCGCACCAGATCCAGCACCTGATGGGTCAGCTCCTCGTGGGCCAGGCGGGTAGGCAGGGTTTTGTCCAGATCAGCGGCGTCCTCTACCTCTGCCATGGACACCAGGAGGAGAGCCTCCGGGTAGGAGAGGCACCGTACCCGGCAGTCCTCCACCTCCCCCACCGCCGGGGGACAGGCCCAGGTCTTGTTATACTGGGGGCACTCCTGGCGGCAGATATGCCGCACCTTTTGGGAGAACATCAGGGTGTCCGTGGGAAAAAACTCATACTGCACCAGGGGCAGCTCCCTCAGCCGCTCCTCCAGCCGCTGCCGGTCCATCACTCCGCCTCCTCTCGGGGATAAGTATGGGTGCACACCCGCCGAATCTCCGCCTGAAGAGCCTTCAGGTCGTCGAAGGTCTCCGGCCGGCGGGAGGGGTCCCGCAGCAGGGCAGAGGGGTGATAAATGGCCATCATCCGCACTCCTGCCTTCTCAAACCACTGGCCGTGCTCCCGGGTGATCTTGAAATCCGGCTTGATAAGCTGCATGGCGGCGATGCGGCCGAGGCACACAATGATCTTAGGCCGGATGAGGGCTGTCTGCCGCCGCAAAAAGCCGATACACGCCTCCTGCTCCGTGTTCAGGGGATCCCGGTTATTGGGGGGACGGCACTTGACGATGTTGGTAATGTAAACCTTGGTCCGGTCCAAATCGATAATCTCCAGCATGTCGTCCAGCAGCTTCCCCGCCTTGCCCACGAAGGGAACGCCCTCCCGGTCCTCCGTGGCGCCGGGGCCCTCGCCGATGAACAGCACCTCTGCCGACCGGTTCCCCACGCCGAACACCACATGCTGCCGTCCGTCGCAGAGGGAGCAGCCCCGGCAGGCCACGGTCTCCCGCTCTAAATTTTCCCAGCTGTCCGCCATGTCGTTTCCTCCGTATGCGATCCCTCTCCCGGGGACATTCTATGGAAAGCGCGCCTGCGGCGCGTCCTATTCTCCCCAGGGAAAGGAGCGTCTTCTGTTGCTGCTTTGGTCCTTTTTCTTCTACGGCTTTCTCGGCTTCCTCCTGGAGCGGGCCTTTGCCCGGCTTACCGGGGCAAAACTTCAGGTACGCAAGGGGTTCCTGCTGCTGCCTCTGTGCCCGGTATATGGTCTTGCCATGGTCCTCTTTCTGGCGCTGACGCCGCCTGGAACATGGGGGTGGTGGGGTCTGGTGCTCCGGGGCCTTATTCTCTGCACTCTCACGGAATATGCCGTCCATCTCTTCTATGACCGGGTGTTCCACGTCCGCTTCTGGGATTACGACGGAGTCTTCGCCAATGTGTGGGGCCGGGT
>CALXDB010000002.1 GCA_944386955.1 uncultured Oscillospiraceae bacterium
CGACGAGGCCATCGTGGCCAACCACATCCTGATCCCTGAGAGCCGGGTGGATGCGGTGCTGGCCGAGGTGGGCGTCACCCCGCCCGGCAGCGACGGCATGACCGGCAGCTGGAATCTGGACGTGATGCTGAAAAACGGCGCCCGCTCCATTGCCAAGGACCTCGATCAGATTTTGGAAAACCACGGCTATCAGAGCGAGATCGCCGGGGAGTACATTGCTCTGGGTGTCAACTGGGGCTACACCGGGGCACAGCTCTCGGACAAGCTGGACCCCGCCGTGGCGGCTATCATCGTGGGAGTGCTGCTCCTCATCCTGCTCACCGGGTATCTCATCATCTACAATGTGTTCCAGATCTCCGTGGCGGGGGACATCCGCTTCTACGGCCTGCTGAAAACCATCGGCACCACGCCCCGGCAGCTCCGGCGGATCATCCGCACCCAGGCACTGCTCCTCTCTCTCATCGGTATCCCCATCGGTCTGCTGCTGGGCTGGCTGCTGGGCGGTGTGCTCACTCCCGTCATCACTGCCCAACTCAACGGCGTGACCACCGTGGTCTCGGTCAGTCCTCTCCTCTTTGCGGGGGCGGCCCTCTTTGCCCTGGTGACAGTGCTTATCTCCTGCCGCCGTCCTGGCCGTCTGGCGGGCAAGGTCTCCCCGGTGGAGGCGGTACGCTACACCGAGGGCAAGGAGCTGAGGCAGAAGAGAAAGCGGAACGGCAAGGGGGTGTCCCTGCTGTCCATGGCCTGGGCCAACCTGGGCCGCAGCCGGGGCAAGACCTTCGTTACCGTGCTGTCCCTGACCCTGGCTGTGGTGCTGCTGACCCTGACGGTCACCTTTGCAGGCGGCTTTGATATGGAAAAATATGTGGCCAACTTCACCGCCAGCGACTTTATTCTGGCAGATGCGGGCCAGTTCCAGACCGGCGGAGACGCCTTTAACGACGAGATGGGGGTGCCGGAGGAGGTGATCGACGCCGTAAATACCCAGGGCGGCATTACGGAGAGCGCTCGGATCTATGGCAAGACCGGCCCGGCCCTGGAGTTCGTTACTGAGGAGTATTACCGCTCCGTCCAGAGCAGATGGAACTCACCGGAGCAGGTGGACAGCATGGTAGCCTTCCAGGACCGCACCGAGGACGGCCTGCTGGCAGACCGGGTGCAGCTCTACGGCATGGAGCCCTTCGCGCTCAGCCATCTGACGGTGCTGGAAGGGGACCTGGCCAAGCTGGACGATCCCGACGGGAACTACATTGCCGCTGTGTACAGTGAAGACGACTACGGCAACCCAGAGATGGACAGCCACTGGGCACGGCTGGGGGATACGGTGACCATCCGCTATGTGGAGGAGTTCGAATACTACAATCCCGTCACCGGAGAAGTTTACGGCCCCTGGGAGAATGTGCCCGAAGGCGTCCCTTACACAGACCGGGCGGTGAAGTACCGGGATGTGGACTACACCGTGGCCGCCCTGGTGACCGTTCCATTCGCTCTGAGCTACCGCTACTATGGCGCCGACGAGTTTATCATGGGGGCAGAGACCTTCCTGCGGGACACGGAGACCAGCTCCGTCATGTACTACGCCTTCGACACCACAAAGGAGGCCAACGCCGCCATGGAATCCTTCCTGGCGGACTACACGGAGAATGTCAATCCCCAGTTTGACTACGAGAGCAAGACGACCTATGCGGAGGAGTTTGAGAGTGTCCGAAGCATGTACCTTCTGCTGGGGGGTGCGCTGAGTTTCATCGTGGGTCTGGTGGGCGTGCTGAACTTCTTCAACGCCATCCTTACCGGCATCACCGCCCGCCGCCGGGAGCTGGCCGTGCTTCAATCCATCGGCATGACGGGGCGGCAGCTCAGGACCATGCTGGCCCTGGAGGGACTGCTCTATACGGTGGGCGCAGCGCTCCTGGCCCTGGCTCTGATCGTGGTCACGGCGCCGGTTTTGGGGCCCGCCCTCAACGGGCTGATCTGGTTTTTTACCTACCGCTTCACCGTCTGGCCCATCGCTGTGGTGCTGCCCCTGTTCGGGGTGCTGGGCATCCTCATCCCCGTTTTGAGCTGCCGCGCCGCCCAGCGCTATTCCGTGGTGGAACGCCTGCGGCAGGAATAAGGAACCAAACACAACAGCCATCCGCAGGAGAATGCTGCCTGCGGATGGCTGGCTTCTATTTCCCACGGCATTTGCAGCCCGTATTCCACTGTGCTGCCGGTTTAGCTTGATGTCCTCGCAGCCGCAGCACTGGTACCTGTAGAGGAATACCCCCTTGACAGCTCTGCACGCAATTGCTATATTAGTACGAGTAACGGACCAATAAAGGGGGCAGCCGCCATGAAGGATGGGGATTTCGAAAAACGCTTTGAGGAAGCCTTCCAGAAAATGGATCGGGCCTATGAGCGGTATGCGCGAACTTGTGGGATGACCTACTCCTCTCTGGCGTTGCTTCAGCTCATCTGGGAGCGCCAGCCCTGCACCCAAAAGCAGCTTTGTGAGCTTACCATGCTGCCCAAGCAGACGATCAACACCATTGTCATGTCCTTTTACAAACAAGGACTTTTGGAGATGCTGGAGCTGCCGGAGGACCGGCGGCACAAGGCCCTTCTCCTTAGCGGAGAGGGCAGAGAACTGACCGGCCGGATTCTGCCGAAAATCAGCCGTGCGGAGAGCCGCAGCATCCAGCAATTTTCCGTGGAGGAGAAAGAGACCTTCTTTCGCCTGTTGGAGCGGTTTGCCGCCGCCTTCTGTGAGGAACTAAACCCCTGATTTTTGCTCCCACAGCGATGTGGGAGAGATTTTTCCCCATATAGTCCGAAATACAGACTGATTTGAGGAGAATACCATGATGATTCAACTGTCTGATCACTTTACCTATCGAAAACTGCTCTGGCTAACGCTCCCGTCCATGGTGATGCTGGTGGTTACCAGCGTCTACAGCGTAGTGGATGGATTCTTTGTCTCTAATTGTGTGGGCAAGACCCCGTTTGCGGCGATCAATCTTATCATGCCCTTTCTTATGGTCATAGGCTCCATTGGCTTTATGATGGGAACCGGCGGCGGAGCCCTCATTGCCAAGACGCTGGGGGAACATTACCCGGAGAAGGCGAACCGAATCTTTTCTATGGTGGTGTATCTGTCTATCGCTCTCGGCGCCGTACTGATGGCATTAGGGCTTTTGTTTCTGCGGCCGGTGGCTTGCTTTTTGGGTGCTGATGGTGAACTGCTGGAAAACTGCGTTCGGTATGGCCGGGTAGTTTTGCTGGCCACCCCCGCCTATATTTTGCAGTTTGAGTTTCAGTGCCTCTTTGCCACCGCCAACAAACCAAGCCTGGGCCTCTTCATTACAGCGGCGGCAGGATTGACAAATGCCGTGTTGGACGCCCTGTTTGTGGCGGCCCTCTCCTGGGGACTGGAGGGTGCGGCGGCGGCTACCGCCATTGGCCAGTGTGTGGGCGGGATCTTACCGCTGATTTATTTTGCCCGGGAAAACAGCAGCCTGCTCCGTCTTGGCAGAACGAATTTTGACGGCAGGGAACTGCTCCAGGTATGTCTTAACGGTTCCTCGGAGATGCTCAGCAACATCGCTGCCTCTGTCGTTGGTATGCTCTACAATATCCAGTTGCTGCGTTACATCGGAGAGAACGGCGTGGCGGCCTACGGGGTGCTGATGTATTTGAGCATGGTGTTCAACGCGATTTTCATTGGATTCTCTGTAGGGGTCGCCCCGGTGGTCAGCTATCACTACGGAGCGGAGAATCGTGCGGAGCTTCGAAATATGAAGCGGAAGTGCTATGTCACGGTTGCGGTTTTTTCCGGGACAATGTTTGTTCTGGCCCTGCTGCTGGCAAAGCCCCTGGCGACTTTGTTCGTTGGGTATGACCGGGAGCTGTTCGATTTGACTGTTCACGCGTTTTTGATTTATTCCGTCTCGTTTTTATTTTTTGGGTTTACCATCTATACCTCCTCCTTTTTTACCGCCCTCAACAACGGACCGATTTCAGCGGCGGTATCTTTCCTGCGCACCCTGGTGTTCCAGGTGGCAGCAGTATTTTTTCTGCCGATTTTCCTGGATATGGAGGGCATCTGGTGGTCGGTGGCCGCAGCGGAGCTGTTGTCGCTGTGTGCCGCGCTGTGTTTTCTGAAGGGATTTCAACGTCAATACGGATATTAGAGAGACTTTTTGCGGCGCAAAACTTGGTGCCCGGAAGCAACAGGGCTTGTGCCGCTATGGAACGAAAATTCCAAGAAGGATGCAGGGAGGAGCAGCCGTCACCCCGGGGGAATACATCTCATATAAACAAGGCGGAGCACCCTGAGGTGCTCCGCCTTACCGCTTTCCGCCGTGTGTAAAAAACAGATGGTACCGATGGGCGGCGAGCTTATCTGACCGGCGAACTGTAAATATTGACAAGGCGCTGCTGATACCCGGATTGTCAAATTATGGGGTACCTGCTGCCATAATCACCACAGGGATAAAATATAGATTTTAAGCATAATAAGTTATTCTGCATAGGTATTTGTTATTCTGCTGCTTGCATGATACAATGAGGCTAGAAATTGATATGTCAGGAGCATCCCGTGGGTTTGACTGAATTTTCGAAATATTAGTGGGAAGCCGGTACGGGGCGGAAGCTAGATCCATCTCTTTATGCACCGCGCCAGTCAGGAGGCCCTGCGTTTCACGGCGGAGATCAATGGCCGCTCCCTATTCCCGGCATGGTCCACAGCGATCCCTACTACCGAAAGGATGGGATTCCTTTCAGTAAGATCCAGCAGTTTTCCAGAAATATTTGAAATAAGAGTGACCGGAGGTATATAAGGATGACAGGGAAGCAGACGGCGGGCAGAGACGCGCTGGGGGAATTTGCCCCTAAGTTTGCCCAGCTTAATGACGACGTATTGTTCGGCGAGGTGTGGAGCAGGGAGGACAAGCTTTCCCTGCGGGACCGGTCTCTGGTAACGGTGGTGGCCCTGATGGCTCAGGGCCTGGTAGACAGCTCCTTCCAGTATCACCTGATCACCGCCAGACAAAACGGCATTACCCGGCAGGAGATCGCAGAGATCCTGACCCACGCGGCCTTTTACGCCGGCTGGCCCAAAGCGTGGGCGGCCTTTCGGATGGCCAAGGAGGTCTGGATGGAAGACGGGGATGGGAACGGCAAAGCGCGGCATCAGCAGGAGATGGTGTTTCCTATCGGAGCGCCCAACGACGGCTTTGCCCGGTATTTCGTGGGACGGAGCTATCTCCAGCCCCTCTCCGTCAGCCAGGTGGGCGTGTACAATGTGACCTTTGAGCCGGGCTGCCGGAACAACTGGCACATCCATCACGCCGGCAAAGGCGGCGGGCAGATTCTCCTCTGCGTGGCTGGGCGCGGCTGGTATCAGGAGTGGGGAAGGGAGGCCAGGGAGCTGCGTCCGGGAGATGTGGTCAATATCCCCGCCGGCGTAAAGCACTGGCATGGGGCGGCAGCGGACAGCTGGTTTTCCCACCTGGCTCTGGAGGTACCGGGAGAGGACTGCTCCAATGAGTGGCTGGAGGCCGTGTCGGATGAGGTGTACGGCAGGCTGGGGTGAGCCTGGGAACGTCTCTTGGCGGAAAGCTCCTGGGAGAAAGACAATAGAATCGGGATACCGTCCTCTGAAGATCTGCGGATTTCAGAGGACGGTATTTTTTGATCCGTTATCGTGTTTGCCCATACCGCCCGTCAGCCGTTCTCCGGGGCAGGACTTTGCACCGCTTTGACGGGATGCCTGGAAATTGGAATTGCCTTTCCCGGCCCAACACCGTATAATGGCCACAAGATGATAGCGGGGGGGCGCTGCTATGGCGAGAGTATCCACAAGAGCGAACAAGAATATTTACCATAAGACCCGGGAAGCGCTGCATCTTACCCGGGAGGCGGCCGGGGAGCTGCTGGAGTCCATTCCGCCGGAACGCATTGAGAAGATCGAGAATGAGCGCTGTCTGCCTCATCCCGACGAGGTGCTGGTCATGGCGGAAAAGTACAAGCAGCCCAGTCTCTGCAACTATTATTGTGCCAACCAGTGCCCCATTGGGCAGCAGTATGTGCCGGAGGTGAAGCTCAAGGACCTTTCCCAAATTGTGCTGGAGATGCTGGCTTCCCTCAACGCCATGAATAAGCGAAAAGAACGTCTCATTGAGATTACAGCGGACGGTGTGATCAGCGATGATGAACTGACGGATTTCCTCTTCATTCAGAAGGAGCTGGAGCGTATTTCCATCACGGTGGAGACTTTGCAGCTCTGGGCGGAGCAGATGCTGGCCACCGGCGTTATCGACGCGGAGCAGTACCGCCGGTGCAAGGAGAGACTGGACGGGGAAGAGAGATGAGGCGGCATTTTTGCTGCGGCAGTGGAAATAGCAGCTTTAATTTGCGGATTTTATGATGGCGTCCTTCCGTGTCCCGTGGTACAATATTCCCATCAGCAGAGGAAGCAAACTCTGTGAGGTTTTACGGCGAGGTGATACCAATGGACGCGAGGGCACGGATTCTGGCGATCCGCCTGATGGAAACCGTTCGGAAAGATCCAGAGTATGCCCGGTCCCTTGGGATTGAAGCTGCCCTGTACAATAAGAAGGATCGTCGCACATCCATATCTCCATGCTGAGGGCCTCACAAAGCTGTGAAGCCCTTTTTGCGCACTTAGAGAGGCTTTGGGGTGATTAGGAAAGGAGTACGGCAGTATGACCGGATATGATGAACAGCTGCGTGATCTGCAGGCCCGGTGTATCCGCAAGAAGAAGCTGGAGGCCGCGGTGGCGGAGCTTCGGGTCCAGCGGGACGACTATACCGCCCGGGCGCGGGAATTGGAGCGGGTTTCCCGGGAGGAACAGGCGGATGTAGACCGCCTGGAGGGCCGAAGCCTCTCTGCCTTCTTCTACAGTGTCACAGGCAAGATGGATGAGAAACTGACGAAGGAGAAGCAGGAGGCCTATGCCGCCCGGGTTAAGTACGGCGCGGTTGCGGCAGAGCTGGCGGGGATCGAGGAGGATCTGCGCCGGTACCGGTCGGAGCTGGAGGGGCTGAGGGACTGCGAGGACCGCTATGCTTCCGTACTGGGGGAGAAGACCCAGGCCGTAAAAGCCTCCGGCGGGGCGGCAGCGGAAGAAGTCCTGCGTCTGGAGGAGCGCTTGGCCTATCTGGACAACCAGAAGCGGGAGCTGGAGGAGGCCTGCACCGCCGGAGAGGCCGCCCTGAGCACCACAGATCAGATTGCAGACAGCCTGGACAGCGCAGAAGGCTGGGGGACCTGGGACCTGCTGGGCGGCGGCCTGATCTCGGACCTTGCCAAGCACGGCCACCTGGACGATGCCCAGGCTTTGGTGGAGCTTCTCCAGACCCAGCTGCGCCGGTTCAAAACGGAGCTGGCCGATGTGACCATACAAGCCGATTTTCAGATCGGCATCGACGGCTTCCTTCGGGTGGCCGACTACCTCTTTGACGGCATCTTTGCCGACTGGGCCGTGCTGGACCGCATCCACCAGTCCCAGGATCAGGTGCAGGATACCCGGGCGCAGATCTGCCGGGTGCTGGATTGCCTCCGGTCCCTGATGGCCGAGGCTGCTGCAGAGCAGTCGGCGCTCCGGGCGAAGCTGGAGCAGTTGGTGGCCAATGTGCCCATGTAAGAAAAGAAGGATGGAAAAAGGAGTCAAACGAGATGGAGGATGACACAGGGGCCGGAGCGCCTCAGGCGATTTGGATCAACTGGGCGGAGCGGATCTTGTCCTTCCACCGGGTGGACGGATATGAGCGGCTGGAATTTTCTACCAGTCAGGAAAAATTGGACTATGTATTTCAAATGGCGTCCGGCGGCTTTCGTATCCAGTGATATCTGACTGCCGATCCATGGGACAAGGTGAACCCTATGAATTTGATTATCGAGCACCTCTCCAAGCGATTTGAGCGCAAAGGGGTTTGGTGGGACATCGATTTTACCTTTTCCGAGGGCACGATCTACGGCCTGCCGGGCCACGCGAGAAATTCCAGTGGGTTATATGTCTCTGGGCTCTGACAGGGTCCCGTTTGCTGGAGAGCCCCGTTATTTGAGGAAAGCGAGGAAATACACCATGGAACAAACCATTCTGCGCCCCACGGCGGAGCAGCGCTACGCGGAGGAGCTCGCTGCCCTGGGCCGCTGGGACCAGGGGAACCCCAAGCCGGAAAACTGGCGGCTCTCCCCCCGGGCGGTGCGGCTCTTCATCCTGGGCACCCCCAAGGGCCGGCCCCTGGATCTGGGCGGGAGGGCGGTGGCCATCCGCAAGAAATACTACGGCAACGACGCCTTGGTGGAGCGGTGCATCATCACCCTGGCGGGCAACCGGGGACTGATGCTGGTGGGAGAGCCGGGCACCGCCAAGACCATGCTCTCCGAGCTCCTCAGCGCTGCCATCAGCGGCTGCAGCACCAACACCGTTCAGGGGGCCGCGGGTACCACCGAGGAGCAGATCCGCTACTCCTGGAACTACGCCCTGCTGCTGGCTAAGGGCCCCAGCCGGGAGGCACTGGTGCCCTCCCCGCTGTATGTGGGCATGGAGCGGGGCATCCTCACCCGGTTCGAGGAGATCACCCGCACCCCGGCGGAGGTGCAGGACTGCCTCATCAGCGTTTTGAGCGACAAGGTGATGAATATTCCTGAGCTGGGGGACGAGGGGCTGCTCTTCGCCCGGCCCGGCTTTAACGTCATCGGCACAGCCAACACCCGGGACAAAGGGGTCCACGAGAGGTCCAGCGCCCTCAAGCGCCGCTTCAGCTTCGAGACGGTGCAGCCCGTGGGGGACGTGGCCCTGGAGAAGCAGATCATTCTGGACGAGGTGGGGGCCATGGCCCGGAGCGCCGGGATCGGCGTCCCCCTGGACGAGGACGCCGCCGCCCTGCTGGCCACCGCCTACCACGAGCTGCGCCAGGGCGTGTCCGCCGAGGGGATCCGGCTGAAAAAGCCCGCCGCCGTCATGAGCACCGCGGAGGCGGTCTCCGTCTACTACCAGACCCTCATGGGCGCGTGGTACTACGGCGGGCCGGAGCAGGCCAGGCACCTGGATGAGCGGGCCCTGGCGGCGAACCTGGCGGGGGCGGTGGCAAAGGAATCCCGGGAGGAGCTGGCGGCCGTCCGGGAGTATTTCTCCGCCATTGTGCAGAAGAAAGCGGAGCGGGAGGGCGGCGCATGGAAGCGATTTTACGAGGCGGGGAAGCATCTGCGGTGATTCCCTTCGACTGGTCCGCGCCGGTCCTCTATTACCCGGTGCGCCACCACTCTCCCGCCTGCGCCTGGCACCTGGAGCGGGCCATGGAGCGGTACCGGCCCCAGCTGGTGCTGGTGGAGGGGCCGGAGAACGCCAACGATCTCATCCCCATCCTGGCAAGTCCGGAGACCAGAGCGCCCGCGGCCCTGTACTACGCCTATCGGGATGACGCCGGACTTCTGCGGGACGGGGCGGAGGAGGGGCAGGCGCCGGAGACCTGCGCCTGCTACTACCCCTTTCTGGACCAGTCCCCGGAGCTGGCGGCTCTGCGCCTGGCGGAGCGGATGCAGATTCCCGCCCGGTTCATGGACCTCCCCTTCGGCGAGATCGTGCTGGCTACCCGGGCCGGGAAGGGCCTGCGGGCGGAGGAGACCGCCGTCAGCTATGCCAGCGACCGGTATCTCTCCCCGGCGCTTCTGTGGCGGCAGGTGTGCGAAAAAACCGGCGTCCGGGACTTTGAGGAGTTCTGGGAGCGGTATTATGAGAGCCGGGGCCTTCTGATGTCCACCGAGGAGTTCGTCCGTCAGGTGAACGCCTGGTGTCTGCTGGCCCGGGAGAACACTCCCCGGGAGGAGATGCTGGCCGACGGATGCCTGGCCCGGGAGGCCCACATGGCCCGCTGCATCCGGGAGGCCGCGGGGACCTGCGGCAGGATCCTGGTGGTAGCCGGCGGCTTCCACCTCTGGGGCCTTCTGCACCCGGAGGAGGAGACGGCGGCCCCCCGGATTCCCCGGGAGAGCCAGACGGTCTATCCCGTCCGGTACTCCGAGCCGGCGGCGGACGCCCTCTCCGGCTATGCCAGCGGCATGCCCGCCCCCTCCTTCTACCGGAGGGTCTGGGAGCAGCTCCACCGGGAGGGTGCGGACCCGGCCCAGGCTTGGGACGCCGCCGTGCTGGATGCCATCGTCCGCTGCGGGCGGCAGCTGCGGGCAAAGGGGGAGTCCGTCTCCTCCTATGACGAGCAGTGCGCCCTCCGGCAGGCCCGGGGCCTTGCCGCCCTGCGGGGAAAGGCGGCCCCCGGTCTCTATGAGCTCCAGGACGGGGTGCTCAGCGCCTTTGTGAAGGGGGAGGCCAATCTGGCCGGGTGCGAACCTCTGCGGCTGCTGCGGCAGATCAACACCGGGACCCGGGTGGGGGCCCTGTGCCGGGGGGACCTGGTCCCCCCGCTGGTGCAGGATTTTGCCAGGCAGTGCAGAGCATACCGCCTCCGGCAGGACTCCGCCTCCCGCCAGGAGGTGACGCTGGAGGTTTTCTCCAAAGCCCGTCACCGGGCCGAGAGCCGCTTTCTCCACCAGACCGTCTTCCTCGGCTGCGGCTACGCCAGGCGGGACAGAGGGCCGGACCCCCTCGAGACTGCCGGGCGGAACCTCATCCGGGAGCACTGGGTCTGCCAGTGGTCGGCGGGGGTGGAGGCCGCCCTGGTGGAGCACGCCGTCTGGGGCTCCACTGTGGCGGAGGCCTGCGCCCAGCTGCTGCGCCGCCGCCTGGCCGATGCCGCCCGGGCGGAGGAGGGGGCAAGGCTGCTGGTCCAGGGATTTCTCATGGGGGTGGGCGACGCGGCAGATGCCATGGCCCACCGGGTGGACGAGCTGCTGGTGACGGACGGGGACTTCTCCTCCCTCTGCGGCACCTGCGCCGCCGTCAGCGCTCTGGAGGCCTGGCGGGAGCAGTACGGCGAGGGGGCCAGCTACGACTATGCCGCCCTGCTGCGGCGCTGCTTTGGCCGGATTCTGCAGCTGCTGCCCTCTATGCACGCCGTGGACGACCGGGGCGCGGAGGCGGTGCAGGACAGCTGCCAGCTCCTCTACCGGATCACCGCCCAGCCCCAGTTCGTCCCTCTCCGCCCCGCCCTGCTGGCTGCCCTGGAGGAGCTGATCGGGCAGGACCCCATCCACCCCGCTCTCCACGGAGCGGCTCTGGGGCTGCTCTACGGCGGCGCGCCGGAGAAGAAGGACCTGGCGGTCCGAACCGCCGCCGGATACCTCCGGGGCACCCGGGACCAGAAGCTGCGCTCCGCCGCCTTTCTCCAGGGCCTGTTCCGCACCGCCCGGGATCTGCTGCTGGTGGACGCCGTGCAGCTGGAGGCCATTGACGGGCTGCTGTGTGAGCTGACGGACGAGGATTTTATGCTGCTTCTGCCCCAGCTGCGGCTGGCCTTCCGCTACTTCACCCCCACGGAGGCCGCCCGCCTGGGCCGCCAGGCGGCGGCCCTCCACGGGGAGGAGGGGCTGACCTTCCGCCGGGAGGCCGTGTCTCCGGAGGACTACACCCTCTGGGAGACGATTGACGCCTGGGCGGCGGAGCAATTGACCCGATGGCGCCCGGAGACGGATGAGGAAGGAGAGGAGGACGCATGATGACCCATGGCGCGGCGCTGAACCGCTGGCGGCTGGTGCTGGGCAGAAGCGCGGAGGCCTCCATCCCCCTGCCCGACGGGCGGCTCGCCCGGATGGACGCGGCACTGGATTTCCTCTACGGCCGGGAGGCAGGGCCGGATGTGCACCGGGACCGGGAGGGCGGCCAGGGGGAGAGCCAGGTGGTGATCGCCCGCTGGCTCAGCGAGGTGCGGGAGCTGTTCCCCCGGGAGACGGCGGAGATCCTCCAGCGCCACGCCTTGGACCGCTATCAGCTCACCGCCCTGCTCACAGACCGGGAGGTGCTGGAGAAGATCGAGCCGGACGAGGCGCTGCTGGAGACCATCCTCAGTCTCAAGGGCATGATGAAGGGTCCGGTGCTGGACGCAGCCCGGCGGATCGTGGCCCGGGTGGTGGCGGAGCTGACGGCGAAGATGCAGAGCGAGCTCCGCCGCTCCGCCCTGGGCAAGCTGGACCGCGGCAGCCGCAGCGCGGTGCGCACCCTGCGGAATCTGGACGTGAAGCGCACCATCCGGAAGAACCTGGTTCACTACGACCTGGAAAACCGCCGCCTGGTGCCGCAGCAGCTCTATTTCAGCGGCCGGGTCCAGCGCCACAACCCCTGGCATGTGGTGATCGCCGTGGACGAGAGCGGCTCCATGCTCCCCAGCATCATCCACACAGCGGTGATGGCGGGCATCTTCGCCAAGCTCCCCATGCTCACCACCCGCCTGGTGATCTTCGATACCGCCGTGGTGGATCTCACCGACCGGATGGACGACCCGGTAGAGACTCTCATGAGCGTCCAGCTGGGGGGCGGGACCGACATCGCCAAGGCCATGGCCTACTGCCGGGAACGCATCACCGTGCCCCGGCAGACCATGGTGGTGCTGGTGAGCGACCTGTGCGAGGGGGGCTCCCGGCCGGACCTCTACCGCACCTGCCGGGATATCCTGGAGGGAGGTTCCCGGCTCATCGCCCTCACTGCCCTCAACGAACAGGCGGCGCCGGACTACGACCGCGCCACCGCCCAGACCCTGGCGGACCTGGGGGCCCATGTGGGGGCCATGACCCCGGAACGGCTGGCGGACTTTATGGCCGGCATCATGAAGGAATGAAAGGAGGCGGCGGGATATGGAGCTTCCTCAGGCCCTGCGGGCCGCGCTCTCGGCGGCGGACGAGGAGTACCTCACGGCCCTGAGCAACAAGGGCACGGTGAACCGGGCGAAGAAGGACCTGGCCGCCGCCCGGCCCGTGGTGCAGCGCACGGGGGAGGCGTCTGTCACTCTCTCCCTGGGGGACACGGTGTGCACCATCGCCGCCCCCCTGGGCAGCAGCACCTGCAGCTGCCCCAGCAGCGCCATGTGCCGCCACCGCCTCACCGCCATCCTGTGGCTGAAGGAGGAGGCGTCCCGGGAGGCAGCGCCTCCGGCGGCCCCCTCTCCGGAGGCGGGACCGGCGGAGGACCTGACTGCCCTGCTGGCCGCCTTTCCCACAGACCAGCTGGTCCGCCAGCTGGGGGAGCGCCGGGTTTCGGCCCTGGTGCAGCGGGAGGCGGACGGGGAGGGCGCTGCCATCCGGGAGGGCAGCGCCGTGACGGTGGAGCTGCCCTGGGTCCCCGCCACGGTGCGGTTCATCGTCCCCCTGGCCCACAGCAGCTGCACCTGCCACAGCCGGAGCTTCTGTGTCCACAGGGCGGAGGCCCTCCTCACCTGGCAGCTGCGGCGGGGCGCGGTCACGCCGGAGGCCCTGCTGGCCGCCTCCCGGGCCGCGTCCGGCAGCGAAGGTAGCCGCCGGGAGATCTGCGCCCTTGTACAGGAGGCCCTGGCGGACTGGATGCGGACCGGCCTGAGCCGCCTTCCCCCCTCCGCCCGGGATACGGCGGAGCGGCTGGCGGGTCTCAGCCATGTGGGCGGACTGCCCGCCCTGGAGCGGTGCCTGCGCCGCCTCCACGGGGAACTGCAGGGCTATTTCGCCCACTCCGCCGCCTTCCGCACCGAGGGGCTGCTCCGGCGCATGTCTGAGGCTTGGCGGCTGAGCGACGCCCTCCGGCGGGCCGGGGACCGGGAGGCTGCGGCCCTGGCGGGCGTCTTCCGGGATGAGTACCGGGCGGCAGGGGACCTGCAGCTCTATCTGCTGGGTCTTCGCGCCGTGGACCTCCCCAGCGGCTATGCCGGCACCGTGTACTACTTTTGGGACATCCGGAAGCACCGCTTTTACGCCTATCGGGATCTGCGGCCCACATTCTATGAGGGCAGACGGCGGCCGGAGCGGGCGGAGACCACCGTGTGGGAGCTGCCCGGCACGCTGCGGCAGGCCTGGAACTGCCGGGTGAATCTCTCCGGCGCCCGGCTCAGCGGCGAGGGGAATCTGTCCGCCACCGCCCAGTGCCGGGGGACTCTGCTGCAGAAATGTCCGCCGGGGACGGTCCTTCCGCCCTCAGCGGTGATGGAGGATTTCTCTTCTCTGCTGCCCCGGAGCCGCCCGGGCCGGGATGAGCTCCGGCGGCTGGCCCTCCTGCGGCCCGCACGGGGGGAGCGGCAGGCCTACAACCAGGTGGAGCAGCGCTTCACCCTGCGGCTGCTGGACGGCATGGGGCGGGACGTCTGGCTCACCGTCCGCTACCGGGACTGGGAGCGGGATGTGGTGGAGGCCCTGGAGAAGCTGGCCGCACGGTGGGAGCAGGCGCCCGGGCTGCGCCCCGTTTTTTTCGGGGAGCTCTACCGGGAGGCGGGGCGGCTGTGCCTGTACCCCATCGAATGCTTCTGGGATTGGGAGGGAACGCCATGAGAGCTTGTCTGGACGCTATGGAGGCCCGGCTCGCCGACCTACTGCAATCGGGGCTGGACACCGGCGGGACGGACGCCGCGGCGGCCTTTTCCCGGCTGGCCGAGGAGTGTGAAGCCTGCGGGCTTCACACCGGGAGAGCCCTGATGGACCGGCTGACCCGGCTGCTGGAGGGCCGCGCCCACGCATTGGAGAAGGAGGACGCCCCTCTGCTGGACGCCCTCTTTGAGGCAGAGGGCTACATCACCCTCTGCCGGGAGCGGTGGCAGGAGACAGAGATCCGGCGGTCCTGGCAGCGCAGTCAGAAGAAATGGGACGGAACGAATGAGACAGAAGGAGGAACGCACCGATGAACATACAGCCAAAGAGACCCGGAAAGCCGGACGCGGCCGCACGCCTCGCCCAGCTCTGGGGACTGACGGAACAGAATGCGGCGCTGGCCCGGCGCTATCTCACGGAGAAGGCGGACGACAGTCTGCTCTCCGGCGCGGAGCGGCAGGTGTTTTCCTCCTTCAACTGGCAGGCGCGGCAGGAGATCTGTGAGACGCTGCAGGAGATCACCGCACCGAACCACACAGAAAACCAGGCCAGGGTCCTGAAGCTGCTGTGGGCCATCGGGCGGAGCACCGCCGGTTTCGCCGCCCTGTTTGACCCGCAGCACATCCGGGGCGACGTTACGGCCAGCGACGCCGCCTTCCGTCAGTACAGCGAGGTGCTGGGCCCTGGGGCTGCCGCCGCCATGGACGCGGAGTACCCCGCCGCCCTGCCCAACGGCTACGTTCAGACCAGGCGGCTGCACCAGCTGGCCCAGACCGACCCGGAGGCGCTGTTGGAGGCCCAGAGGCTCATTGCCGATCCGCAGAACTCCATGGCGGACGGAGTCCTGGCCGGGGTCCTGCTGGCCGCCGCAAAACCGGCGGAGGAGAAGCCGGGCTTTTTCGGAAGGCTTCTGGGGGGCGCGCCGGGACAGCGGCGGGTAAAAGCGGGGACGCAGCCGGCGCGGCAGGTGGAGCTGGTGCTGGCCTGGGTGGACGCCATCCTTGACGGGGCCTTCCGATCCGGTCTCACCAGCGGGGATATTGCCCGGCTGAAGGCGTACGTCCGTGCTGGAGACCCGGCGGCCCCGGTGCCCGCCGTCTCCGTCCCCACGGCCTGGCAGCTTCCGGCGGAGGAGCTTTTGTCCTGCGAGCTGGGCAGCCGCCTCGCGGTGGAGTGCGCGGCGCCGTCCGTCCTGTTCGGTATCCCCCACGACAGCCGTATGGCCTGCGCCATGGGGGCGCTGGCCGGTCTGGACCCCTACGGCGCGCTGTGGGGAGCGGTCTGTTTTCTGCCCAGGGAGTGGGATGTGGGCATTCTGGACGCCATGCTCCCCCACATCCCCGGAGGCGCGGCAACCCTGCTGCGCTTTATATCCAAGCGGTTTGGTCTGTATCACGAGGAGCTGGCCAAAAAGCTGGTCCGCCGTTTCCATGCCGGCGTAGACGAGGCCCTCCGCTATGCAGACATGGATGAGTACGCCAACCTGTGCGGCCTGCTGCCCGCCGAAAAAAACAGCGGCAGCAGCGCCAGGATGGAGCAGATGAGAAGCCGCGTTAGGTCTGCTGTGGAAAAAGCATACAGCCAAGGTGCCCAGCAGGCCATTGTCCGCGACTATTTGGCAGGTCGGGGAGCCTTTGAAGACAGTGTTGCTCTGCTCAAGCCCATCCGCAGCGAATACCGATATCTCTACAATGCGGATGATATCCTGAGGAACTATAAAAAGCTGGCTGGCTGGGATGCGTTTGCCTGTCGGTGCATCGTTCTCTTCTGCCTCACCTGTGCGGGCTACAATACCTTTTCTGCTTTCTCTTTGAATGGGGATCAGAAGCAGAGCATAGACGCCTTTATCAGCGCTCTGGCGGGCGGCGGGCTGCCGGTGCGGGACTGTATCACTGTGCTGGCCGCCATGCACGAAAACTGGTATCAGGAGGAGGCAAAACGGATTTTGAGGGCGGCAGTGGAGGAGCATTTCGTCACGCCGGAGGGGCTGGAGGCCCTGGCGGACGCCGCTCTCAGCAGCTCCGCCGCCGCTCGGGTCATGGCGGTGGAGGGGCTGGACGCCCTGACTGCCCGGCCCGACTGCGCCGGAGAGGCCCGCCGGGCCCTTCTGGCCTGCGCCGGGGACACGTCCAAGCAGGTGCAGGAGATCCTGGTGCAGTGCTATGTCCGGCACCCGGAATGGGAGAAGGACTATCTGGCCATGCTGGGCAGCAGAAAGGCCGCCCAGCGGAGCCTGACGGTCCGGGTGCTGGCGGGCATCGATGCACAGAAATACCGCCCGGTCCTGGAGAATGCCCTGGCTGTGGAAAAGAACGGCAAGCTCCTGGATCAGATCGCCGCCCTGCTGGGGGCCCCGGCGGGGACCGTCGGCGCAGGCGGGCAGGCTGCCGGGGACCTGGCTGCCCAGGTGCTCAAGGGCGGGAAGAAGCGGAAGGTGCAGTGGCTTCTCAGCCAGCCCCTGCCGGTGGTCCGCCGCATCGGGGAGAACGCCGCCCCGGCGGAGGAGGACCAGATCGCCGCCCTCTTCGTGGCCTACGCTGATCTGGGCCGCATGGGCCGCAGCGACACCGCCGCCGCCATCGCGGGAGATCTGGAGCCCCGGGACCTGGAGACCCTGGCCTGCGAGGTGTGGGCGCTGTGGATGAAGGAGGGGGCCCAGAGCAAGACCAAGTGGGTGCTGCCCTTCACGGCGGTGTTCGGCGGCGCGGCCATGACTTCCAGGCTGATTCGGGCCATCAACGACTGGCCCCAGAACGCCCGGGGGGCCATCGCCTGCGACGCGGTGGCGGCTCTGGCTATCAGCCCCGATCCGGCGGCCCTGGTGGCGGTGGACAGCATCTCCCGGAAGTTTAAGTTCCGCCAGGTGAAAGCGGCGGCGGCAGCCGCCCTGGAGAACGCCGCCCGGGAGCTGGGCATCACGGCGGAGGAGCTGGCGGACCGCATCGTGCCCACCCTGGATTTCGCCGCCGACGGCACACGGATTTTCGACTACGGCACCCGGCGGTTCGTCGTCCGGCTGACCCCCACCCTGGAGCT
Source organism: uncultured Oscillospiraceae bacterium (assembly GCA_944386955.1). Taxonomy (GTDB): domain Bacteria; phylum Bacillota; class Clostridia; order Oscillospirales; family Oscillospiraceae; genus CAJFPI01. Next base: position 17,477 of record CALXDB010000002.1, read on the forward strand.
GACGGTGACCGCGGAGGGGGGTAAGACGGTGAAGGCCCTCCCCGCACCCGGCAAGACCGACGACGGGGAGAAGGCCCCGGCGGCCTATGAGGCCTACAAGACGCTGAAAAAGCAGATCCGGGCCACCGTGGCCGCTCAGCGCGCCCGGTTGGAGGCGGCCCTCTCCGCCCAGCGGTGCTGGGAGAGCGGGGCGTGGAGGAAGCTGTTTGTGGAGAACCCCGTCATGCATCAGTTCGCCATAAGCCTCATCTGGGGCGTCTATGAGGACGGCGGGCTGCGGGAGACCTTCCGCTACATGGAGGACGGCAGCTATAATACGGTGGACGAGGAGGAGTACACCCTCCCGGACCACGGCAGCATCGGCCTGGTACACCCCATCGAGCTGGAGGAGGAGACGCTGGCGGCCTGGAAGCAGCAGCTGGAGGACTATGAGATCATACAGAGCATCGACCAGCTGAACCGGCCCATCTACCGCCTGCCCCAGGAACAGGCCGAAAGCGCCGCCCTGGAGACCGCGGCGGGCCGCAGACTCAACGCCCTCTCCCTCATGGGCAAGCTCCAGGGCATGGGCTGGTACAAGGGCAGCGTGGTGGACGGCGGCGGCTTCTACACCTTCTATCGGGAGGACCCCTCCGTGGGGATCGGTGTGGAGCTCAGCTTCTCCGGCTGCTTTGTGGGCGGCGAAAACGAGGAGATCACCGTTTATGACGCGGTGTTTTACAAATCCGGCACCGTCAAGCGGGGCAGCTACTGCTACGACGCCCCCAAGGAGCAGGACGTCTTCCGCCTGGGGCAGGTGCCGCCCCGCTACTACAGCGAGGTGGTCTGGCAGCTGGAGCGGGCCACCGCCTCCAGCACCGAGACCGACCCGGACTGGAGGAAAAACAGGAACTGACCGGCGGGGCCATTTGGTGCGGTCTGTTTGTCCCCGGACGCCCATGGCCTTTTTCTCCGGGATGTGGTAAAATGGCGGCATGCCGGCGAGGAGTGTGGACTTTGATAGGGAGCGGCGCATGGTTCGTGCGGAGGCTGCGATGGGGCGGCCCCCTGCTCCGTCGCAGCAGGCAGAAGCGGATCTGTCAGCAGGTGCAAAATAATTTTCCGGCAGGCCTGGAGAAGGTCCTCCGGGCAGTGCCGGAATGGAAGCGGTAGAGGAGAGAAAACCATGATTCGAGAGATCTGTAAGGATAAGGCCTTCCTGGCCCAAAGGGCGGAAACCGCTACGGCAGACGACCTTCCCGTGGCCGAGGATCTTCTGGATACCCTGACCTACCACCGGGAGGGCTGCGTGGGGATGGCGGCCAATATGATCGGCGTCAACAAGCGCATCATCGCCTTTGACAATGAGGGGACCTGCATGGTCATGTTCAACCCCGAGATCCTAAAAAAGTCCGGTCCCTACGCCGCGGAGGAGGGCTGCCTGTCCCTTGACGGCGTCCGCAGCACCAAACGGTGGCAGTCCATCAAGGTCCGCTGGCAGAACGAGAAATTTCAGGAGAGGATCAAGACCTTTACCGGCTGGACGGCCCAGATCATCCAGCATGAGATCGACCACTGCGGGGGGATCCTCATATGAAAAAGTGCAGGATCACCGTGATGCGTATTGCCCGGTATGAGGACCTGATGGCCCGATACGAGAACCCCCTTGCCCATGCCTGCGATTTGGAGGAGGGCCAGGTGTTTCTCGCCAACGGCTGGGAGAAGCCGGAGGGGTTCTGCCAGAGCGCCTGGGACACCCTCTCGCCCTTTGTGCTGGCCCTGAGCCACGGCGGAGAGAATTTTTATGATGGATGGATGCAGAATCCCAAGTCCGCTATGCTCTCCTGCAATGACGGCTTCCGCCCGGTGAGTTTTCTGGTGGAGGCTCTGGATGAGGACGCGGACTGAGGAGGAGCGGATATGTTTGAAAATAAAGTTGCTGTGGTCACCGGAGGGGCCAAGGGTATCGGCAGGACCATCGCCGGGGAATTCCGCAGGGAGGGAGCGGCGGTGTGCGTCATCGACCTGCTTCCCAACGACTATTTTGTGGGCGATCTGGCGGATCAGGCTGTTTTGGAGGATTTTGTCCGCAAGGTCATCACCGACCACGGCCATGTGGACTTTTTGGTCAACAATGCTCTGCCTCTGATGAAGGGTATCGATGCGTGCACCTACGAGGAGTTCAACTACGCCCTCCGGGTGGGCGTCACTGCCCCTTTTTACCTGGCAAAGCTGTTTGCCCCCCACTTCGCCCCTGGGGCGGCCATTGTGAACATCTCCTCCTCACGGGATCGGATGAGCCAACCCCAAACTGAGAGCTACACGGCGGCCAAGGGGGGCATCTCCGCTCTGACTCACGCTCTGGCGGTGAGCCTTGCGGGAAAGGTGCGGGTAAATTCCGTCTCTCCCGGCTGGATCGATACCGATTACGCCGTTTATGAGGGCTCCGACGCCATCCAGCAGCCTGCGGGCCGGGTGGGAAACCCCATGGACATTGCCAATATGGTGCTGTACCTCTGCTCGGACAAGGCGGGGTTCATCACCGGGGAGAACATCTGCATCGACGGCGGCATGACCCGCCAGATGATCTACCACAACGATTTCGGCTGGACGCTGATAGGAGAACAGACATGAAGATTGCCATTCTCTCCGATACCCACGGCCTGCTGCGGCCCGGGGTGGTGGAGCATCTGAAAACCGCCGACGCCATTTTTCACGGCGGAGACATCAACAAACAGAGCATTGTGGACCAGCTGCGGCAATATGCGCCCCTCTATGTCGTTCGGGGCAACAACGACAGGGAGTGGGCGGAAAGCATCCCCCATGATCTTACCGTCACCCTGGGCGGCGTGACCTTTGTCATGGTCCACAATAAGAAGGAACTCCCAGGGGATCTTACCGGTGTGGATGTGGTGGTGTTTGGCCACTCCCATAAATATACCCAGGAGGAAAGAAACGGCATTTTGTGGCTCAACCCCGGCTCCTGCGGTCCCAGGCGGTTTCATCAGGAGATCACCATGATGACGGCGGAGATCACAGACGGGAAGATCCGTGTGGAAAAGATTACCGTTCCCCAAGAGGTGCAATGATGGAACTGGGGCTGACGTTTCCTCTCCAACGATTTCTGAAAATGAAAATACCGGCCTACGGTCCAGAGCCGGACCGGCGCTTTTGCTGGGACCTTCATGTCATTGACCTGCGGGGACGAAGGAGTCTGCTGGCCGTCCACTGTCACAGCCGCTATGCTTTTGTCTGTTATGATATATCTCCCACGCAGTGGGCGGATCTCCCGGGACTGTTTCGGGAGGGACTGCTGGAGAGCTTTGCCGCTGCCGGATTTTTGGAAACCCAGGGGAAGGAGTATCTGCGGCAGGCAGGAGGCATGGAGCTGACCCGCACCCACGGCCGCCGGGAGGTGGCTTTTCTCAACCGGGCCTGGGAGGATGTGCTGGCGCTGGATCTGTGCCTGGATATCGACCGCCGGGCCCAGCCTCTGCTGGACCACGCCGTCAACACCCGGCCCAGCCGTTGTGCAGGCTTCGGCGGCCTGGGGACCGCTCTGGAGCGGATGGCGGCCTGTCTGGCGGAGCTGGCCGTTTGACCACCCGGCCCGGACAGGGCGGGGTGACTTTGGGGAAAACATGCCCGGGGCTTCCGGTTAGAGGGAAGCTCCGGGCATAGTGCTTATTCCGATATCCGGGCCAACTCTCTCTCGATGAGGGAGAGGGCGATGGCAAAGGCCTCTGTGCGGCGCTTGGCCAGAGTGATCTGGGATCTGCAGCGGGAGGGATCGTCTTTTCCCTCCAGGGTCTTGACAGTCTCCCGCAGTTTATGCAGGGTGGAGTCGATCTGCCGCTTTGCTTCCAGCAGCTCTTCTTTGGAATAGGTCATGTTCTGCCTCCTGATGGGAAGATATCTCTCCCGCGGCGAAATACCTCTGGGCCTTATTTTTCCGGTATAGCACACCGTCGGGGAAAATGGCAGGGAAACGGGGCGGAAGGGGCGATTTTTCCGCCGCTCTGCCGGGAAAGCTGCCGGTCCCGGGAAAGCGAGAAGGCAGGTACCTGTCAGCGGCGGTCCCGCTTCCGTTTCCGAAAGTCTGCCTCGATGGCATCCTTCCAGTGTCCGTCCAGAGGCGCGCTGCGCCGGATGGCCGCCGCCGCGCGGCCCACCACCTCGTAGTTGAGGCGAGTGCCCTGACTGTCACAGTGGTAATTCACCGCCCGGTCCGGGGCGATGCCCAGGCTTCCCGCCGTCTCCGCTGCGTCGATGTTGGCCCCCAGGAAGAGGAACTCCCAGCCGTACTTCTCCTTCTGGCGCTGGATCATCTCCTTCACCTGCTGGTGTGAATAGCGGCGACTGGCGTTCTCCATGCCGTCAGTGGTGATGACGAAGAGAGTGTGCGCCGGCACATCCTCGGGGCGGGCATACTTATGGATGTTCCCAATGTGGTGGATGGCTCCGCCCACGGCGTCCAGCAGGGCGGTGCAGCCCCGGACGTAGTACTCCCGGTCGGTGATAGGCTTCACCCGGTCCAGCGCCACACGGTCATGGAGCACCTCGGTCCGGTCATCGAAGAGGACAGTGGAGACGAAAGCCTCGCCGGGCTCCTTCTTCTGCTTTCCAATCATGGCGTTGAAGCCGCCGATGGTGTCGCCCTCCAACCCCTGCATGGAGCCGCTGCGGTCCAGGATGAAGATCAGCTCTGTCAGATTCTGTTTCATAAAAGGTCCCCCTATTCTGTGTTTGCTTGGCTTACAAGTACAGTATAGGGGACTTTGCTTCCCTTTGGTCGCCTCTCAGGCGACAATTATTTGCGCAGGATCTTCTCCATCGCCTTCCCACGGGCCAGCTCGTCCACCAGCTTGTCCAGATACCGGATCTCCCGCATGAGGGGGTCCTGGATCTCCTCCACCCGGACGCCGCAGATCGTTCCGGTGATAAGCGTGCGGTTGGGATTCAGGGCGGGTGCGTTCCGGAAAAAGTCTCCGTAGCTGGTGCCGGACTCCTCCAGCCGGGCGATGTCCTCTGCCGTATAGCCGGTGAGCCAGCAGGTCACCTGGTCCACCTCCTCCCGGGTGCGGCCCTTTTTCACCGCCTTGTTCACCAGCAGGGGATAGAGCCTGGCAAAGGGCATCTCTGTCACGTCGGTACGGGGCATGGCGTCAACCTCCTAAAAGGCTCTGGTCGAACGCAAACAGAGCCTCGTTGATCTCAAAGATGTTGTAGTTTTGGCGGGCGATGAAGTACTCCACGATGATGTCGAACTTGCTGGCGTGGGAGAAGGCGAAGCCCGCCTTTTCCAGCATCTCCCGGGCCTCCTCCAGGGGCAGCTCCAGAGCCACGGCAAAGGCCATGGCGGTGGGCTTGGAGGGCTTGTAGTGGGCGTCCGAGCGGATCTTGGAGAAGAGCTTGCGGTCGATGTTGGCCTTTTTATAGCACTGGGCGTCGGTGAGCCCGGCCTCATCGATCTTCCGCAGCAGCATCTGGGAAAAGCTCTCGTCCAGCCGGCCCAGGGCCTCGTCCAGGGTGGCCGGGGCGGTGCAGGGGGAGGGGGCCCACAGCTCCGGCGGAGCGGAGGGAGCGCCGAAGGTCATGGCCCGGCGGCACTGCTCCTCCCGGCTGTCGGTGTGGGTCTCCGCATAGCGGTCGTCGATGTAGGCGGCAATGTCGGCAAAGAGCTTGCCGCCGATGGTGTAGGCCGCCCGATCGAAGATCACCAGGTAGACCGTCATGTCGTGGATGAGGAGGAAGTCCCCGATGGTGTCCACCGCCACCTTCAGCGCCTGGTCCTTGGGATAGCCGTAGACCCCGGAGGAGATGAGGGGGAAGGCTACGGTCCCGCAGCCGTGGGCCAGGGCCAGCTCCAGAGAGGTGCGGTAGGCGGAGATGAGAAGCTCCTGCTCCCCGCGGCCGCCGCCCCGCCAGACGGGGCCCACGGTGTGGATGACGAATTTGGCGGGCAGGCGGTAGCCCTTGGTGATCTTGGCCTGGCCCGTTTTGCAGCCGCCCAGGGTGCGGCACTCTTTCAATAGATCCGGACCGGCAGCCCGGTGGATGGCGCCGTCCACCCCGCCGCCGCCCAGCAGGCTCTCGTTGGCGGCATTGACGATGGCGTCCACCTTCATGGCGGTGATGTCGTTTCGCACGATGACAAGGGGCATGGGACACCTCCTCAAATGGATATGGGATGACTTTATCATACCACAGGCGGCCCTATCTGGCAATCACAAGCCCCCTCCGACGGTCCGGGACGCTCTGCCGGGGAAAACTGGCCCTTTCCCCCGGGGGCGGACCGTGGTATACTGGGACGGAAGAGAAAGGGGGCAGCTGATATGTATGAATTGATCCAGGCCGCTGGGGGGAGCTACTACATCCAGAGCCCGGCCAAGATCGGGCTGGTGCGGCTGAACGATACCGACGTGTGCCTCATCGACAGCGGCAGCGACAAGGACGCGGGCCGCAAGGTGCGGCAGATCCTGGACGCCAACGGCTGGCGTCTCACCGCCATTTACAACACCCACTCCAACGCCGACCACATCGGCGGCAACCGGTATCTGCAGGGTCAGACCGGGTGCAGGATCTACGCGCCGGGCATCGAGTGCGCCTTTACCCGGCATCCGGTGCTGGAGCCGTCCTTCCTCTACGGCGGCTACCCCTTCAAGGATCTGCGCCACAAGTTCCTCCTGGCCCAGGAGAGCGGCGCGGAGCTTCTGACGGAACAGGCTCTGCCGGAGGGCATGGAGGTGATCCCGCTGCCCGGCCACTTCTTCGACATGGCGGGCTTCCGCACGGCGGACGGCGTGGTCTATCTGGCGGACTGCCTCTCCAGCCGGGAGACCCTGGACAAATACCGGATCGGCTTTGTGTACGATGTGGCCGCCTATCTGGAGACTCTGGAGAAGGTGAAGGCCATGACGGCCAGGCTGTTCGTCCCCGCCCACGCCGCGGCCTGCGAGGACATTGCGCCCCTGGCCCAGTACAACATCGACAGGGTGTGGGAGATCGCCGGTGAGATCGAGGATGTCTGCGGTGAACCGATGTGCTTTGAGGACGTTTTGCAGAGGCTCTTTGCCCGGTACGGCCTGACCATGGACTTCCAGCAGTATGTGCTGGTGGGAAGCACCGTCCGCTCCTATCTCTCCTGGATGAAGGACGCCGGAAAACTCGCCGCACGCTTTGAGGACAACCGTCTCCTGTGGGAGCGGATCTGACGGGAGGGGCGCTATACCGATGGAGCAGGGGGGAGTTTGCGTGAAGTGCAGCATGATCTGGATGTCTCCTGACACCGCCCGGGGAAGCCGCTTCGGACTTCATACCCTGGGAGGGATCCTGGGCATTGCGGCGCTGATGCTGGCGCTGACGGCGGGTGGGGTCTGGCTGTCTTTCCGATGGCTGCTGCCCCGGGAGGCCGCTTCTCTGGCGCTGGTCTGCGCCGTCACCGCCCTGGGGACGGTCCTGGCTTTGCGGCTGGGCCGGCGCACAGCGGGGGATGCCGCCGTGTTTTTCCTGACGGAGGACGACCGGCTGTTTCTGGCGGACGCCAGGACCCTGTTCGGTCCGGACGGCAATGTGCTGGACTACGCCGCCGACGCCATGAGGACCCAGGCCTTTCTGCGCCGCCTGGCGGACCGGCCCTATGTGCCTGCCGGAGCCGGGGAAATTCTGAAAGTGGAGCGTATTTGGGAGAAGAATGGACAGTATGCCGTCCGATGCCGAGTCCGGCGGTCCGGCGGGACGGCGGCCTGCACCCGCTTTTTGGCAAGGGGGATGGAGGACGAGGAGCTGCTGCTGCGTCAGCTGGAGCGGCGGCAGCGTCTGGACGGCGGTCCGGAGCTGGCGGAGGATCGGAGCCTTTTGGGCGTTCTGGCCAGCGCCCTGGTTCTGGCGGGCTGCGCCGCCCTGTGTGCGCTGAGCCATCCGGCGGTGGGCCGGCTGCCGCGGGATCTCTATTTTCCCTGCCTGGGGGCGGCTTTCCTGGCCCTTTTTCCTCTTGTCTATTTTCTGCTCCGACGCCGGCGGGGATGAGATTCTGTTAAGAAAACGGGCAAAAGAGGCGCCTTTAATTGGTGGAGTTTTTTGCGGCAGCGCGGTATACTGACAGGCAGAACGCCAGATCAGGAGGAATCGTCATGAGTTTGGGAAGCAGTTTATACCATGCCCGGAAGAAAAGCGGCCTCACCCAGGAGAACGTGGCGGAGAAGCTGGGGGTCAGCCGCCAGACCATTTCCAAGTGGGAGACGGGAGAGACCTTGCCGGACATCCGCCAATCCAAGGGATTGGCTGTGCTCTATCATATGTCTCGGGATGAGCTCATCGAGTACGACTTTGATGAGCAGCAGGCCCAGCAGATGATCGACAGCGTCAGCGAGGAGGCACAGGCCCGGATCGACTGGAACCGGGTGTGGAGCAAGAAGTATCCGGTGCTGGGTACCTACCATAAGACCGTACACATCGGCGACTATGCGCCAAAGCTGCGGGAGATGCTCACCCAGCTGCGGGTGGAGTACGGCTATAACGAGACGGATGCGCTGCTGGTGCTGAAGGACATCCTGGCCCGGGTGTGGAAGGGGCAGATGTAAAGAAGAAGGGAGGCCTGTGGCTGCTGCCACAGGGGTCCCTCCGGAGTCCCCGCTTTTTCACAAGAAACCAGAGCACGGCGGAAGGCCGGAGACCGGACAGCCCGGTCTCCGGCCTTCTCCACATTCGGATTGCTGTTCGCCTCCGTTTCCCGGCCTCTGCGGAGGAGCTTCCCGAGCAGACGGGGCTTGCGGCTTTGTTTCTTGCGCTGTATAATAAAACATACGGATCTGATAAAATAAAAACGTCCGCCCGGAGGGTGGGCGGAGGAGGGGTGCCGGGTGCGGGGAATCGAGAGATCCAGCCGCCGCTTTTTGCTGCAGAATCTGCTGCTGCTCGCGCTGATGGGGGTGCTGGCCTTTTCGGGCGTATACATCTCCGGGCGGAGCGCCTACCGCTCCGCTAACGAGCTGGGGGCCATGACCGCCGACTATCTCAATCTCCAGGTGGACGCCTTCATGGGCCAGTACCAGCAGATCCTGGAGGACGCCGCCTACATGGTGGACGCCATGATGGAGCAGGGCGCTGCGGCGGAGGACGTCCAGCAGTGGATCACCGCCTTTTCCCTCCAGTATGAGGAGACCATGCAGTACGACGAGAGCGGGATCTACGGCGTGATCCGGGGGGAGGGGGTCTACAGCAGCGGCTGGCGGCCCGGTCCGGAGTACAACATCCTGGAGCGGCCCTGGTACCTCCAGGCGGTGGAAGCCGGGGGCGCCTGCGCCCGCTCCATGGTCTATGAGGACGCCCGCACCGGTACCCGCATGGTGAGCCTCTCCAAGCTCCTGGAGGACGGGGAGAGCGTGCTGGCCCTGGACATCCGGGTGGGGGAGATCGAGGTGGAGTGGGAGCGGGGCAGCGATGTCTACCCCGGTACCGCCACCATCGTGGATCAGACGGGGAACGTGCTGCTCCACCAGCAGATCGGCCGGGAGCACATCAGCTGTGAGCTGGATGGCTTCACGCCTCAGGACTATCTGGATCTCATGGCCCGGTTCGAGGGGGATCGGGGGATGCTCCGCTGGGATGGGGAGACGGACAGCTATCAGCACTACTACATCACAGGGGTGGACGGGTGGACCTGCATCGTCACCATTCCCCGCTCCGTTATCACCCAGGATGCTACGAACATCTTCTGCCTGCAGCTGGCGCTCCAAGGGATTTTCCTGCTGTTCCTCCTCTACCTCTTTATCCGGGCTTACCTGGCCGACCGGCGCAACCGCCGGGCGGTGAACTGCTTTGAGGCCCTGGGACAGACCTATTTCTGCGTGGTGCTGGTGGATGTGGAACGGGAGAGCTGTGAGGTCACCAGGATGGAGGACGGGACCGGCGGCCACGGGAGGGGCGTCCACGCCTACGGCCGTTTTTTGGAGCAGGTGCGGTCCTCTATGGTCCGGGAGGGGGACTGGTCCGGTTTTCTGGAGCAGTTCTCCCCGGAACAGCTGCGCGGACTGGGAAACGGGGCGTCCGCCCGCCGCTTTTTGGAGTATGAGCGAGTCTTCCCTCAGGGGCCCCGCTGGGTCAGCGCCGAGGCCTTCGCCGTGCCGGGGGAGGAGCGGCAGGTGATCCTGGCCTTCCGCCTCATCCATGACAGCAAAATTGAGGAGCTGGCGAAAAGCCGGATGCTGCGGGAGTCTCTGGACAGTGCCCGCATAGCCAACCAGGCCAAGAGCGACTTCCTCTCCCGGATGAGCCACGACATGCGCACCCCCATGAACGCCGTTATCGGCTTTGCCAAGCTGGCGCAGTCCAGCCTGGACCAGCCGGAGAAGGCGGCGGACTGCCTGGACAAGGTGACGGCGGCCTCCCAGCAGCTGCTGCACCTCATCAACGAGGTGCTGGACACCGCCAAGATCGAGCAGGGGAAGATGGAGCTCCACCTGGCCCCGGTGGACCTGGTCCGCCAGATGGAGGAGACCGCCGACCTCTTCCGCCTCCAGGCCAGGGCCCAGCACCAGCAGTTCACCCTCCGGCCCCTGAATCTGCGGCACCGGCAGGTGATCACCGACGGCAGCCGCCTGGACCAGATCCTCAACAACCTCCTGTCCAATGCGGTGAAGTACACCCCCGCCGGGGGCTCCATCATCCTGGAGGCGGAGGAGCTGGAGGAGGGCCTCCCCGGCCAGGCCGTCTTCCGTTTCACCGTGTCCGACACGGGCATCGGCATGGCCCCGGAGTTTCTGGAGCGGATCTTCCAGCCCTTCGAGCGGGAGGATACCTCCATGACCGGCACCACCAGCGGCGTGGGCCTGGGCATGGCCATCGCCCAGAGCATCGTGCAGATGCTGGGGGGCCAGATCCAGGTGGAGAGCCGCCAGGGGGAGGGCAGCCGCTTTACCGTGACCATTCCCTGCGCTCTGCCGAAGGAGACCGCCCCGGTCCGGGAAGGCCGGCAGGCGGCAGAGGCGGATTTGACAGGCCGCCGCCTCCTTCTGGCGGAGGACAACCTCCTCAACCAGGAGATCGCCCTGGAGCTTTTGGGCATGGAGGGGGCCCAGGTCACCGCTGTGGAGAACGGCCGGGAGGCGGTGGAGACCTTCGCCGCCAGCGCGCCGGGGGAGTTTGAGGCGATCCTCATGGACATCCAGATGCCGGAGCTGGACGGCTACGGCGCCGCCCGGGAGATCCGGCGGCTGAACCGGCCGGACGCCGCCGCCATCCCCATTTTGGCTATGACGGCCAACGCCTTTGAGGACGACGTGGCCGCGGCCCGGGCGGCGGGGATGAACGGACACATCGCCAAGCCGGTGGACATGGGGCGGATCAAGGAGGCCCTGGCCGCCGTGCTGCCCCCCAGGTAAAAAAACACCCCCTCCCCGGAGGGGGAGAAGGAGCGATTGCAATGGACTGTGTACTGCGGCCCTGGCGTCTGGAGGACGCCGGGGATCTGGCGGCGGCTCTGAACGACCGAAGGGTGCTGGATAACCTGCGGGACGGTCTGCCCTATCCCTACACCCGGCAGGACGGGGCGGACTTCATCGCCGCCATGCTGGCCGCCGATCCCCACGCCGCCTACCCCTTCGCCATCACCGTGGCGGACCGGGCGGTGGGCAGCATCGGGGCCTTCCGGCGGGAGAACATCCACTGCCGCACCGCCGAGATGGGCTACTACATCGGCGCCCCCTGGTGGGGAAAGGGACTGGCCACCAGCGCGGTGCGGCAGCTGTGTGCTCGGCTCTTCCGGGAGACGGACCTCCTGCGGATCTTCGCGGAGCCCTTCGCGGACAACCTGGCCTCCTGCCGGGTGCTGGAGAAAGCGGGCTTTCAGCTGGAGGGGGTGCTGCGGAAGAACGCCGTGAAAAACGGCGCGGTGCGTGACATGAAGCTGTACGCCCTGGTCCGGGAGGAGGCACGGCCGTAGGCCGAGATCAACCGTCCCGCAGGACCGTTTCATAGGGGATCTGTGCCCCGAGGACCTCCCGCAGCGCGGGAAGGGTCCCCCGGCACAGGTCCTTTTTTTGCAGCACTGTCACCGTCTCCTCCCCGAAGAGGAGGAGCAGCTCCTCCGTCTCCAGGATCAGAACAAGGGGGAGGGGGCCGATCTCCGTGCCCCGCCGGCGGAGGGAGAGGCCGGAGGGGGCGAGGAGGACCTGGGCCCCCTCCATCCCCTGGGCGGCGGCTCGTTCCCCCAGCAGCTTTGCCGCCGCCCGATCAAAGGCATCGGTCCGGCCCCGGCGGCGGAGCAGGGCGGCGGCGCCGATGAGGAGGCACGCCAGCCCCAGAGGGAGAAGGGCCCCCAGCTTCACCGGGGCGGCCAGGGCACCGACGGAGAGGGCCAGCCCTGCCGGGAGGTCCAGAAACCCCAGGGCGGCCCGCCGGTTCCGCCACAGAATGGCTGTGCCGGCGCCGAAGCAGAGGGCCCCTATGGTCAGGGGGACCGCCAGAGCCTTGGGGTCCAGGAGGCCGGAGATCAGGAGAAAGAGGCCTAGAGCCCAGCCCAGAAGGCCGAAAAGGGCCCGCCGCCGCTTCCGCCGCTCCGCGATGACCTTGGGGACCCGCTCCCCCCGGTTCAGCCGGTCTGTTGCCGCCCATAGCCGGGGGTATTTCTGCCGGGAGAGCTGCTCCGTCCGCCGCTCCAGGGCCCGGCGGACCTGGGGACGGAGGGCGGCGGCGTCCAGGGGAGTGGGGTGAAAGAAAAAAGTGGGTTCCATGGCGGGCCTCCTGTGGAGCTAGAAGTTGAGGAGAGTATATCACACCGCCGCAAAAATTCTATAAAGTTCTCCTAAAGAATTGGAAAGGAAAAGGGAATCACTTCTTGGCAAAACGGTTCATGAAGAAGTCGGTAAAGGCCGCCAGCTCCGCCTCCTGGGACACATAAACATAAAGGTTCTCATCGTCCAGCCAGTCGTATGCATTGATGGCCAGATAACCCTTCCGATCGGGGTAGATGACAAAGGCATCGGTGGGATACTTGTTTCGGTAGGCTTTCAAAATCTCGCTGCGGCGGTAGAAAACCGCATCACCGCGGCCAGAGAGGTCCGGCACCGTGGGTACCGCCGCGATGGTCTCCGTCGCCTCGTTCCACCCCACGATCAGATTCCCGATCTTGGTCTTGCTGCCGTGGACGAAGCCGTAGTTGAACCGGCTCACGTCCTCGGTGTAGCCGAAGAGCAGCCGGTAGCCGTCTCCGTCCTCTACTGCCTCATTGAACAGAGCCCGCATCTTTTTGGCGTTGGCCTCGCTCTTGGCCATGTCGATCTCCGGTCCCTTAAAGAGCTTGCTGAAAAATCCCATACGTTGTTTCCTCCTGTGTCGTTGTGTGTGGTTTCGATCCGTCGGGAGAGTTCTCCCGGCGTTCTGCAAAATAAAGATGAAATCATAAAGTTGTTTTTATCAAAGGGAAAAAGGGTCCGTCCGGGGAAGCTGCGGCGTCCCGCGGGCGGATCTGTTACGATAGGTCGGCATCCTCCTGCCGCATGGCGTCCAGCAGGTCCACGATGGTCTGGATCTGGATGGTCATGGCGGCGTCGGCGGCTTCGGGCACCAGGAAAGGCAGGGCGTCGGGGACGGCCCGGCGCAGAACCATCACCGAAAGGCACAGATTGGTGAAGAGGGCTGTTCGCTCCCGGCTGGGCCGAACGCTGAAGCAGCGGAGCAGGCCGTTGAAGAGCTCGGCCTGCTTCTCCCGAAAGACCCGGCGGGTCTCCGGCGACAGCCGCCGGAAAAGGGCCTGCTGTTCCTCCACCGTCATCACGGCGAGACTGCCGCCCGGCCCGGCGCAGCAGGCCCGGAGAAAGTCCGTCACGCCCTCCCGCCAGGAGCGGCCCTCCAGACTCTGCCGGGCGAAATCCAGCACCCGGGGCTGCTGGCGGTAGAAGGCCTCCACCACCAGGTCCTCCTTGGTGGGGAAGAAGGTGTAGAAAAAGGTACGGGAGATGCCCACGGCCCGGTATACCTGCTCCACCGTGGTGCGGCGGATGCCCTGCCGGGCCATCAGGTCCAGAGCGGTGGTCACCAGATTCTCCCGGACCTGCTGCCGCTCCGCCTCGGAATAGGCCACCTTGGGCATGGCCGCCCCTCCCCTCTATAAAAACAAAATTAAATGATCGTCTTTATTTTACCACAGACCGCCGGGGCACACAAGAGCAAATCACAGGTCTTTTCCCGTTGTATCCGCCGCCGCTTCCCGGTATAATAGATTTATTGAAATTCCAGCAGGAGGAGCCGAGCATGCAGACATCTAAGGAACTGAGCGAGCTGTTGGCACGCATTGACCGGCGGGGCTACCCCGCCTATAAGGACACCCGGGGGGCCTGGCGGTTTCCCGGCTATGTGCTGTCCATCGACCACGTCCAGGGGGACCCCTTCGCCGCCCCCTCCCGGGTGAGCGTCCAGGTGGACGGGAGGACGGCGGGGTTTCCCCGGGACCTCTGGGGCGTGCCCTGCCGCCGCCGGGCCCTGGAGGACCAGCTGCTCCGCCGCTTCGGCCGGGCGGCCGCCGACGCCTCCTTCCAGGCCAAGGGCTCCGGCCGCAGCGGCCTGGTCTCCGTCAGCCGCTGCGGCCAGGAGGTGCTGGAGCGCACCGCCTGCCGGGTGGACCCGGACAGCGGCGGGGTGGTCCTCCGGCTGGAGGTGGGCTTTCCCGCCAACGGCCGCACCATCAACGCCCGGGAGCTGGAGAAGCTCCTCTTCGACCTGCTGCCCCGGTGCGTGGAGCGGTCCCTGCTCTGCCGGAACTGGGACGCCGGCGTCCTCCGGGCGGCGGCGGACCTGGCGGAGGACCAGGCGTATCTCCGTGCACGCCTGCCGGAGCTGGGACTGTGCGCCTTTGTGGCCGACGGCAGCATCCTGCCCCGGGTCTCCGGCATCTCCCAGCGGCCTATGGAGGGGGCGGTGCCCTTCCGTTCTCCGGCATCTCTTTCCGTCACCCTGGATCTGCCCCACCGGGGGCGGATCACCGGCATGGGGGTGAAGCGGGGATTTACCCTCATCGTGGGGGGCGGCTACCACGGCAAGTCCACTCTCCTCAAGGCCCTGGAACTGGGGGTCTACGACCACATCGCCGGAGACGGGCGGGAGTACGTCATCACCGATCCCACCGCAGTGAAGATTCGCGCAGAGGACGGGAGGAACGTTTGCCGGACGGACATCTCCCTGTTCATCAACGACCTGCCCAGCGGCAGGGACACGGTCCACTTCTCCACTGAGGACGCCAGCGGCAGCACCTCCCAGGCGGCCAACGTGGCGGAGGCTATGGAGGCGGGAACCTCCCTCCTCCTGATGGACGAGGATACCAGCGCCACCAACTTCATGGTCCGGGACCAGCTGATGCAGCGGGTGATCCACCGGGACATGGAGCCCATTACCCCCTTTTTGGACCGGGTCCGTGGACTCTATGACCGGTTCGGGGTGTCCACGGTGCTGGTAGCGGGCAGCTCCGGCGCCTTCTTCCATGAGGCGGATACTATTTTACAGATGGACCGGTACGTCCCCCGGGACATCACCGCCGCTGCTAAGGACGCGGCCCGAGACTTCCCTCCGCAGGAGGCGGCCCCCATGCCGGAGGGACAGCCGGACTTCGACCGGCGGCCCCAGGTCTCTCCGGCCTTCCGGGACGAGCGGGTGAAGGTGAAGACCATGGGCCGCGACGGGGTAACGGTGAACAAGGAGACGGTGGACCTCAGGTATGTGGAGCAGCTCATCGACGCCGAGCAGACCGCCGCCCTGGGGTACTGCCTGCTCTACGCCCAGCGGCACATCCTGGACGGGCGGCGGACTCTCCGGCAGACGGCGGACGCCTTGGAGGATCTGCTGGAGAGGGAGGGGCTCTCCGCTCTGTGGGAGAGCCGATCCGGCGGGCCCGGCCTGGCCCGGCCCCGGCGGCAGGAGATCCTGGCCTGCCTGAACCGCTATCGGGGCCTGCGGCTGTGATGTGAAAAAGCTCCTCCCCAGAGCGGACACGCTCTGGGGAGGAGCTTTTTGCACCGTGTTCCGGCAGAAGCGGCCGCATTGCCGGGAACGTCCGGATAACAAAGGAGAACTACGGTTGAAAGTGAAAACACTTTACAGAAATTTCCCAATAAAAGTATAACAAAAGATGCTAAGCTGCAATGGGATGCAAGGGAAAGAACTTTACATGGATACGCCTGCCGATGCGGTTCCGCACAGACCTCCTGCAAAGGAGATAGGCCAGACTGATGGGCGGTCCGCTGCTCTGTCAGCCAGGGGGCTTACTTCATCAGACTGCACACCAGGTCGGTGTAGGCGGAGGGGTCCTCCAGAGGCAGGTCCGCGATGAGCAGCGCCTGGCAGTAGAGCAGCTCCGCGTACTTCTTTGCCAGCTCCCTATCGCTGTCTACCGCCCGCTTCAATGCGGCGTAGGCCTCGCTGTCGGCGTTCAGCTCCAGCACCCGCTGGGCGGACATGCCCGCCATCATCTCGCCGCCGTTGCGCTTGAAGTACTTCTCCATCTCCAGGGACATGGGGCCCTCGGCAGTCATGCAGACGGGGTGGCTCTTGAGGATCTTGGAGATCCGAACGTCAGCGACCCGGTCCCCCAGGGCCTCCTTCAGGAAGGCCAACACGTCCTTGGCCTCCTCGGCCTTCACCTCCGCGGCCTTCTTTTCCTCCTCGGTTTCGGGGAGAGCGTCCTCGTCATTGATGCTCTTGAGGGCTTTGCCGTCATACTCCCGGATGGTCTGCATGCAGAACTCGTCCACATCCTCGGTGAGGTAGAGGATCTCATAGCCCTTGTCCAAAATCCGCTCCGCCTGGGGCAGCTTGCTCAGCTTTCCGGCGTCCTCACCCACGGCGTAGTAAATGAAGGTCTGGTCCTCCTTCATCCGTTCCTTGTATGCTGCCAGGGTGGTGGGCTTCTCATTGTGGGAGGAGGAGAACAGCAGCAGATCCAGCAGGAGATCCTTGTGCATACCGTATTCTCCCACCACGCCGTACTTGATCTGACGGCCGAAGGCAGTCCAGAACTGCTGATACTTTTCAAAGTCCTCCTTCTGCAGCCGCAGCAGCTCCGCCTTGATCTTCTTCTCCAGATTGGTGGAAATCACCTTCAGCTGCCGGGTATGCTGCAGAAGCTCACGGGAGATGTTGAGGCTTACATCGGGGGTATCCACCACGCCCTTCACAAAGCGGAAGTGCTCCGGCAGGAGGTCCCCGCACTTGTCCATGATGAGCACGCCGCTGGAATAGAGCTGCAGGCCCTTCTCATACTCCCGGGTATAGAAGTCATATGGAGTGTGGGCAGGAATGAACAGCAGCGCCTTATAGCTGACAAGGCCCTCCGCATCCACCTTGATGGTGGCGAGGGGCGCCTGATAGTCCCCGAACTTGTCCTGATAGAACCGGTCGTACTCCTCCTGCTCCACGTCCTTCTTGGGCCGCTGCCACAGGGGCACCATGGAGTTCAGGGTATCCGTCTCCGTGTAGGTTTCCCACTCCGGTTTATAGTCCTCGGGGGCGTCGGCGGGCTTCTCCTTCATCCGCTCCTTCTCCACCTCCATGGTGATGGGATAGCGGATATAGTCACTGTACTTTTTCACCAGGCGCTGGATGCGGCTTTGCTCCAGATACTGGCTGTACTGCTCCTCCTCGCCGTCAGGCTTGATGTGGAGAATGATGTCGGTGCCCACGGACTCCTTGTCGCAGGGCTCGATGGTATAGCCGTCGGCGCCTGTGGACTGCCAGCGCCAGGCGGTGTCGCTGCCGTAGGGGCGGGTGATGACGGTGATCTCGTCGGCCACCATGAAGGCGGAGTAGAAGCCCACGCCGAACTGGCCGATGATGTCGGTATCGCCGCTGTCCTCCCCCTTCTCTCCGTGAGCCTTGGCCATCTCCTCCTTGAACTGGAGGGAGCCGCTGCGGGCGATGACGCCCAGGTTGCTTTCCAGCTCCTCTTCTGTCATGCCGATGCCGTTGTCGCTGACGGTGAGGGTCCGGGCCTCCTTGTCTACGGCCAGGTGGATCTTGAAGTCGCTGCGGTTCATCCCTACGCCGTCGTCGGTGAGGGCCTTATAGGCCAGCTTGTCCACCGCGTCGGAGGCGTTGGACAAAAGCTCCCGGAGAAAGATCTCCTTATGGGTATAGATGGAGTTGATCATCAGATCCAAAATCCGCTTGGACTCGGTCTGAAATTCCTTTTTCGCCATAAAATGGCCTCCCTTATATGATAATTTTTTAAAAACAGAATATTAGCACTCCTGAGTTCTGAGTGCTAAACTATCTTAACGCAGCGGAGGGAAAAAAGCAAGGGGGTTCATAAAAATGTTACAAATGAGGGGACGGAGTTTACAGGGAATTTCCTTGTGGGATCGGGGAAAGGCGTGGTATGATGGAAAAAACAGAACGCGCTCCGAAGGGGCGCGGAGAAAGGCGGTATGATATGGAAGCGCTGCGGGAGAAAAAGGGCTTCATCTGCGACATGGACGGCGTGATCTATCACGGAAACCGGCTTTTGCCGGGAGTGAAGGAGTTTGTAGACTGGCTGTACCGGGAGGACAAGCGGTTTTTGTTCCTCACCAACTCCAGCGAGCGTTCCCCCCGGGAGCTGCAGCAGAAGCTGGCTCGGATGGGGCTGGAGGTGGACGAGAGCCACTTTTACACCAGTGCTCTGGCCACGGCGCGGTTTCTCAGTACCCAGGCTCCGGGCTGCACGGCCTACGTCATCGGTGCGCCGGGGCTGTTCAACGCCCTTTATGACGCGGGGATCACCATGAACGATGTGAATCCTGACTATGTGGTGCTGGGGGAGACCCAGACCTACAACTACGACAATATCGTCAAGGCGGTGCAGCTGGTGCGGGCGGGGGCCCGGCTCATCGGCACCAATCCGGACATGACCGGCCCCAGTGAAAGCGGCATCGTCCCCGCCTGCCGGGCCTTCGTGGCTCCCATCGAGCTGGCCACGGGGAAGAGCGCCTACTTCGTGGGCAAGCCCAACCCCCTGATGATGCGGACAGGCCTGCGGATGCTTGGGGTCCACTCCGACGAGGCGGTGATGATCGGCGACCGGATGGACACGGACATGATCGCCGGCATTGAGACGGGCCTTGATACGGTGCTGGTCCTCTCCGGCGTCACCGCCCGGGAGGAGATCGAGTCCTTCCCCTATCGGCCCCGGCTGGTGCTGGACGGGGTGGGAGACATCCCTCCGACGGAGTAAAAGACAAAATGAGGACAAACGGAATGCCGCCGCAGAGGGATCCCTCTGCGGCGGCATTCTGCGTTCTGTCGATATTCAGCGGCGGTCCTCCTTGTCGCCGCCCCGGTAGGGCAGGAGCACCTTATTGATAATAGGGCTGCGGCCGCAGTCTCCGGTCTGCCGGTTCCGCGCCGGCTCCTTCCGCCGGGGCGCCTGCTCCGGCGGCTCCTCCTGCCGGCAGATGACGCCGGCTTTGCAGAGGGCTGCTCTGGCGCAGGCGGGGCCGATCAGCTCGTAAACCACCGAGGCGGCCACCACCACGGTGACTACCACCGTCCCCACGCCCTCCGGCAGGATTCGCTGGGCCACGCTGGCAAGGCCCACCGCCACCCCCGCCTGGGGCATCAGGGCCGCCCCCAGAGGGGCCCGGTACCGGATGTGCCGCCTTGTGACCACGCAGCCCAGCCATGCCCCGGCGCACTTGCCGGCCAGGCGCAGCAGGAGGTACCCCGCCGCCACCCCGGCAGCCCCGGCCAGCACCCGGAGATCCAGGCGGATCCCCTCCGCCACGAAGAACAGCAGCGTTACCGGGGCGGCAAACACGTTCAGCTGCCGGTACAGCTCCTGATCCCGGCTCATCTCCACATACACCGCCCCGAAGACCATGCAGCTGAGGAGGGGGGACAGGTCCAGCACGGTGCACAGCCCGCTGAGCACCAGCAGAAAGGCCGCCGCCAGGATGGCCCGGCTCTCCCCGCCGCTGCGGCGGGCGGGGCGGCGGGCCAGGAGCAGGGCCAGCAGGATGGCCAGGAACACCAGGGCCAGGTGACACACCACTGCCAGCACCGCCCCGGTGGAGGAGGTCTCGCCCAGCTCCACCGCGTGGACCGCCGCCGCGGCCACGGAGAAAACGGCGAGGCTCACCACCCCGTCCATCGCCGCCGCCTGGAGCAGCAGGCCCAGAAAGTCCCCATCGCCCCGATAGGGACGCAGAATGGCGGCGGCCCCGGCAGGGGAGGCGGCCATAGCCATGGCACCCAGCAGCAGGGAGGCCTCTGTACCCAGGCGGAACCCGAAGGCCATCACTGCCGCCACCAGGAGACCGGCGGCGAAGGACTCCAGAAGGGCAATGGGGACCACAGGGCCGTCTTTCTTTTGGAGGGTCTCCTTCCGGAAGAAGCTGCCTACCCCGAAGGCCATGAAGGCCAGGGCGATGTCGCTGAGAATGTCCATATCCGGCAGCACCTGGTCCGGCACGATCCCCAGGGCCCAGGGACCCATCAGGAACCCCACCGCCAGATAGCCGCTGACGCTGGGCAGGCCCAGCAGCCGGGCCAGCCGGGCCGCGGCAAAGCCTCCCAGCAGCATCACCCCCAGGCACAGCAGCACCTGAGCCTCCCCGCTGAGACCGGCATACAATGATGTCAACATCTTCTCTTCCTCCCTGGCCGATGAAATGCGCTTGCGCTTTGCACGGTGGTATGATAAACTGTGTTTGCCATAAATGCAAATCATCTTTATTTAGTATAGCATAATTTATTTTTATGTTTGAAACGGAGAGGAGGCGACGCCATGCTGGATCCCAAGCTGGAGACTCTGCTGACGGTTTATGAGAAAGGCAGCTTCACCCGGGCGGCGGAGGCCCTGTCCCTCACCCAGCCCGCCGTCAGTCACCATATTACCCAGCTGGAGAAGGAGCTTCAGGTGAAGATCTTCTACCGCAGGAGCAAAGGCGCTTTACAGCTGACGCCGGACGGGGAGATCGTGGTCCGCTACGCCACCCGAATTCAGGCCCTGTACCAGCGGATGCAGCAGAAGATCGAGGACCGGTCCCGACAGATGACCACGCTGCGGGTGGGGATCACCCACACTGCCGAGAGCAATCTCATTGCCGAGGTGCTGGCCAAATACGGCAACAGCAACAGCGGCGTCAGTATATCGATTATTACAGATACTATAAATAATCTTTATGATATGCTGTCCAATTTTCAGCTGGACCTGGCCATCGTGGAGGGCCGGCTCCAGGAGCCGGGGATCAACGCCCTCCTTTTGGATACGGACTATCTGGTGTGTGCCATCTCCAACAATAACCCCTTGTCCCAGAAGGGGCTGGTGACGCTGGATGATCTGAGGCGGGAGAAAATGATTCTCCGCCCGGCTACCTCCGCCACCCGGACCCTTTTTGAGTCCCATCTGGTGAGCCTCAATCTGTCCATCACTGATTTCAACGTGGTGCTGGAGGTGGACAACATCGCAACCATCAAGGATCTGATCCGCAAGGACCTGGGAGTGTCTATCCTGGCCCGCAGCGCCTGCATGGACGAGTGGAGGAAGGGAAAGCTGACGGTGCTGCCCATTGAGAACCTCAGCATGATCCGGGAGACCAACCTCCTCTATCACCATGATTTTCCCCACCCTGACGCCCTCCAGGAGATCACCCGGATCTACCGGGAGACTGCCAACCTTACCCGCAGCAGCTGACTGGATCTGTGCAAAAGCGCGGCCGGAGACCTTTGTCTCCGGCCGCGCCTTATTTCTTATTTGCATCGGGCAAAATCCCGGGCCTCCCGAAGCCAGCCCAACAGCTGCCCGTCAATCTCCTCCTCCCGGGATACCACCACATGATGGGTCCAGCGGTTGGGGTAGGGCTCCACTGCTACGGCGATCCGGGGATCTTCCAGCCGGTAGGAGAGGCCGAAGGTCACCAGCAGGCAGTGCTCCGGCCAGTCCTTCTTCCGCCGCACCGGCAGAGAGGCGGCGGCAAAGAGATGCCGCCCGTAGAAGCTGATCTGACTCTTCTGCACCTTCACCCGGCTCTCCGGCAGTTCCCGGTCCATACGGGCGTAGAGGGCCTGATACAGCGCCAATTCCAGAGGATTTCCCTGGAAATAGGCCAGCACGTCCCCCTCGTAGAAGGCGGAATGTTCCATCGTTCCTTCTCCTCTTCCAGATTGTCGGCGGAGGGGCCGCCCTGGCAGGGGAGACGCCGAAGCCCGCCCTGCGCCCCATCTGATCGGGGCCGGCAGTTTCATTATACAAGGTCCTGCCGGAAAGGACAAGGGAGAAATCAATCTTGCGTCCCGCCGCACAGCCGGTTCATCTGCCGGGCATAGGGACGGAGGAGACGAGGCAGGCCGGCGGCGGCATAGCTGAGTTCCGCCAGGAGGACGCCGCCCGCTACGTCCGCTGCCACATGCTGCCGGGTGGTAAGGGTAGAGAGGCACACCAGCACCGCCATGAGGGCGGTGGCCCACACCGCCCACCGGGGGAAACTCCGGTGGTTCCGGGCCCCCACAAAGCACAGCCAGCTCACCAGACAGTGGATGGAGGGAAAGAGGTTCCGGGGGGCGTCGATGCGGTAGAGCAGCCGGGTCAGAGCGTCCCACAGGGTAGTACCGGCGACTGTGGGGCGGGAGAGAGTGGTGGGCAGAAAGACAAAGAAAAACAGGCAGACGGTCTTGGAGAGGAAGTCGGCCCAGAAGAAGCGGTAGGCCGCCGTCCGGTCCTGCCGGGCCATCAGGACATAGAGGACCGCCCAGATGAAGTAGCAGCCAAAATAGATGGACACTGTCCAGGGCAGAAAGGGCACCAGCCGGTCCAGCGGGAGGCCCATGCGGAGGAAGGGGCCGTCCCGGCCCAGAAAACCGCCGGTGTAGTAGACCAGCTGGTTCCACACCAGCGCCAGTACGGGCAGCAGCAGCGTCCGCCGGGTCCGTTCATCCATGGGGCACCTCCCCGGCGCTCTCGCCGATCCACATGCCCAGCTGGACCCGCGCTTCCCGCCCGCCGGCAAGGCGGCTCAGGAGCTGGGGCAGCAGCTGGATGCGGTCCTTTTCAAACAGCTGCACGATGGTAGAGCCCGCCAGCTCAAAGCGGCCCATGGAGGCTCCCTTGCGAATGCGGCCGCTGGGCCGGGTGGGGACAATGCCGCCCACCACCAGAGCCCCTACCTCCGTCTGCACCACCGGACCGAAGTGCTCCGTGGATAGGAGGGTCCACATGCGGCGGTTGAGGGTATAGACGGGGAAGGCGGCACAGGCGGCGTCCTGCACAGAGTGGAGGGCGCCGGGGATGAAATGGTTCTCCCCCTGGACGCCGTCGTCGATGTAGCAGTAGTGGTGATAGTCCGAGGCCGCCAGGCGGAAGATGAGGCAGGTGCCCCCCTGATAACGGCGGCTGAGATGCTCGTCCCCCAGAAGATCCCGGAGGCGGTAGGTGAAGCCCTTGATGCGGAAGCTGCTGTCCAGGCGGATGGGGTAGACGCTGAGCCAGCCGTCGCAGGGGCTGATGAGATGAGTGGGGTGCAGGTCCACGGCGGTGGGCCGCTGCCGGGCAAAGAAGTCCCGGAAGGAGCCGTAGCACTGCTTCTCCTCCCGGGTCAGGGAGATGCCGTGGCGCTTGGCGTACCAGCCCACCACGGGCCGGGACAGAGGGGAGCGGAGGAAGCGGACCGCGGCTCGGTCCGCCCGGGTGCGGAGAGTCAGGGACAGCAGAGCGCGGCCGGGGGCGGTGCCGTAGAGAAAGCGGACGGCGGGAGAGCTGTTGTTCATCACGGATCCACCCCCGCCAGCACGACGATGAGCCCGGCGCTGCCCGCCAGCAGCATCCCCAGCTTGCCCAGAAGAGCCGGCTTCTTCAGCCGGAAAGGGGTGAGGAAGGCGGCGCCCATGAGGAGCAGGAGTCCGGCGGCCAGCTTCCCCAGGGGCAGGCCCAGAGCCCGGCCAATCCCCAGCACAGCGGGGAGGAAGAGGGCGGCCATGGTCACCGGCAGGCCCAGATAGACCTCACGGGCCCCGTCGCTTTCCGCCTGCCGCTCCTCCTCATCCACATTGAACCAGGCCAGGCGAATCAGGGTACACAGGAGATAGAGTCCGCTGATGTAAAATCCGGCGGAGTGTCCTCCGGACAGCCGCCAGGTGATGACGGCGGGGAGGACCCCGAAGCAGATGAGGTCGCTGAGAGAGTCGATCTGAATGCCGAAGCGCTTCTCCCGGGCAGTGCGCTCCATGGTGGAGGCGATCTTGCCGTCAAACATGTCGCACACCCCGGAGATCATCAGGCAGGTAAGGGCCGTCCGCAGATCTCCCTGGACGGCGAAGGTGAGGCCGGTGAAGGACACCAGCATCCCAAAATAGGTGAGGATCACAGTGTAATTGTAGACGCCCAGCATGGGAGGTCCCTCCTTTTTATTTGGCGAAGTAGGCGAAAAAGATGCTGTAACCCAGGATACACCAGGGCTTGGCCGACAGGATGATCCAGGTGAACTTCTTGGTGGACATGCCGGTGAGGCCGGAGAAGTAGCAGAGGAAGTCGTCGGGGGCCAGGGGCAGGAGGATGGCGAGGAACAGCACGGCGGTGTAGCTCTTTTTCCGATTCACCCAGGCCACCACAGAGTCGTATTTCTCCATGGGCACCATGCACCGCACCAGCCCCACGCCAAAGCGCTTGGCCAGGAGAAAGGCGATGATAGACCCGGCGCTGATGCCGATATAGTTGCACCAGAAGCCCCCCATGGCTCCGAACATCCCCGCCCCCACGATACAGCCAAGGAAGCCCGGCAGCACCGGCAGCACCACCTGGAGGGCCTGAATGACTGTCAGGATCAGCGGCGCAAAGACCCCAAAGCTGCCCACATAATCCCGAAAAGTCTCCATGGTACGAAAATGTCCGTCAAAATAGCCCTTGAGGAGAAAGATCCCTGTGAGCAGCAGAAGAAAGATCATAGCGCCGGTCAGCACATTTTTCAGCTTGGCGGCTTTGGCCCGCATAGGCAGTCCCCCTTTCTCCGCCGATCTTACAGACCCAGTATAGCGGGAGATTCTTAATATCCTGCTAAGATTTTGCTGAAGAAATCTTAAGATTGTATTGAGATCAGGAAATTTAAAAAATTTAGATATTCTCTACAATGCCGGGTCAAATAGGCCTTGACAGCTTGTACAAAACGTCCTATTCTGAAAATATGGCACAGCTACATCATCAAAAAACGGGAGGTTTTGCACATGGGCGAGCATGAGAAAAAGCTCTTTCAGGAGCGACTGGATCGCGTGAATACCGCCATCGCGCTGGGGCAGCCGGATCGGGTTCCGATGTTCCCCTTTTTCAGCTCCGTGGTGCAGCGGATGTACGGTTCCAGCTATCGGGATCTGTACTACGATTACGAGGCCGCCGGGGAGGCTGCTCTGCAGTTCTACCGGGACCATCCCCTCTGTGACGTGGCCTTTGGGCCGCGGTGTGTCAGCGGCCGGGCCAACGAGCTGGCCGGCTCCACCATGATCGATTGGCCCGGGCGGCCCGGTACCAAGGTGTCGGATTACAGCTCCCACCAGGTGCTGGAGAATGAGTACATGACCGCCGAGGAGTATCCGGAGATGCTGGACGATTTTACCGGCTTCATGCTCCGCAAATATATCCCCCGGGCCTACCGCAATCTCACCGGCACGGCGGGGATTCTGTTCCGGCCCACAGTGGTGCTGAGCACCACCTTCCTTTCACCGCTGTATCATCCGGCGGCGGTGGAGACTCTGCAGCGTATCGCCGAGATCGGGGCCGAGGACGCCAAGGCCGCCCAGGTGTCGGGGAAGTACGCCGCAGCCCTGACGGAGATGGGGTTCCCGCCCCCCTTTACCGGCTCCGCCCAGGCCCCCTTCGACATCCTCAGCGACTACTTCCGCACCACCGTGGGCACCTTCACCGACCTGGTGGAGAACGAGGACTACGTCCTGAAGGCCTGCGACCTCTTTGCCCGGCAGCAGATCGAAAATCTCCAGTATCTGAAGGATGCGCCTCTGCCGGTCAAGCGGGTGTTCTTCCCACTCCACAAGGGCATGGACGGCTTTATGAGCCCCCGGCAGTATGAGGAGATCTACTGGAAGCCCCTGAAGAAGATCGTCATGGCCCTCATCGACATGGGAGTCACCCCCTACCTCTACGGGGAGGGGCCCTACAACTCCCGGCTGGAGCAGCTGATGGATGTGCCCAAGGGCAAGGTGCTCTACCACTTCGAAGAGGTGGATATGAAGCGGGCCAAGGAGACGGTGGGCCAGGTGGCCTGTATCTGCGGCAATCTGTCTCTGGTAAAGATGGAGTTCGGCACGCCTCAGCAAGTCTCCGACGACGTCAAGCGCCTGCTGGACGACTGCGCCCCCGGCGGCGGCTATCTCTTCGACTTTTCCGGCTGCCTGGAGAATGCCAAGCCGGAGAACATGGACGCCCTCTTCGAGACCATGGAGCAGTACGGCAAGTATTAACGGAGAGGAACCAAACGGCAAAGAGGACCCCGCCGCGGAGCGATTGCTCCGCGGCGGGGTCCTCTTTGTTTCGGTTTTCGGCGGGGAGATCAGGCCAGGATGGCCTGGAAGTCGGCCATGGCCTCGGAGATCTTCAGCTGCTGGGGGCACACCGCCTCACAGCTGCGGCAGCCCACGCAGGCGCCGGGCCGCTTGTCCTCGGGAATGGCGGACAGGGCCATGGGGGCAATAAATCCGCCGCCGGTGAAGCGGTGCTCGTTGTAGAGCTCCAGCAGCCGTGGGATGTCCAGCCCCTGGGGGCAGTGGCTGACGCAGTAGCGGCAGGCGGTGCAGGGCAGGGTGGAGGCAGTCATGCGGCGGCCCAGCTCCACCAGGGCCTCCCACTCCGCTTCCTCCAGCGGCGCCTCGGTGCGGAAGGTCTCGATGTTGGCCTTCAGCTGGGTCAGGTCCGACATGCCCGACAGGGTCACCGTCACGCCCGGAATGGTTTGGAGGAATCGGAAGGCCCAGGCGGGGACGGGCTCCTCCGGCCGCATGGTCCGCAGGGGGGTGGCCTCCTCCTCCGTCAGCCGGGCCAGCCGACCGCCGCGCAGGGGCTCCATCACCCACAGGGGGATCCGGCGCTGGGTCACCAGCTCCACCCGGCTCTTGCAGTCCTGGAAGGTCCAGTCCACATAGTTCAGCTGCAGCTGGCAGAACTCCATATAGTCGCCGCAGGCGTCCAAAAACCGCCGCAGCACCGGCAGAGCGCCGTGGCTGGAGAAGCCCAGGTGGCGGATCCGGCCTGCGGCCTTCTGCCGCAGGAGATAGTCCAGAATACCGTACCGGGGGTCCAGGTAGCCGTCGATGTTCAGCTCGCACACATTGTGAATGAGGTAAAAGTCGAAGTAGTCCACCTGACACTTTTTCAGCTGGGTTTCGAAGATCTCCTCCACCTTGTCCAGATTGTCCAGGTCGTAGCCGGGGAACTTGTCCGCCAGATAGAACCGGTCCCGGGGGAACCGGGCCAGGGCCTTTCCGATGGCGGTCTCCGAGGTGCCGCCGTGGTAGCCCCAGGCGGTGTCGAAATAGTTGATCCCTTGCTCCATGGCCAGAGCGACCATCTCCTCCGTGGCCGTCTGGTCCACCTGGTCGTCGCGTCCGTTGACGACGGGCAGGCGCATGCAGCCCATACCCAGGGCGGACAGCCGCAGTCCGTGAAAGTCCTTGTAGATCATTCCGCTCCTCCTCTCTTCTCATCTGCCTATACGCTACCACAGAGGGGGTGGGCCCTGTCAAGTATTTTCAGGGAAAAACCGGAAAAAACGGGGGAGCTGCCCTCTCCGTTGACAGGGGGGAGGGGAGAGGGTATAATAAACAACAGCGACAGCGGTGACCGGCCGCGAAAGGAGGAGGCCTTTGTGAAACAGTGTATGGATGCGGAGAACCTGCACCGCAGGCTGAAGAAGATCATCGGACAGGTCCAGGCCATCGACCGGATGGTGGATGAGGACGTGCCCTGCGAGGATGTGCTGGCCCAGATCAACGCCGCCAAGGCCGCCCTCCACGGCTGCGGCAAGGTGGTGCTGGAGGGGCACATCAAGCACTGCGTCCTGGACGGGATCCAGCATGGCGACCCGGACAAGACCATCGAGAGCTTCACAAAAGCGGTGGAGCGGTTTTCCAATATGGGCTGACAGGAAGAAGCGTCCCCGCCGGCGCTTTTTTCTTTTGCCCTCTTGACAACCTATACCCCTATAGGTACAATGAGGGCATACCCCCATGGGTATAGAAAGGCGGATGACCATGAAACGTTGGATAGAGCAGCTGGAGGCGCTGCTGGACTTTGGCGGAATCAAAAAGGACGGGGCGCTGCTGGCGCTCTCGGGGGCGGCGGTGCTGGGCAGCCTTTTGGGGATCCGGCTGCTGCCCTTTGACATGGCCTGGATCGCCATTGTTTTGTGCGGCCTGCCCATTGTGCTGGAGGCGGTGATCGGTCTTGTCACCGCCTTTGACATCAAGGCCGACGTGCTGGTATCCATGGCGCTTATCGCCTCGGTGTGCATTGGGGAGATCTTTGCCGCCGGGGAGGTGGCCTTTATCATGCAGCTGGGGGCCCTGCTGGAGGAACTCACCGTGTCCCGGGCCCGGGCGGGCATTGAAAAGCTGGTACGGCTGACGCCCCAGACCGCCCGGGTGCTGCGGGGGGATGGAGAGGTCCTGGTCCCCGCCCGGGAGGTCCGGGTGGGGGACCGGCTGCGGGTGCTGCCTGGGGAGGGGGTGCCGGTGGACGGAGTGATCCTCTCCGGCCAGACCTCCATCAACCAGGCGGTGATGACCGGGGAGTCTCTGCCGGTGGACAAGGGGCCGGGGGACCCGGTGTCCTCGGGCACGGTGAACCAATTCGGAGCCTTTGAGATGGAAGCGGTGAAGGTAGGGGAGGACAGCTCCATCCAGCGGATGATCCGCCTGGTCCAGTCCGCCGATGCGGGGAAGGCCAAAATCGTGGGGCTGGCGGACCGGTGGGCCACCTGGATCGTGGTCATCGCCCTCACCGCCGCCGCGCTCACCTGGCTTGTCACCGGCCAGATCATCCGGGCGGTGACCATCCTGGTGGTGTTCTGTCCCTGCGCCCTGGTGCTGGCCACCCCCACGGCCATCATGGCCGCTATCGGCAATGCCACCCGCCACGGTTTTCTGGTGCGGGAAGGGGACGCCCTGGAGCGGCTGGCGGGAGTGAAGGCGGTAGCTTTTGACAAGACAGGTACCCTCACCCGGGGCGTGCCGGAGGTGGCGGAGGTGGGGAGCGTCCACCCTGCCCTGGGCGAGAGAGAGCTGTACCGGCTGGCGGCCTGCGCCGAGCAGCTGTCAGAGCACCCGCTGGGGAAGGCTGTAGTGGCGGGCTGGCGGCAGACGGAGAGGGGCCCCCTTCCCGCGCCGGAGGACTTTCAGATGATTCCGGGGCGGGGTGTCTCCGCCCTGGCGGAGGGCAGGCAGGTGCTGGCGGGGAACGGGGCGCTGCTCCGGGACCACGCTGTGGAGTTCACGGAGCCCCCGGCGGCGGAGGCGGCCCTGGCCAGGGGCTGC
Organism: uncultured Oscillospiraceae bacterium; assembly: GCA_944386955.1. GTDB lineage: Bacteria > Bacillota > Clostridia > Oscillospirales > Oscillospiraceae > CAJFPI01. Next base: position 46,943 of record CALXDB010000002.1, read on the forward strand.
ACCGCCGTCTATCTGGCGGTGGACGGAAAATTTGCCGGATATCTCGCCCTCTCCGATACGCTCCGAGGGGACAGCGCCGCCATGGTGAAGCGGCTGGCGGAGCTGGAGGTCCGGCCGGTGCTCCTCACCGGGGATCATGGAAGTGCGGCGGCCGCCATTGCCGGGCAGCTGGGCATCCGGGAGGTACGAGCGGACTGTCTGCCGGAGGATAAGCTGGCGTACATCGACGAATGTCAGGCGCGGGGGGAACCGGTGTGTATGATCGGCGACGGAGTCAACGACGCCCCGGCCCTGAAGCGGGCCCGGGTAGGGATCGCCATGGGGGGTGTGGGCAGCGACATCGCCGTGGAGGCGGCGGATATCGCCCTGGTGGACGACGAGGTGAAGGAGCTGCCCCACCTCATCGCCCTGTCCCGGCGGATGATGGCTACCATCAAGATCAACATGACCTTCTCCATGGCTCTGAACTTCCTGGCCATCGCCCTGGCCATCAGCGGCCTTCTCAACCCGGTGGTGGGGGCCCTGGTCCACAACGCCGGGTCGGTGCTGGTGATCGTCAACTCCGCCCTGCTGCTGAAGTGGCGGAGACGCGGGGCGTGACGGCAAAAAAAGTCCTGAGATCGGGGGATCTCAGGACTTTTTTCCGTAGGGGAAGGGAAGAGGGACGTCCGGGTCAGAACTGGTCGACGACCTCGCCGTCGGCGTTGTACTGGGTGCCGCTGCGGTTGCCGTCGGCGTCGTAGGTGTACTCGATCCGGCCCTGGAGTTCGCCGGTGCTGGGGTCGTAGGAGAAGGCCTCCGTCAGCCGGTTGAGGCTGTCATAGGTGTACTCCTCCAGCTGGGTCAGCTGGCCGTCGCTCTGGTAGTGGCGGTAGGCGATCATGTTGCCCGCCTCGTCGTAGTCCGCCTCCAGGGTGGCGGAAACCGTGCCGTCCTTGTCGTATTGGACCTCACGGGTCACCCGGCCGGCCGCGTCGTAGACCCAGCCCTCCTCCTGGTACGTCTTCAAAACGCCGGGGTAGAGCTTGGGCAGGTAGAAGTCGGAGGCGATCACCAGGTCCATGTAGGCGTCGGGGACGTCCTTCACCCGCATGGTGCCGGTCTCGTCCTTTTCAAAGCCGATGGAGCCGCCGCTGCCCATGAAGAACCACACGAAGCTGTAGGAGCCGCCGTCAAAGCCGCCCAGGGTGTAGGCCTGCTCCACGATGTCCAGACTGTACTGGCGGGACTCCTCAGCGCTCATGCCGTCGGGGGCGTCGTCGTGCATGAACACATTGACGGTGGAGGCGTATATCGTGTTGACGTCTACCGGGCGGCGGACCTCCGCGGCGGGGAAGGCGGTGCGGATGGCGGCGAATACCTG
>CALXDB010000003.1 GCA_944386955.1 uncultured Oscillospiraceae bacterium
TTGCCGCGAAAGGCCCTAATTCCTCAAAAACCCAGTCATATCAGGCTTTTCCGGGTTTCTAAAATCATTCCCACTCGATTGTGGCCGGGGGCTTGGACGTAATGTCGTAGACGATGCGATTGATGCCCTTGACCTCGTTGACAATGCGGGTGGAGATCTTGTCCAGCACGTCGTAGGGGATGCGGGCCCAGTCGGCGGTCATGAAATCGCTGGTGGTCACCGCACGGAGCGCCAGCGTATAATCGTAAGTGCGGCCATCGCCCATGACGCCCACAGACCGGGTATTGGTGAGTACCGCGAAATACTGGTTGATGTTCTTGTCCTCACCAGCGGCGGCGATCTCCTCCCGGTAGATGGCGTCCGCCTCCCGGAGAATATCCAGCTTCTCCTTGGTGAGGTCCCCGATGACCCGAATGGCGAGGCCCGGACCCGGGAAGGGCTGACGGCTCACCAGATACTCCGGCAGGCCCAGCTCGCGGCCCAGCTGCCGCACCTCATCCTTGAAGAGAAGCCGCAGAGGCTCAATGATCTCCTTGAAGTCCACATAGTCGGGCAGACCCCCCACATTGTGGTGGCTCTTGATGACGGCAGCGTCCCCGGCGCCGGACTCGATGACATCGGGGTAGATGGTGCCCTGGGCCAGGAAGTCCACCGCGCCGATCTTCTTGGCCTCCTCCTCGAAGACCCGGATGAACTCCTCGCCGATGATCTTCCGCTTCCGCTCCGGCTCGGACTCCCCGGCCAGCTTCAGCAGGAACCGGGTCTCCGCGTCCACCCGGACGAAGTTCAGATCCCACTTGGAGAAGGCGGCCTCCACCTCGTCCCCCTCGTCCTTCCGGAGAAGGCCGTGGTCCACAAACACGCAGGTGAGCTGCTTGCCAACCGCCTCCGCCAGCAGGGCGGCGGCCACGGAGGAGTCCACCCCGCCGCTGAGGGCCAGCAGCACCTTGCCGCTGCCCACCTTTTCCCGGATGGCGGCGATGGCGGTGTTCTTGTAGTCCCCCATGGTCCACTCCCCCTTGGCCCCGCAGACCTTGTAGAGGAAGTTGCGGATCATGTCCACCCCGTGCTCCGTGTGGTTTACCTCCGGGTGGTACTGCACGCCGTAGAAGCCCCGCTTCTCATCGGCGATGGCCACATTGGGGCAGGCGTCGGTGCGGCCCACCAGGGCGAAGCCCTCGGGCACCCGGGCCATATAGTCGCCGTGGCTCATCCAGCTGACGCCCTTCTCAGGCAGACCCTGGAAGAGCTTGCAGGAGGTGTCGTAGTAGGTCTCGGTCTTGCCGTACTCCCGGGCGGTGTCCGCCTGGGCGGCGGTCACCTCTCCGCCCAGAGCCTGGGCCATCAGCTGGCAGCCGTAGCAGATGCCCAGCACGGGGACGCCCAGGGTAAAGATGGCGGGGTCCACATGGGGGGCCTTCTCGTCGTAGACGCTGTTGGGGCCGCCGGTGAAGATGATGCCCATGGGGTCGAAGGCCCGGATCTCCTCCAGGGAGATGGTGTAGGGCTTTACCTCGCAGTAGACATTGCACTCCCGGACCCGGCGGGCGATCAGCTGGTTATACTGACCGCCGAAGTCCAGCACAAGAACAGATTGACAGGGCAAATGGGGTCACTCCTTTGTCATTTGGGTTAAAATACCTGACAGCCGCCCCACTCCACGACGGTGAAGCCCTCCCGGGCGGGGGCGGTGAGGATCTGCGGTTCGATGTCCACCGGCTCCTCCAGGGCCTGGAAGGCCAGAAACACCCGCAGCACCGTATCCGGCTGGGGGCTCACGGTGAGCCGGGCGTGGTCGGTGTAGGCGTCCGTCTGGAAGGACAGCAGGTTCCAGGCGTTGGCCTCCAGCTGGGGCAGCCAGTAGATGAGAAATTCATTGGCCTCCCGGTCCGTGAGGCCCAGCTCCCGGAGGGCCTCCTCCAGGAAAGCGGCGGCGTCCTCCCCCCGGACGCAGAAGCCGGTGGAGAGGTCGTACTCCCAGGAGGGGGTCCCCTCCCAGAAGAGGCAGTAGTACTCCCGGCCGGCCTCATCGGTGAGGGTGCCGTCGGGGGCGGCGGTGACGGTCCAGCCGTCCTCATAGGCCGGGTAGGTGGTGGTGAGCTGGCCGTCGTAATCGAGGCGGACGGCGACCTCGGTCTCTTCCTCGGGGTAGAGATAGACCACCGGCTTGGCGTCCTTGGCGCTCTCCGGGGTACAGCCCGGCAGGACGAGGGTCAGGGCCATCAGAGCGGCCAGCAGCAGGCAGAGCTTCTTCATAGTAGTTTCCTCCTTTTCATCTGATCCCATACAGGGCCTTCTATGAATCAGGACGCAAAGAAAGGAACGATCTGCCAGAAAAACTCAGGAAACCTGACAGCCGCCCCACTCCACCAGGGTGAAGCCCTCCCGGGCGGGGGCGGTGAGGACCTGGGGCTCGATGTCCACCGGCTCCTCCAGGGCCTTCCAGGCCAGGTACACCCGCAGCACCGTGTCCGGCTGGGGATTTACGGTGAGCCGGGCGTGATCGGTGTAGGCCGCTGTCTGGAAGGACAGTAAATTGTAGGCATTGCTCTCCATCTTGGGCAGCCAGTAGATGAGAAACTCGTTGGCCTCCCGGTCGGTGAGCCCCACATCCCGGAGGGCCTCCTCCAGAAAGGCGGCGGTATCCTCCCCCCGGACACAGAAGCCTTGGGAGAAGTCGTAGTCCCAGGAGGACAGGCCCTCCCAGAAGAGACAGTAGTATTTCCGGCCGCTCTCGTCGGTGAGGGTGCCGTCGGGGGCGGCGGTGACGGTCCAGCCGTCCTCGTAGGCGGGGTAGGTGGTGGTGAGCCGGAAGTCGGAGTCCAGGCGGACGGTGACGAGGGTTTCCTCCTCCGGGTAGAGGTAGATCACCGGCTTGGCGCCCAGGTCGTTCCGGTCCTCCGGCGTGCAGCCGGGGAGGGTGAGGGACAGTGCCAGCAGGATTGCCAGCAGGACACAGAGCTTTTTCATCACAGGGTCCTCCTTCTTTCATCCGATCGCTTTACCGCTTCTATCTGTTCAGACGCAAAAAAGGGGGACAATGTGCCGGAGAGGGAAAAAACTCAGTCCTCCTCCCGGAAGACGATGTTGCCGGGCTCGGCGGACTCGATGACCGCCAGGGCCTTGTAGGGCACGCCGGGGATATTGCGGAACCGATCGCCGCCCCCCTGGAAGCCCTTCTCCACCGCCACGCCGATGCCTTTGATGGTGGCGCCGGCCTCATTGACCAGGTCGATGAGGCCCTGCATGGCGTTGCCTTTGGCCATAAAGTCGTCGATGATGAGGACCTTGTCGTCCTTGTTCAGCCACTCCTTGGAGAGGATGAGGGTCATCTTCTTCTTGTAAGTATAGGAGAAAATCTCGCTTTGATACAGGCCGCCCTCAATGTTGTCGCTCTTGGCCTTCTTGGCGAACACCATGGGCACGTTGAAGCGGTTGGCGCAGATGGCCGCCAGAGCGATGCCGCTGGCCTCGGCGGTGAGGACCATGGTGATGTCGCTGATGTCAAAATACTTGGCGAACTCGTCGGCAATGGCCTCCATCAGCTTGGTATCCACCCGGTGGTTGAGAAAACCGTCTACCTTGATGATGTTGCCGGGCAGGACCTTGCCCTCCTTCCGGATGCGATCCTGGAGCAGCTGCATGATGAATCATCCTTTCTCTAAAAAAGTGGTTCTGTGGAGAATTTGGTCGAAGATGGGTTGTTGCCTCCATTATCCTCATTTTTTCAGCAAATTGCAAGACATAGTATTCCCTAAATATTTCTTTTTTGTCTCCCTGTCCCATGGTGATTTCAACAAGCGGAAAAACACCCGGAAAGAAGAGACAAAAAACAGGCGGTATTATAAAAAATACCGCCTGCTTTCTGCTTTTTCGTAGTTTCTTATCTTCTTCCGCCGAAGCTGCCGCCCCGGCCGCCGAAAGAGCCGCCGCCGCTTCTTCCGCCGAAGCCGCCGCCCCGGCTGCCGAAGGAGCCGCCGCCGCTGCGGCCGCCGAAGCTGCCGCCCCGGCTGCCGAAGGAACCGCCGCCGCTTCTGGGAGGACGGGGCGTAAAGGAGCCGCCTCCTCTGGGGGGACGGGGGCCACCGAATCCGCCGCCGGAGGGCGGAGGAGGTCCCCTGCGGGGAGGCCGGGGAGGCGGCGGGACCATCCGCCTGCGGTACCAGGCCCCGCCGGGCCGGTGCCACCAGAGGATGGGCCGGAATACCACGGGGGGCACGGCCATACCGCCGTAGCGCCGCCGCCAGGCGGCGTGGCGCACTGCGTCCAGACTGGAGAGGAACACCAGCAAAATCACCAGCAGCACCACCGCCGGAAGGAAGGAGAACACGGTGACCACACCGGCGGCGTAGGCGCCGCCCTGGGCCATGCTGCTCTCACCGAAGAGGAGATGGATCTGGCCGAAGAGGGAGAGGACCCCCTGGTCATACTCTCCCGCCATGAAGTCGTCGTAGAGGTACTGGTCGATGTACCGCACCGGATCGCCCATGGCGTCGTAGAACCGGCCGCTGGCCACAAGGGCGGCGTCCTGCGCGCCGGGGACCAGGAGCAAAATGGCGTCGTCCTCCCCGAGACCCAGCTTGAGGGCCCAGTTGTAGGCAGCGTCCTCCGTGCTGCCGTTGACGGTATTCACCGTCACCACCGCCAGGATGCAGCCCTCCCACAGATCCCAGTTGGCATTGTAGAGGGCCAGGGTCTCCTCGGTCTTGCCGGAGAGGATCCCGGCGTCGTCCACGATGTAGCGGGACATAGCGCCGGTGCTGAGGCTCTCGTCCAGAGTTCGGCCTCCCTCCGGCGTGTCCACCTGGGGCTTCTTGCTCAGACCGTAGAGGGAGGAGAGGAGGATGGCCAGCACCATCACCGCGACGGCAAAGCCCCGGTTTTTCAGCAGCTTCATAGTCTCAGCTCCGCAGCTCCATGAGCTTCTGCTTCAGCTCGCCCTCGATCTTCCCCAGCTCCACTTCCGCTTCCTTCCGCTTTTGGGCGCCGTCCTTCTGGATCTGGATCACCTCGTCCAGAGTGGAGATCAGCTGCTGGTTGGTGTGCTGGAGGGTCTCGATGTCGATGATGCTCCGCTCGCTCTCCTTGGCCACGTCGATGGTGCCCATCTTCAGCATGTCCGCGTTTTTCCGCAGCATGTCGTTGGTGGCCTGGGACACGGCGCTCTGGGCGGCGGTGGCCTTCCGGCTGTTCTCCAGCCCCAGGGCCAGCACCATCTGGCTCTTCCACAGGGGGATGGTGTTCACCAGGGAGGACTGGATCTTCTCTACCATCAGCGCATCGTTGTTCTGAAGCATCCGGGTCTGGGGACCCATCTGCACCGACACCATCCGGGTCAGCTCCAGATCGTGGAGCTTCTTCTCAAACCGGTTGCACATCTGGCTGAGGTCATTGTAGGCCTGGGCGTCCTCGGGGGCGCCGGAGGCCTCCGCCTTCTTCCGCAGCGCCTCCAGCTCCGTGGCCTTTACCTGTTCCAGCCGCTTCTTTCCCGCCAGAATGTACATAGTGAGCTCCTTGTAGTACTTCAGGTTCATCTCGTACATCTGGTCGAACATGGCGATGTCCTTCATCAGGGTGATCTGGTGCTGCTCCAGCTGGCGGGCGATCTTGTTGACATTCTCCTCCGCCTTAGAGTACTGGGCCTTCATGATCTCCAGCTTGTCCCCGGCCTTCTTGAAGAAACCGAAGATGCCCTTCTTCTCCTCCTCCTCGCCGAAGTCCTTCAGCTCCACCACAAGGCCCGTGAGGGTGTCGCCCACCTCCCCCAGGTCCTTGCTGCGGACGGAGCGCAGAGCGTTCTCCGAAAAGCTGGCCACGCTCTTCTGGGCGGCGGAGCCGTACTCCAGCACCAGCTGGCTGTCGGTGATATCGATCTTCTGGGAGAAGTCCTCCACCATCTTCCGCTCGGCCTCAGTGAGCATGGAGTCGTCCAGCTTCACCGGCTCCACCTGCTTCTCCTCCTGGGCGGGGGCGGGAGGCTCGCTGCCCAGCACCAGCTGGGGCACCTCCTGCTGCGCCGCGGCTTCGGCGGCGTTGGGGGTCAGGGTCAGTTCAGGCATGTTGTTGTCTGTCATAGTTGTCGATTCCTTTCCCATATTTGTTCACAGTATCCCTTTTGTGTTCAAAGCTTCAGGTCGATGCCGCCGTCCTGGGCGTTCCCGGAGGCCTCCGCCTCCATTCGATCCCCGGCAAGGCCCTCCCGGGCCAGCATGGTCTCCAGCACGGTGATGTCGGTGGAGATGTCCAGGGCTTCGTCGCCGTAGAGGCTGTCCAGCTGGCGGGCGAAGGCGGTGACAATAGTGTCCATCATCTCCTCCACCTTGGCCTTGGTGCCGTCGATGTTCTCCCCGCTGACGCCGGTGGCCGCCATGCGGTCGTAGGCGTTGAGGAGCTTGAGGGTGGTGGGGAGATAGTAGTCCATGAATTTCCGGATCTGGGGCAGCTTCTCCGGGCTCTGCCGCACCGCCTCAAAGATCTTTCCGCTCAGCCGTTCCAGCTGGTCGATGGCGGCGGAGAGCCGCTCGTCGGTGATGCTGTCATTGAGCCGCCGCATCTCCCGGACGGCCAGCTCCCCCTCCCGAATCGCCTTGTCCAGCTCCGCATTGCCGGTGGCCTCCGGCTTCTTCTCCTCCGCAGGCGTTTCCTCCGCGGCCTTCTCCTCCGCCTGGGGGACCGCCTGATCGGGGCACACCGCCCGCAGCAGCAGGAACAGCCCCAGGGACAAAATCCCCACCAGCAGGAAAGAGGGGATGGTATACAGGGGGCGCGCCAGGGCGTACCCCACCCACAGGACGGCTACCCCATAATAGGGCAGCACGGAACGTTTGGCAGCTGGCTTCATAGCGCGTCCTTCCCGGCCCCTCCGGGCCATGAATAATCTAATACCTGTATCATACGACAAATTCCCCCGGGGGTCAAGATTTCTCCCGCGCCTTCCAAAGAGGAGGACGGAAAAGGCCGCCCTTTTTCTGTTTACTTTTGCCCGGAAAAGTGGTATAGTATGCTCGTTGTTATGTTGACTGCGGCGGGGCCGCCGCGTTCCATTGCAAAAAAGGAGACTGTCATGAAGAAACTGCGCAAACTATTTGCTGTGTTCCTGGCGCTGGCCATGGTGCTGCCGGCGCTGCCCGCCCTGGCGGCGGACGCCTATGGCGAACAGCTGCAGGTGCTGGACACCGTCCTCAACGAGGGTACCTCCCTGTATCAGGAGATCTACTGGACCGGCAGCGATATGCGCCGGGAGACCTATTTTACCTACTCCCCCAACGATGCGGTGTCCCCCAAAATCGCCTTCAACGGCAGCGTTACCGCCCGGGGCACCGGCTCCTCCGCTGCCGCTCAGCTGGAGAAGGAGGGCTACCGGGTGGTAGCGGGAGTCAACGGCGATTTCTTTGACTCCAACGGCGTACCCACCGGCATTCTGGTGTCCGGCGGGCGGCTGTACAGCTCCTGCGGCACCAACTACGCCATTGGCTTCAAGTCCGACGGCTCCGCCGTCATCGGCATGCCCTACCTGTCCATCCGCGGCAGCCTCAACGGCCAGGGCAACTTCTACATCGCCGCTGTCAACAAGGCCCGCAGCAGCTACGGCGGCATCTATGTCTACACCTACAACTTCAAATCCGCCCACAACACCGGTACCACCGACGCCGGTGTGGACGTGATTTTGCAGCCGGTGGCCGACGCCGACACCGGAGAGACGCCCCCGGCTGAGCCGGTGATCGGCGGCACCTGCTACTATGAGGTGCTGGAGGTCCGGGAGACCACCGGCGGCTCCACCGATATCGAGCCCGGCCAGCTGGTTCTGTCCGTCAACGGCAAGGCGGACGTATCGGAACTCAACTACCTGCGCTCCATGAAGGCGGGCGACATCTTCGGCCTCACCGTCACCGCCCAGGACGAGGCGTGGAACGACGTCACGGAGGCCATCGGCGGCCTCTATCCCCTGGTGAAGAACGGTGAGGTGCAGACCGCCAATCTGGACGGCACCAACGCCCCCCGCACCGCTGTGGGCATCACCGCCGACGGGGATGTGATCCTCTATACCGTGGACGGGCGGCAGTCCGGCTACTCTGTAGGCGCTTCCCAGAAGACTCTGGCCAAGCGGATGGCGGAGCTGGGCTGTGTGGACGCCATCTGTCTGGACGGCGGCGGCTCTACCACCGCGGTTACCACCATGCCGGACAGCACCGACTATACCCGGCTCAACAGTCCCTCTAACGGCGGCGAACGCCAGGTGACTGACCATCTCTTCCTGGTTGCCACCCAAGAGGCCACCGACCGGGCCGGCTCGGTATATCTCAGCGCCGACAACCGCTATGTGCTGGCCGGCAGCACGGTGGAGATCACCGCCGCCCTTCTGGACACCAACTACATTCCCATGGGGGATGACGTGACCCTCACTGCCTCCGACGGCTCCATCCGCGGCACCGCCTTCACCGCTCCGGACGAGGCGGGCACCGTCACCATTACCGGCAAGGCCGGAGGCCGTACCGGAGAGCTGGAGCTCCAGGCCATCGACACCCCCGACGCCGTGCAGATCTACAGCGGCGACACCGCCGTCACTTCCCTGACGCTCAACGCGGGGGCCAAGGCGGAGCTGTCCGCCTCGGCCACCTATAAGCACCTGCCCATTGCATCCGATACGGCCACCTATGACTGGACGGTCAGCGGAGGCGTGGGGACCGTGGACGAGAAGGGCGTCTTTACCGCCTCTCAGCTCCCCGGCACCGGTACCCTCACCGTCACCAAGGGGTCCCTCACTGCCACCATCCCCGTCACCGTCGTGGGCCGGGGTCCCTCCCTACTGGAGGACTTTGAAGACGGGAGCAGCGGCTACACCGGCTTCAACGTGACCACCGCCGGACACACCGGCGACAAGGTCCGCATGGGCCGGACCTCCCTCCAGGTGGCCTACACCCTGGGGGACAGCGGGGCTGGGCTCCAGCTGGGGCTCACCGTTTCCGAGGGCTATGACCGGCTGAACCTGTGGGTCTATGGCGACGGCAGCGGCAACGTGCTGTCCCTCTATGACAACACCGGCGCTACCACCGCCCTGACTACCCTGGACTTTACCGGCTGGAAACAGGTGTCGGTGAAGCTGCCCGCGGGCTGCACCACCCTGGCGGCCCTCACCATCACCGCCGGCACGGCGGAGGCCCCTGTCACCTCCGGCACCATCTATTTGGATCAGCTGGTGGCCTCCAACGGCGATGTGATCGACAACACGGTGCCGGAGATCACCGGCCAGCTCTCCGGCAGCAGTCTCACCGCCACCGTCACCGACGCGGCGGACGGCTTCCTGAAAGCGGAGCAGATCACCCTGACCTGTGACCGGAAGGCCCTGTCCTTCTCCCTGGATCCCGCCACCGGCGTGCTGTCTGCGGATCTGTCGGCGGCCTATGCCGACGGGAAGGCCCACCGGGTCACCCTCACCGCCCGGGACGTCAGCGGCAACATGGCCAGCCTCTCCTGGGACATCGGCACCGCCGCCGCCTCCCCCTTTACCGACCTGACCCTCTCCAGCGGCTCTGCCCACTGGGCCAGCGGTCCCATGAACTACTTCTACCAGGAGGGCATCCTCACCGGCTTTGAGGAGAACGGCGGCTACACCGCTAAGCCCGACAAGCAGATGACCCGGGCGGAGTTCGCCGTGATGCTCTTCCGCTGGCTGGGTCTGGACGCGGCGGACTACGCCTCCGCCCAGGTGCCCTTCTCCGACCTCGACACCATTGACGAGTGGGCGCTGGACGCCGCCAAGGCCATGTATGTCCTGGGCGTCATGCAGGGCACCGGCCACGCCGACGGTACCGTCACCTTCGACGCCAAGAGCACCATCACCCGGGCCCAGGCCATCACCATGCTGGGCCGCCTCCAGGAGCGGGGCTACGCCACTACGGACATTTCCACCTTCCCCGACAGCGGCGACGTGCCCGACTGGGCCCGGCCCTATATGGAGACCATGTACGCTCAGGGGATCCTCTCCGGCAGCGACGGCCGCCTCAACCCCAACGGTCCCATGACCCGGGGCCAGGCCTGCAAGGTCCTGTACTTTATGGGCTGACCGCCCATTTCCCCCGCGGCGCGGGCTGTTCCCCCTTTCCCGGAGCGGCCCGCGCCTCTTTTTATCCCGTCTTCGACAAAATTCGAGAGAAAAGGAGGCGATGGCCTGTGGTCACCACCATCCGGTCCCTGGGCCTCACCGGCGTCACCGGCTATGAGGTCACCGTGGAGTGCGCCCTCAGCGGGGGCCTTCCCGCCTTTGACGTGGTGGGCCTGCCCGACGCGGCGGTGCGGGAGTCCCGGGAGCGGGTCCGCTCCGCCATCAAGGTCTGCGGGGCCAAGTTTCCCGTCAGCCGCATTACCGTGAATCTTGCCCCGGCGGCCCTGAAAAAGGAGGGCACCGTCTACGATCTGCCCATTTTTCTGGGCATCCTGGCGGCCCAGGAGGACATTCCGCCCCTGCCGGGGGACGCCGCATTTCTGGGGGAGCTGTCCCTCACCGGCACCCTGCGGCCGGTGAACGGCACCCTGCCCATGGCCATGGCGGCGGAGCGTCTCGGGGTGCGGCAGCTGTTCGTCCCGGCGGAGAACGCCGCCGAGGCCACCCTGGCCCAGGGCCTCACGGTCTATCCCGTCTCCGACGCCGCCCAGCTCCTCCGCCATCTCCGGGGAGAGGCGGCCATCCCTCCCGCGCCCCCCTGGCAGATGGAGCCGGGGGAGGCGGAGGGCCCGGATTTTGCCGACGTCATGGGCCAGGAGAACGTGAAGCGGGCCATGGAGATCGCCGCCGCCGGAGGCCACAACATCCTCCTCATCGGCTCCCCGGGGGCGGGGAAGAGCATGCTGGCCAGGCGCCTGCCCTCCATCCTGCCGGACATGAGCCGCAGGGAGGCTCTGGAGGCCACAGAGATCTGGTCCGTGGCGGGTCTCACCGACAGCCGCCGCCCCCTCCTCACCAGACGGCCCTTCCGAAGCCCCCACCACGCCCCCACCGCTGTGGCTATGGCGGGGGGCGGCGCCTTCCCCAGGCCCGGGGAGATCTCCCTGGCCCACAACGGGGTGCTGTTTCTGGACGAGCTGCCGGAGTTTCAGAAGGACGCTCTGGAGGTCCTCCGCCAGCCCATGGAGGACGGGGAGGTGACCATCACCCGGGCCGCCGGGTCCGTGACCCTGCCCAGCCGCTTCCAGCTGGTGTGCGCCATGAACCCCTGCCGCTGCGGCTGGTACGGCCACCCCTCCGGCCGCTGCCGGTGCACGGACCAGCAGGTGGAGCGGTACGTCTCCCGGATCTCCGGCCCCCTGCTGGACCGCATCGACCTCCACGTCCAGGTGCCCTCGGTGGAGTTTGAGGCCATGCGCCGCCGGGAGACGCCGGAGTCCTCCGCTGTCATCAGAGCCCGGGTGAACGCCGCCCGGGCCGTCCAGACCCGGCGGTTTCGGGGCACGGACACCGCCTGCAACGCCCACATGTCCCCCGCCCAGGTGGCGGCCTTCTGCCGCCTGGACGGGGCGGGAGAGCAGGTTCTCCAGCGGGCCTTCCAGCGCATGGGCCTCACCGCCCGCAGCCACGACCGGATCCTCCGGGTGGCCCGGACCATCGCGGACCTGGACGGGGCGGAGACCATCTCCGCCGCCCACATCGCCGAGGCGGTGCAGTACCGGAACACGGACCTCTTCCGGGGATAGGGGCTCCAGAGTGGGGAAACCAGGCGGTTTTAGGGAAAAATTTCTGAAAAATTGAAAAATACTCCTTGACAACCGGCCAAAATTTTATATAATAATATGGCTTGCGTGTGCAGGCAAAATCCTTGCTCCCGGCAGGGGCCGGGGGCCATCAGTCCAAAAGGAGGTGCAACAACATGGCTAAAGTATCCGCTAACTACGAGGTCGTCTATATCATCGATCCCGCCATGGGCGAGGAGAGCATCGCCGCTACGGTGGAGAAGTTCAAGACCTTGGCTGAGCAGAACGGGTCCGCTGTTGAGGTTGACGAGTGGGGCAAGCGTAAGCTGGCCTACGCCATCGACTACAAGACCGAGGGCTACTATGTCCTCATGTCCTTCACCAGCGAGCCGTCCTTCCCCAAGGAGCTGGACCGTATCCTGGGCATTACCGACGGCATCCTGCGTTCCCTGATCGTCTGCAAGGACGTGTAATCAGGAGGAGAGGACTATGCTCAACCGCATCATTCTCATGGGCCGCCTGACCCGGGACCCGGAGCTGCGGCGGACCCAGAACGGCATTGCCGTCACGTCCTTCTCCCTGGCCGTCGACCGTGACTTCAAGAGTCAGGGCGGCGAGAAGGAGACCGACTTCATCGACATCGTCGCCTGGCGTCAGACCGCGGAGTTTGTCAGCAAGTACTTCACCAAGGGCCGCATGGCTGTGGTGGAGGGCCGGCTGCAGATCCGGGACTGGAAGGACCGGGAGGGCAACAACCGCCGCAGCGCGGAGGTTCAGGCCGACAACGTCTATTTCGGCGACAGCAAGCGCGACAGCGCTCCCGGCGGCTATGATGCGCCGCCGGCCTACGGGGTCCCCGCGTCCTCGTTCAACCAGGCTCCCTCCGGCGGCTACGGCGCGCCGGTCAGCGAGCCCTCCGGCTTCGCCGAGCTGGACAGCCAGGACGGCGAGCTGCCGTTCTAAAAAATCTGACAGGAGGATACCACCATGGCTATGGAACGTGAAAATAGACCCGCTCGTCCCATGAACCGCAAGCGCAAGAAGGTTTGCCAGTTCTGCGTGGACAAGTGTGATCACATTGATTACAAGGATGCCGCGAAGCTGCGTCGGTTCATTTCCGAGCGCTCCAAGATCCTGCCCCGCCGGACCACCGGCACCTGCGCCATGCATCAGCGCCAGCTGACCGAGGCCATCAAGCGGGCCCGCCAGCTCGCCCTGCTGCCCTACGTCACCGAGTAAAGCAAACAGCACCCGCCGCGCATACCGCGCGGCGGGTATTTTTTTGGCCGGGGAGGGGGGAGGACAGCCAGAGGCGGGGGCAGGGCCCCGGCGGTCCGGATTTTCCCGCATTTTCCCATGGTTTCTCTTTCCTTATGGCAAAAAATAGCGTATACTATGGGCAAACTACTTCCCCTCAGGAGGAATCTATGCAGGAACTGATCTTACTGAAGCTGGGCGAGGTGGTCCTCAAGGGCCTCAACCGCCACACCTTCGAGGACAAGCTGCTGGCCAACATCCGCCGGCGGATGAAAAATTACGGCAGCTTCAACATCTACTCCAAGCAGTCTACCATCTATGTGGAGCCTCTTCAGGAGGACTGTGACATCGACGGGGCCTACGACGCCTGCCAGAAGATCTTCGGCGTGGTGGCCGTGGTCCGGGCCCGGCCCTGCGAGAAGGACCTGGAGGCTGTCATCGCCACCGCCAAGGTCTACCTGAAGGACACCCTGGAGGCCGTCCGCAGCTTCAAGGTGGAGAGCAAGCGCTCCGATAAGAACTTCCCCTACGGCAGCATCGAGATCTCCCGCCATGTGGGGGGCGCCCTCCACGACGCCTATCCCCACCTCACCGTGGACGTCCACCGCCCGGAGGTCACCGTCATGGTGGAGATCCGGGAGAAGGCAGCCTATGTCCACGGCCCCGCCGTCCCCGGGGCCGGCGGCCTCCCCATCGGCATGGGGGGCACCGCCGTCAGCCTCCTCTCCGGCGGCATCGACAGCCCCGTGGCCTCCTGGATGGTGGCCAAGCGGGGGGTCCAGCTGGAGATGGTCCACTTCTACAGCCCTCCCTACACCTCCCCCCAGGCCCTGGAGAAGGTGCTGGAGCTGGCACGGCTCCTGGTGCCCTGGTGCGGGCGGCTGGTGGTCCACACCGTGCCCTTCACCGAGATCCAGGAGGCCATCCGCAGGGACTGCCCCGAGGAGTATTTCACCCTCATCATGCGCCGCTTCATGATGCGCTGCGCCGACCGGGTGGCGAAGCGGGTGGGGGCCAAGGCCCTGGTCACCGGCGAGTGCCTGGGGCAGGTGGCCAGCCAGACTATGGAGGCCATGGCCTCCACCGAGGACGCCGCCGTTCTGCCCATCTTCCGCCCTGTGGTGGCCATGGACAAGGAGGAGATCGTCCGCATCGCCCGGCGCATCGGCACCTTTGAGACCTCCATCCAGCCCTTGGAGGACTGCTGCACCGTCTTCGCCCCCCGCCACCCCCGGACCCACCCCAAGGTGGAGGACGTGCGGGAGCTGGAAGCCGCTTTGGACATCGAGGGCCTGGTGGACCGGGCCATGGCGGCCACCCGCTATGAGGTGATCCGCTACGGGGCCTGAGAAGGAGGGGCCGCCATGCACATTCCCAGCGGCGACACCGCCGCCCTGACGATCCTTCCCTTCCGCGAGGCCCTGGAGGCCGCCCTCCGCCCCTCACCGGACTACGACGTGGGCCGCTGGCTCTATGTCCCCAACACCTATGGGGAATACCGGTACATCCTGGGTACCCGGGGGGAGCGGCCCCTTATCTGCGTGGGTATCAACCCCTCCACCGCCGCCCCCGGCGATCTGGACAACACCCTCAAAAGCGTGGAGCGGGTGGCCCTCTTCAACGGCTATGACAGCTTCCTGATGTTCAACGTCTACCCCCAGCGGGCTACCCGGCCCGCCGATATGGAGCGGCGGCGCAATGAGACCCTTCATCGAGAGAACATGGCTGCCTTTGACTATATTCTCTCCCTCTCCCCGCAGCCGGCGGTGTGGGCCGCCTGGGGGAACATCATCGAGGAACGGGACTACCTGATCCCCTCCGTGGAGGACATGATCGCCATCGGAGAGGGGAGGGGGGCGCGGTGGTTCACCGCCGGAGCCCGCAGCAAGCGGGGCCATCCCCATCACCCCCTTTATCTCCGGAAGGACAGCCCCCTGGACCCCTTTGACGCGGCCGCCTACTGCAACGGCCTCAGGGCGCGATGACCGCCTGATCCCACCATACCTGTAAAGGAGGAGTTTTCTTGGACAAGATCTACGTCACCGGGCACCGCAATCCGGATACCGACTCCATCGTCTCCGCCATGGCCTATGCCGCCCTGCGCAACGCCGTGGGGGACCGGGAGTATGTGGCCGCCCGGCTGGGCCACCTCAGCGACGAGACCCGGGCCATCCTCAACCGCTTCGGCTTCGATCCCCCCCTCTACATCACCGATATGCGCACCCAGGTCCAGGACCTGGAGTACGACGTGCCCCCCATCCTCAATCAGGCGGTCACCGTCAACCGGGCCTGGTCCACCATGGAGGCAGACTGGCACATCGCCGCCATCCCCGTTACCGACGACGAGGGAAAGCTGGTGGGGATGCTCACCTCCGGCGACATCGCCGAGCAGGACATGAAGACCATCGCGGATCCCACCCTGGACCAGGTGCCCATCTTCAATATCCTCAGCGTGCTGGAGGGGGAATTGCTCAACGAGCCCCGGCGGGTGGTGAACACCATCAGCGGCCGGGTGGTCATCGCCCTGCCCTGCGGCCTGGACCCCCTGCCTTTTAAGGAGAAGGACACCATCCTCATCTGCGGCCGCCAGCCGGACATCATCCGGGCGGCGGTGGAGCAGGGGGTGGGCTGCGTGATCCTCTGCCAGGCGGAGCTGCCGGAGAACCTCCGGCAGCTGGAGACGGATACCTGCATCATCTCCACGCCCTACGACACCTACCGGGCGGTGCGCCTCCTGTTCCAGGCCATCCCCGCCGGAGGCGTCTGCCGCACCAAGGATCTGGAGTGCTTCCATCTCACCGACTACATCGACGACGTGAAGGAGGTGGTCCTCCAAAGCCGCTACCGCAGCTACCCCATCCTCAACGCCGAGGAGAAGGTGGTGGGCACCCTGTCCCGCTACCACATCCTGAAGCCCCGGCGCAAGCGGGTGGTGCTGGTGGACCACAACGAGGCGGCCCAGTCGGTGCCGGGTCTCGACCAGACGGACATCGTGGCCATCATCGACCACCACCGCCTGGCGGACATCCAGACGGGCACCCCCATCTATTTCCGAAACGAGCCGGTGGGCAGCACCACCACCATTGTGGCCGCCATGTATCAGGAGCGGGGCGTCATGCCCTCCAAGCGCCTGGCGGGCCTTATGGCCTCCGCCATCGTCAGCGATACGGTGATGTTCAAGTCCCCCACCTGCACCCAGCGGGACCGGAATATGGCCCAGCGGATGGCCAGCCTCGCCGACGTGTCCCTGGAGCAGCTGGGCCGGGAGATCTTCGAGGCTTCCGCTCCGGAGGATCAGCCGGTGGAGAAGCTGCTGTTCACCGATTTCAAGGAGTTCCACATTGCCGGCCACGACTTCGGCATCAGTCAGATCACCTGCATCGACTCCGACCGCCATCTCCAGCGCAAGGACGAGTTCCTGGCCCTCATGCACAAGACCATGACGGAGCGGGGCTACAACCTGATGATTCTCATGCTCACCGACGTTTTGAAGGAGGGGTCTCAGCTCCTCTATATCGGGGACCCGGACCTGGCGGAGCAGGCCTTCAACGCCTCGCTGAAGGACAACGTCATGTTCCTGCCCAAGGTCATGAGCCGGAAAAAGCAGGTGGTTCCCATGCTGTCCGCCCTGTGGGGCTGACGGTATCCTACGGCAGAAAGGAGACGATGGTATGGCTACTCCTCACAACAGCGCCGCTATGGGCGACTTCGCCAGAACGGTGCTGATGCCCGGCGATCCCCTCCGGGCAAAATTCATCGCGGAGACGTATCTTCAGGACGCACGGCTTGTCAACAACGTCCGGGGCATCCACGGCTACACCGGTACCTATGAGGGGGTAGGCGTGTCCGTGATGGCCTCCGGCATGGGTATCCCCTCTATGGCGATCTATGCCACGGAGCTCTACAGTCAGTACGGGGTGGAGAACATCCTGCGCATCGGCTCCGCCGGGGCCATCAGTCCGAAGCTGAAGCTGCGGGATGTGGTGGCGGCCCAGGGAGCCTGCACCAACTCCGCCTTCCCCACCCAGTACGGCCTGCCGGGGACCTTTGCCCCCATCGCCGACTTCACCCTCCTGGAGACCGCCGTGGCGGCGGCCCGGCGGATGGGGATCGAGATGCCGGTGGGGAATCTGGTGTCCACCGACAACTTCTACGATGTGAAGGGCCGCACCGCCGAGTGGGGCGCCATGGGGGTCCTGGCGGTGGAGATGGAGGCCGCCGGGCTCTACTGCGTGGCGGCCAGTCTCGGCAAGCGGGCCCTGGCCCTCTGCTCCATCAGCGACCATCTGGTCACCGGGGAGGAGCTGGACGCTGAGGAGCGGCAGACCACCTTCACCGCCATGATGGAGATCGCCCTGGCCACCGCTGTGGAGATGGACCGGAGGGAGCGCCCATGAAGCGGCGGATCCTGTGCTTTGGAGACTCCAACACCTGGGGCTTTGACGGGAGAGACGGCGGCCGCTTCGATGAGGACACCCGATGGACGGGCCTTCTCCAGAGAGCGCTGGGGCCGGAATATACCGTCATCGAGGAGGGGCAGAACAGCCGCACCATCCTGGCGGAGGACCCCATCCTGGGGGATAAGACCGGCGGACGGTACATCCTGCCCTGTCTGGAGTCCCAGCGGCCCCTGGACCTGCTGATCCTCATGCTGGGTACCAACGATCTGAAGGCCCGGTTTCATCTCACGGACTACAATATCGGCCAGGCCATGGACACCTTCCTCCGCCGGGTGCGCGGCCTTGCGGATTATGATCCTCTGCTGCGGGACATGAAGATCCTGCTGGTGGCGCCGCCGCCTCTGGGGGAGGGGATCCTCACCGCTCCGGGGTGTGAAAACTTCCGGGGGGAGACGGGGCTTCGATATTCCCGCGCCCTGGCGGAGCAATATCGCCCTCTGGCAGAAAAGTATCGCTGTGCCTTCCTGGACGCGGGGCAGTTCGCCGCCGCCGCGCCGCCGGACTATATCCATCTGGACGGCGCAAATCACGCCCGGCTGGCCCATGCGCTGGCGACGCGGATTCCCCGGCTGCTGGGGGAGGAATAGCGGGCCAATGCGGCGCCGGGACGAGGAGGTCCGGCACGCGCCGCGGAGTTTATTTGGGAGCGTGTGTGTAACATGAAACGAGGAGAGAAAAAGAAGTACTTCATTTCATCCAGAACGGCGTTTTGGGTCACCGTCAGCTTTACCTTTGTACTGCTGCTCTATGTTATTCTGACTTTTCTTATCAACCTCCCGCCCAGCGTTTTCGGCAGCACCACGGAGGAGAACAGCCTTCTGCTGCCTACGCTTACCTCTATCCGGGATGTGGTGCTGGTGGTGCTGTCTATTCTGGGCACCTGCTTTTTTACCGCATGGATCATTGAGGTCCGGTCCCGAAACGAGATGTATGACAGCCATCTCTCCAACGACATACTGGGAAATCCTGAAATTTACCGGAATATGGATGAGAGCACCCAGAAGGAGATGCTGTCGATCCTGGAAAACATCCTGCTGTTCCGCGACAAGCCCCACCTGTCCGGTATGTATGAGAATATCAAGGAAAAGTTCATAACCCTGAGCAGTGAGGAATACTATTATGACGACTGCAGATATACCGTCAACTGCACCATCACGCAGGAGGGAATTCTGAAGAGCATCACCCGCACGATACGGATCAAGTCCTACGAGGCCTCCTGCAAAATATCCTCCATTCCCCTGGTGACCTGGTCGGGCAGCAAACTTTCCGGCAACGTTGTGCCCTTTAAGTTTTCCAGCGCGACGCTGGACGGCAAGGCCATTGAACAGGACAAGATCGGCATAATAGAGAAGACACCGGACCAGGTCGTAAGCGTGAACAGCGGGTATGATCTCAAGTACACCTATTTCTACAAGCCGGAGCTGGAGCTGTTTGACGACAAGATCCGGACCATCTCGGTGTCGTACAACACCGTTGTGCCTCTGGACGATATCGTGTACACCTGCCGGGCCAACGTGCCCTGCCGCAGCTTCACTGTGGATTTCAGAGTCTGCGCCCCGGACAACTACAAGGTATTGGCCCGGGCCTTCGGATTTTTTGACTCTGCCGTCCACTCCCCCATTGTGGAGGACGACAGGCAGATCAGTGTGTCCTTCAATGACTGGATTTTCCCTCAGGACGGCGTGGTCATTACTTTCGCGCCGAAGTCTGCGGCGGATTGAGAAAAGGTCCCGCTGTGATTTACCGGTTTTGGACGAAATTGTTTACAAATTATTACTTGCACATGGCTCGGTCTCTGCTATAATAGAATCAGGGACAGAAAAAGGAGGAATACGCATGATGCGTTTACATGACGACGACGTTGCGTAAGCAGACCGCCGAAGGGCCCATAGGATGCGCGCCTGTTTTGGGAAGTATCCGTGGAGCCGCGGGGGCTGGAAACGGCCCGTATAAGTGAGCTTTTTTGAAACAGGGGAGGAGGCGTTTTGCGCGCTCCTCCCTGTTTTGCTCTGCGCGGCCCGGTTTTAGGGCCTTCAAACGGTATTCAGACGTCCCTGTGAAAAGACCGGAGGCCCGGTGCGCATGCACCGGGCCTCCGGTCTTTCTATGGGGAGGGACACGCTGCGACCCGGCGTCACAGCGTATTCTTATAGATTCGTCCGCCCTTCATGATAAGACGCATGTTATTCTTGTCGGTCAGGATCTCCGCGTCTTTGGTGGGATCTCCGTCGATCAGCAGGAGATCGGCAAAGGAGCCCGCCTCCAAAACGCCCACCTTGGCCTGGGGGTAGGGGTCGCGGATCGTGGTGAGCTTGAACAGTTCATGGGCGTTGCCTGTGGCGCTCCGCACCGCTTCCAGGCTGCCCATCACCTGCTTCCGGGCCCGGAACTCGGTGAGCTGATAGACTTCGTTGTAGTATTTGTCCATGACCAGATCGGTGCCGTATACGGTTCGAAGGCCGTATTTATTGATAAGCTCTGCCTGCCGGTATGCCGCCCCCTTTACCATCAGCCGCTTTTCGTTGGTCTCGGGATTCTTGGTCAGCGTGGAGATCACGTCGTCGAAATGGAAGGCGAACTGGGGGCACAGCCAGATCCCCTGGTCGAGGATGATGCGGGAGATCTCGTCGTCCATCAGGGTGGCGTGCTCAAAGCATTTCACACCGGCCTCCGCAGCCCGGCGCATGGCCTTGGGGGAGTAGATATGGGCAAAAACATAGGTGCCGAAATCGGAGGCCGCGTCCACGGCGGCCTTCATCTCCTCAAAGGTGAATTGAACGGACATCAGCGGATCATAAATGGAGCCGATCCCTCCGCTCGCCATGATCTTGATCTGGGACGCTCCCAGAAACAGCTGGTCGCGGACGGCTCGGAGCACCTCCGGCACACCGTCCGCCGTCACAAAGGCGCCGGTCTTCATGAACGGCGACTCGTGCCCCCAAATGGTGTGCTCCTGGGCCCGGGTGCCTCGAAAATCGGAGTGCCCGGAGGTCTGGGAGATGGCGCCGATAGAGGGGTAGATCCTGGGACCGTCGATGTATCCATTGTCGATGCAGCGCTTCACGCCGTAGGTCATGTCGCCGGCCGCCCGCACGGGGGTAGAGCCGCGGTAGAGCATCTCCTCCGCATTCTTGGCAGTCCGGATGGCTGCCTCGTCGATTCGCATCTCATCCAGTTCCTTGGGGATTCCAGAGATGGACATGTGGACATGGCAGTCGATCAGGCCGGGAATGGCGGTGCGTCCGGCGGCATCGATCACCGTGTCAAAGGACTCCTCACTGACATCCTGGTCGGTCACCTCCACGACCTTGTCCTCCAGAATGACGATCTTGGCATGGGGATAGAGAGATTCGCTGTGCCCGTCAAACACATCTGCGTTTTTGATTAAGCATTTCATAATCGTTGTATTCCTCCCTATGTGTTGGCTGTATAGACGGTGAGATTGACTGCGTACCTCCTTTTTGCGGTGATGCAGATCGTTTTATCCGGTGAAAACCATTCGATACCATCAATATATCGGGAGGGACGCGGGAAATCAATATGGGCCGCCGCTGTTCCTGCGCCGTATAAACAGATTTCTTTGCCGTATAATCATAAGACTGCTCCTCATCCCGCTCACGGCTCCATGGGGGCACGGTACAGCTCATCCTTTAAAAAGCTCCGCTTAAGCTGCTCCTTTCCCTGCTGAAACACAAATTCCCGATAGCTGGGATAGGAGCCGAACAGCAGCTGAAACCGCAGGGAGGAGGCAAAGGCGAACCACAGGGCCATGCTCTCCTCCAGGCGCTCCTCGGCAATGATGCCGGCGGAAATAAAGGGCTTGATCTGGTCATACTGGGTGGAGGAGATGTTGACGGTAAATTGCAGCAGAAATTCATCGTCCGGGTTGGAAGTCAGCAGGAACTGGTACTTTGCCCGAATCCATGGCAGATCCAGGAGCGCCATGTGCAGGCGGTTGTCGAGGAAGGCGGAAAACACCTCCACCGGGTCGCAGCCGGGGAACAGGTGGGGGATCCGGGAGTCCTGCTGCGTCTGCATGAACTTGAAGTACTGAATCAGCATGTCCTCTTTTCCCTGGAAGTAGTAGGCGATGGCAGTCTTGTGCATATAGCACCTGGCGGCCACGGAATTGAAGGTGACTGCGGACAGGCCGTCCTCCTCTAAAATACAGGTGATCGCCTCAAATATTTGGGGAATCCGGTCGGTTCCTTTGCTTCGCTCGGTCAAAAGGCTCCTCTCCTTTCTCGTGGGACCACAGGTGAAAGATCGAACATATTATACCATATCCTGCCGTTTTATACAGCGGATAGCAGAAATTATACGACGTATAATACATTTGTGTAGTATACTGAAGCTGCAGATTGCGGTGCAGAATCCTTTTATCAGTTGGCAAAACCATCCGAACACATAACCATTGGTGAGAAAATCCAACGCTTTGCTCATGCCGTCAAGTCGTATAGGGAAAGAGAAAGGAGAACGAGTATGGTTTGGACTTTTGCTGGCGCGATTTTGTTTTGCGGACTTGCCATGTGGGTATCCGACGCCCTGGCAGTCGTTACAAAGGCGAAGCTGCCCTCTCTGTTTGTGGTATCGCTGATCTTCATGGTGGGCTATTGGACGATTCTTCCGAAAGATTTTCTGGACGTGGCGCAAGTCAACACCTATGCCACCTTTGCGCTTCATGTCATCATGATCCATGTGGGCACGCTGTTTGATCCCAAAACAGTGGTTCGGGAGTGGAAAACGGTGGTGATCACCCTGTCGGCGGTACTGGGCATTTTCATTTTGGTATTCGGCGTGGGACAGTTCCTCTATGGCCGCAATGACGCTGTGGCCATGACGCCGCCGTTTGCCGGCGGCATGTTTGCCACCATTACCATTTCCCAGGGCAGCTCCACCGAGGTGGCCACCATGGCAATGCTGGCAATGGTCATGCAGGGCTTCGTGGGGTTCCCTCTGGTCAATATGGCCATCAAAAAGGAGGGAGCGGTGATTCTCCAGAAATATCAGAGAGGAGAGCTGCAGCCGGTGGGAGCGGAGACCGCCGCGGAAACGACGCAGAAAAAGCGGCTGATCGACTATATTCCCGCACGGCTCAAAACGCCCTCCTGGTACCTGTTTGAGCTCTTGATTTTCGCCTATCTGGCAGTCCATCTCTCTGCGCTGCTCAATGAGACCTTCCACACCACGCTGTTTTCTTCCACCATTACCTGCCTGATTATCGGCGTGCTGGCAAATATCGCAGGGGTGATCGACCGGGAGCCTGTGGATAAGGCCAAGGCCAACGGTTTCCTGATCTGGACCATGACCCTCTACCTCATGGGAATGCTGGCCAACAGCTCTCTGGAGATGGTTGTCTCCAAATTTCTGCCCCTCATTGCGGGCCTGATCCTGGCCACCGCCGGCATCTATGTGTGCTCTGTACTGGTGGGAAAGCGGCTGGGATATTCCAAATGGTTTTCCTTCGCAGTGGGACTCAACTGCTTCCTGGGCTTTCCCACCAACTATATTCTGGTCAACGAATCCGTCTGCGGGATGACGGAGGACGAGGATGAGCGGGATGTGCTGATCACCAACCTGCTGCCGCAGATGGTGATCGCCTCCATTGTCGCCGTCTCCATAGTCTCCGTGCTTCTGGCGGGATTTATGACGTCGCTGCTGCAGTAGAGGAAGGCGAGGGTATCCTCTCGCCGGTTTCGGCGGCATGGGGAGGACCGCTCCAAAAAAACAACCGGAGGTCCGGTGCAGTACGCACCGGGCCTCCGGTCTGTGTACGGGGAGGTTCACCCCGCAAACTTGGCCCAGTAGCCCTGGATAAAAATAGCCAGGATGATAAAAGGCAGAATCCACTTGAGATAGAAGCCGATGCCCCTTGGCAGCTTCAGACCCTCTCCGGCGTTGGCCTCCCGGAGGAAATGGTCATATCCCCAGCCGCTCTTGTGGGTGCAGAACAGGACGTATACACAGGTGCCGATGGGGAGGATGGTGTTGCTGACAATAAAGTCCTCCAGATCCTGAATGGTGCTGCCGGGCCCAAAAGGAGTAAAGCCGCTCCAGAGGTTGAAGCCCAGGATGCAGGGCAGGCACAAAAGGATCATCACCGGGATGTTCACCAGGGCCACCTTCTTCCGGGAGGCGCCGGTGAGCTCCGAGCAGATGGACACGATGTTCTCAAACACGGCGATCACCGTGCTGAGGGCGGCGAAGGACATGAAGAGGAAGAACAACGTCCCCCACAGCCGTCCCCCGGCCATGTGGTTGAAGACGTTGGGCAATGTAATGAAGATGAGGGGCGGGCCGTTGTCTGCTGCAACCCCGAAGGCGGAGCAGGCGGGGAAGATGATGAGTCCCGCAACCACGGCGATGAAGGTGTCCAGCACCAGGATGGTCACCGCCTCGCCGGTGAGGGAGCGGTCCCGCTCGATGTAGGAGCCGAAAATGCCGATGGACCCGACGCCTAAGCCTAAGGTAAAGAAGGCCTGTCCCATGGCGGCGAAGATGGCCTCGCTGAGGATAAAGTTGCCCTCGGCGTCATAAGTGAGGTTCTCAAAGTCCGGCATCAGGTAGAACCGGAGTCCCTCTCCTGCCCCCTCCAGGGTCAGGGAGTTCACCGCCAGCACCACGATGAGGGCGAAGAGGGCCACCATCATCCATTTGGTCACCTTCTCCACGCCCTTGCGCAGGCCCATGGCACAGATGAGGAAGCATCCCGCCACGGTGATGACCATCACCAGGACCATGAGGCCCGGCTGGGCCATGAGGGCGTAGAACTGGTTTGCCACCCCCTCGGCGTCCAGGCCGTCAAAGACGCCCCGGGCCATCCACCAGAAGTACAGCAGCATCCACCCCGCCACGGCGGCGTAGAACATCATCAGCACATAGTTGCCGGCGATGGCCACATATTTGACCCAGTGCCACTTCTGGCCCGGCTTCTCCAGCACATCGAAGCACCGGGCGATGCTCCTCCGGCTGCCGCGGCCCACCGCCAGCTCCATCACCAGAAGGGGCAGGCCCATGAAGATCAGGAAGGCCAGATAGATCAATACAAAAGCGGCACCGCCGTATTTCCCTGTGATGTAGGGGAAGCGCCACACATTGCCTAGGCCGATGGCGCAACCGGCTGAGATCAGGATAAATCCCAGCCGGGAGGAAAATGTCTCTCTCTCCACAGTATTCACTCACTCCTCCAGCTTGGGCAGATCCATTTCATATCGGGAATCCATGGCATTCTGCTTGTCCGCTTCTTTTTTGTACTTATTTACGGCGGCAGCGGTTTTGGCGATGGGCTGAACGGTCCCCGCTCCGGCCACGCAGCCGCCGGGACAGGCCATGCCCTCCAGAAGATAGCCGTTGTACTTGCCGGTCTTGGCCACCATCAGCATCTTTTTGCAGTTGTCCAGCCCCTCGGCGCTGACTACCTTCACCTCCCGGCTGGGGTCCATGCGGTGGATGGCCTCCACCACCGCCCCGGCCACGCCGCCGGTGACGGCGAAGCCCCGGCCCGCGCCGGTGGACTCGGTGAAGGGGACCTCCTCCTCCTTGGGAATGGCGGCGAAATCTACCTCCTTGGCCTCAAACATGCCCTGGAGCTCCTCAAAGGTGAGGACGAAGTCCACGTCGCTGCGGATAGAGCGGCGGCTGGCCTCCAGCTTCTTGGCGGCGCAGGGGCCCACAAAGCACACCCGGCAGCCCGGGTCCTTCTTCTTCTGGAGCCGGGCGGTGAGGACCATGGGAGTAAGGGCCATGGAGATGTTGTCCTTGAACTCGGGGAAGAGCTGCTTGGCCATCACCGACCAGGAGGGACAGCAGGAGGTGGCCATGAAGGGCAGCTTCTCCGGCACCTCCTTCAAAAAGTCCTCCGCCTCCTGGATGGTGCACAGGTCGGCCCCTACCGCCACCTCCACCACGTCGGCAAAGCCCAGCCGCTTCATGGCGGGGGTGATGCGCTCCGGGGTGGCCTCAGGGCCGAACTGGCCCAGGAAGGAGGGGGCCACGATGGCTACTACCCGGTCCCCCCGCTTCAGGGAGTGGATGAGCTGGAAGATCTGGCCTTTGTCCACGATGGCCCCGAAGGGACAGTTCACGAGACACATGCCGCAGGAGACGCACTTATCATAGTCGATCTTGGCCCGTCCCCGCTCGTCGGCGCTGATGGCCCCCACGCCGCAAGCCTTGGCGCAGGGCCGCTCCAGCTTGATGATGGCGTTGTACTGGCAGGCCTCGGCGCAGCGGCCGCACTTGATGCAGGCGTCCTGGCGAATATAGGACTTGCCGTTGACGAAGCGGATGGCGTCCTTGGGGCAGGCCTGCTGGCAGGAGTGGGCCAGACAGCCCTGGCAGTACTCCGTCACCCGGTACTGCCGGGTGGGGCAGGCGTGGCAGGCATACTGGATGATATTGATGAGAGGGGGGTCGTAATACTTGTCGGCGATGGCACTCTCGTTGATGCCCTCGCTGAGGAGGGTGTGCTGGTCCACGGGCCGCAGGGGCAGGCCCATGGCCAGACGCACCCGTTCCCCGGCGATGGCCCGCTCCAGGAAGATGGACTCCCGGTATTTGGCCTCCTCGCCGGGGACGATGATATAGGGCAGCTTCTCCATCCGGTCGTAGTCCCCGTCATAGGCCAGACGGGCGACCTCGGTAAACACCTTCTTGCGAATGGTGGTGACAGATGATGGGATCCCTCGCATGGCGGTCCTCCTTTGTACATGATGTCGTTTCCCTGTTTCCGCATGTTGCATTATAGGGGAAAACCCCCGGCGGGTCAAGCCTTTGGGGGCGGAATGGTCCCCTTTATCCCCCGAAGCCCTCCAGCAGGAAGGCGCAGCGGAGCATCCGCAGCAGCACCTGGCCGTAGGTCAGCCGGGGCACTGCCTCCGCCGCCGTCAGGGGCAGCTCCGCCACCACCTCTTCTCCGGCGGTGCACCGCAGCACCCCCAGCTGCTGGCCCTGTTCCACCGGGGCCTGCACCGACTCCTCCACCACGATCTCCTGGGTGAGACCCGAGGCGGAGGCCTTCTTCAGCAGGAGGGCGTTGTCCTCTCCCAGGGTGAGGGAGACGGAGGGGGCGGTGCCCATGGTCACCGGCACGGCGGGCAGGGGCTCCTCTGGCTGGACGTGGGTAAGGGAGTAGTTGGCAAAGCCGTAGTTGAGGAGGGCCTTGGCCCCCTCAAAGCGCTTGTCGCTGGTGGGAGACTTGAGGATCACGGCGATGAGCTCCATGCCGTCCCGCTCCGCCGTAGCGGAGAGGCAGTAGAGTGCGCCGTCGGTGCTGCCGGTTTTGAGACCGGTGGCCCCCTCATAATAGCGGATGAGGCGGTTGGTGTTGGAGAGAGTGAAGGCCCCATCCCGGAGACTGTCCATCCAGATGGTGGTGAAGCGGCGGACGTCGGGGTGGCGGAGGATCAGCTCCCGGGACATGAGGGCGATGTCATAGGCGCTGGTGACGTGGCCCTCAGCGGGGAGGCCGGTGCAGTTGACGAAATGGGTGTCCGCCATGCCCAGCTCCGCCGCCCGCTGGTTCATCTGGGCCACGAAGGCGTCGGCGCTGCCGGCAAGGTGCTCCGCCAGAGCCACGGCGGCGTCGTTGCCGGAGGCCACGCACACCGCCTTGAGAAGATCCTCCACGCTCATCTGTTCATTTTCCTTCAGATAGACCTGGGAGCCCCCCATGGAGGCGGCGTAGGCGCTGGCGGTGACGGTGTCCTCATAGGACAGCCGCCCCTGGTCGATGGCCTCCATCACCAGGAGAATGGTCATCACCTTGGTGACGCTGGCGGGCTCCAGCTGCTGGTGTTCCTCCACGGCGTAGAGGACCTCTCCTGTCTCCTTCTCCATCAGAATGCAGCTGGCGGCGTCCACCGCCAGGTCCTCTGCCCCAACGGATGGGCAGGCGAGCAGAAAGACCGCCAGCAGGGCCGCGGCAATACGTTTCATCCCCATCGCTCCTTTCCTTGTTGGGACCAATGTATGAGGCGGCGAAAAATTTCATGCGCCGCCGGCAAAATTCTCATTGCAAATCCCAAAATAGTGTGCTATAATCTCTACTGTTCTATGCGGGCGTAGTTCATCGGTAGAATGAAAGCTTCCCAAGCTTTAGAGGTGGGTTCGACTCCCATCGCCCGCTCCATAAAAATAGCCACACCGAAAGGTGTGGCTATTTTTATGCGCTGCGGGGGCGGCGTCAGCGGTGCTCGCCGCACTCCCCGGCGTGCTGGTGCTCGTGGCAGATGGAGCCGGTGGAGTGGAGCTCCCCCTTCAGATACAGCTCCACCGCCTGGCGGGCATCCCCCTGGGCCCCCACGATGACCTCGATCTTCCGCTCGTTGAAGATCTCTACCGCGCCGCCGCCCATGCCGCCGGCGATGATGACCTCCACGCCCATGTCCCCCAGGAAGTTGGGCAGAAAGCCGGGCCGGTGGCCGGGATTGGGGATGCTCTCCGCCTTGACGATGGCCCCGTTCTCCGTGTCGAAGAGATTGAAGTTCTCGCAGTGGCCGAAGTGACCGGCCACCTCATTGCCCATGGATGCTACCGCGATCTTCATACTGTTGTTCTCCTTTTCTGTTTTGATTTTCCCATA
The DNA here is from genome assembly GCA_944386955.1 of uncultured Oscillospiraceae bacterium. Taxonomy (GTDB): domain Bacteria; phylum Bacillota; class Clostridia; order Oscillospirales; family Oscillospiraceae; genus CAJFPI01. The sequence goes on from CALXDB010000003.1 coordinate 27,985, forward strand.
TGTAAAATGTCTGAGGAATCCTGCTCAAATTTCCGCCAGCAGGCGGCATACCTCCTGATAGATCCCCCACAGGGCCTCCCGGGCGGGGCAGTCCAGCTCCGCCACGCTGACGCCTTGGTTGATGGCCCGGGCCGCCTGGGGGTCAAAGGGGATCTTCCCCACAAAGGGCACTTCCCGGTCCCGGCACAGGGCTTCGATCTCCTGCGTCCGGGCGGGACTCACGTCGTACTTGTTGACGCATACCGCCGTCCGCACCCGAAGGGTCCCGGCGGTCTCCAGCAGCCGCTCCAGGTCGCTGCGGCCGGAGAGGGAGGGCTCCGCCACGATGAGTACCAGGTGGACTCCGCTGACTGAGGAGATCACCGGGCAGCCGATGCCCGGGGACCCGTCGATCACCGCCAGCGCCGCCTCCGGCGCGGCCTTCTGGAGGGCGGATTTCACCTCCGCCACCAGCTTGCCGGAGTTGCCCCGGCCCATCCGCAGTTGGGCGGTGGCGAAGATCCGCGCCCCCCGGGACACCCGGAGGGATCCCGCCCGGTCCGGATGCAGGGCCGCCGCCTGCCTCGGGCAGATCCAGGCGCAGACCCCACAGCCCTCACAGGCGTACTCGTTCACCGCGTACCCCGTCTCCGTCCGCTCCAAAGCTCCGAAGCGGCAGCGCTGGGCGCACAGGCCGCAGCCGTCGCAGAGAGCCGGGTCGATCCGGGCCTTCTCGGAGCCGTAGTAGTCCCGCTCCTCCGTCTCCCCCTCCGCCTGGGCCACCAGATGGAGATTGGGGGCGTCCACATCGCAGTCGGCAAAGGCCGGGGCCTGGAAGAAGGCGATCATGGCGGCGGCGGTGGTGGTCTTGCCGGTGCCCCCTTTGCCGCTGAGGATCAAAAGCTTTTTCGTCATCAGACATCACCGCCCATCTCGTTCCAGAGCCGGACAAATTCCGCCTTCAGCGCCGGGTCCCGCTCCGCCGCCACTGCCCCCTCGGCGCCCCACCGGGCCAGCTGGGGCCGGTAGGGGATGCGCAGGAGGACGGGGAGGTCCTCACGGGCGCAGTAGTCCTCCAGGGGGGCGTAGGGCTCCGTCTCCCGGTTCACCACCAGGCCGCAGGGCTTCCCCAGAAGGCGGCACAGCTCATGGACCATGGCCAGGTTGTGAAGGCCGAAGGCGGTAGGTTCCCCCACCAGAAGGCAGAAGTCCGCCCGGGACACGCTCTCCATCACCGGGCAGCCGCTGCCCGGGGGACAGTCGATCACCGTCAGCGTCTCCCGGCGGCTGAGACCGGCCTCCAGGGCCGCCCGGATCACCGGCACGGCGGACACCTCCCCGGTGCGGAGGACTCCGGTGACCACATGGATCTCCCCCCGGTTCCCCTCCTCCAGGGAGCCTACCTCCCGGCGCTGTTCCCCCACGGCCCCGGCGGGGCACACCAGGGCGCAGCCGCCGCAGGCATGGCACACCTCCGGGAAGACCATGGGGGCCTTCTTCACATACACCAGGGCGTTGAAGCGGCAGAAGTCCACGCAGGCCCGGCAGCCGGTGCACTTCTCCCGGTCAAAGGCCGGCAGGGCGGTGGTCACCGCCGTCTCCCGGACCCCCTGGGGCTGAAAGAAAAGACGGCCGTTGGGCTCCTCCACGTCGCAGTCGATGTACACGGCCCGCCCGGCGGCGGCCGCCAGATTCACCGCGGCAAAGGTCTTTCCCGCGCCTCCCTTGCCGCTGAGCACCGCCACGATCACGGCTGGCCTCCCACGAAGCCGGGGTGGAAGTGGGTCATGACCGCCAGACGGCCCTCCCGGAGGGCGGCCAGGTTCTCGTCGGCTCCGGGACCCTCCGAGCGGTAGATGACGATCCCGGCGGCCCGGAGCACCTTGGCGGCGTTCTCTCCGCAGCGGACGGTGATGAGGGCCTCCGCCTCCCCGTCCACCACGAATTGGGCGGCCTTCAGCCCCGCCCCGCCCTGGGCCTGGGCGGCGGGGTTCTCCAATACCTGCCGGGTCCCGTTCTCCCTGTCAAAAAACAGGAAAAAAGGACAGCGGCCGAAGGACGGGCACAGGCTGGTCCGATCCTCGTCCAGGGGAATGGCAACGATCATTTCGATTCCTCCTCTTCTTCTGCCCGCTCCATCCGGTGGCGGCGGCAGCCGCCGCAGCCGCAGCGGGGCTCACTGCCGTCGCACAGCTGATAGTGCCCCCCCTCGATCCGCAGGGGGCGTCCTTCCACCAGAGCCAAAGCCAGCTTTTTGCGGGCGCTGTTGTAGATCTGCTGGGCGGTGGTGCGGGCGATCTTCATGTAGACGCTGCACTCCTCCTGGGAGAAGTCCCGGTGGTCGATAAGGCGAATGGTCTCGTATTCGTCCACCGTCATCACCACCGCTGCCGTCTCCCCGCCGCCCTCCGGAAGAAAGAGGCTGCGCTTGGGAAGACAGCAGACCTTTCTGCACTTCTTGGGCCGCGGCATCTGCATCCTCCTCTCACCGGTTGTTTCCGGCATATACCGTATACTCTCGCAGTATACGCCTTTTCAAAGCATCCGTCAAGGATGCGCCGGAGCTTTTGCCATTTTTGCGGTACCCGTTCAGACAGATTGGAAAATGTGCCCAAAATTTCAGGAAACCGCTCCGGATTTCCCGCCGGCAGCCTTGTGTTTTCCCGCCTGTCTGATACAATGAAAGCAATCCACGGTGCAGGGCGAGGGCTCTGGCGGACAAGGTCCGGCCATGCCGCCGCCCCTTTGCCGCCTCCAAGGCGGCGGAAAAGGAGGGCGCAGGATGGAGCAGAGGGCGGATAAGCTGTATCTCTTTGAGGAGGCTCCCGTTCCCAGGGCGGTGGTGAAGCTGGCGGTGCCCACTATTCTCAGCTCCCTGGTGATGGTGCTGTATAACCTGGCGGACACCTACTTTGTGGGGATGCTCAACGACCCGGTGCAAAACGCCGCCGTTACCCTGGCGGCGCCGGTATTGCTGGCTTTCAACGCGGTAAACAATCTCTTCGGTATCGGAAGCTCCAGCATGATGAGCCGGGCCCTCGGCACCAAGGACTACGACACGGTGCAGAGCAGCTCTGCCTTCGGCTTTACCTGCGCCCTGGTCTTCGGGGCGCTGCTGTCCCTGGGCTGCACAGTGGGGAAGGGGCCGCTGCTGGCACTTCTGGGAGCAGGGCCGGAGACGGAGGCGGCCACCGCCGCCTATATGGGCTGGACGGTGACCCTGGGGGCGGTGCCCGCCATTGTCAACGTGGTGCTGGCCTATCTGGTGCGTGCAGAGGGCGGCGCGCTCCACGCCAGCATCGGCACCATGAGCGGCTGCCTTCTGAACATTCTGCTGGACCCCCTCTTCATTTTGCCCTGGGGGTTCCACATGGGGGCTGCCGGGGCGGGGCTTGCCACCTGGCTGTCCAACTGTGCCGCCTGCCTGTACTTTTTTATCCTGCTTTGGATAAAGCGCGGGCGTACCTTCGTCTGCATCGACCCCCGCCGGATCTCCCTTCGCCGCCGGATCGTCATGGGGGTCTGCGGCGTGGGAATTCCGGCCTCCATCCAGAATCTGCTGAATGTGACGGGCATGACTCTCCTCAACAACCTGACCTCCGCCTACGGCGCCGACGCTGTGGCGGCTATGGGCATCAGCTACAAGATCTATATGGTGCCCATGTACGTCTCTCAGGGCCTGTCCCAGGGCATCATGCCCCTGGTGAGCTACAACTATGCCAGCGGTTGTATTCCACGGATGAAGGGGACGGTGTCCTTCGCCCGGCGTATTGCCCTGTCCCTTCTGGTTGTGGTGGCCGCCCTCTACTTCCTCTTTCCTCGCTTTTTTATCGCGCTGTTCATGGAAAACGCTGCTATTTTGGATTACGGTTCCCATTTTCTCCGGGGTTTCAGTCTGGGCCTGCCCTTTTTGTGCATGGATTTCCTGGCGGTGGGTGTGTTCCAGGCGGTGGGCATGGGGCGGGAGGCTCTGGCCTTTGCCCTGCTGCGGAAGATCGCCCTGGAGATCCCCGCCCTGGCGCTGTTCAATGCGCTCTTCCCGCTCTATGGCCTGGCCTACGCCCAGTTTGCCGCGGAGGTGATCCTGGCCGCGGCGTCGGTGGTGGTGCTGCGGCGGCTCTTCCGGCGGCTGGAACACCCTGAACAGCTGCCTACCCATAATCCGTGACAGCGGCCTGCACAGAGAAGGGGGGCAATCCATGACTTGGAAGAACATTTGGAATTCTGTGTTGGATCTGCTGTTCCCGCCCCGGTGTGCCCTGTGCGGCACTCTGGTAGACAGCAGCGCCGTCACCCTCTGTCCCCGGTGCGGAAAGGGACTGCCGGAGCGGGAGGAGGGAAAAAATCTCCTTCAGGGGCCCTACGGCAAGTGCGCCGTCCCTCTTTACTATGAGGAGAGCGTGCGGGAGGCCATTTTGCGCCTGAAGTTCCAGGGCAGCCGGACCCCGGTGCCCATTCTGGCGGACTGCATGGCCCGGACAGCGGCGGAGCGCTTCTCCGGCCGGTTCGACGCGGTGACCTATGTGCCCGTCAGCTCCAGACGGCTGCGGAAGCGAGGCTACGACCAGGCCCGTCTGCTGGCACATGCCCTAGCCGCCCGCTGGGACACAGAGGAGATCCCCACCCTGGTGAAGATCCGCCATACCCGGGCCCAGTCCTCCCTCTCCGCCCCGGAGGAGCGGCGGGCCAACGTGCTGGGGGCCTACCGGGCGCTGGAGGGGGCGGAGATCCCAGGGAAGCGGTGGCTGCTGGTGGACGACGTGGTCACTACCGGCAGCACCATGGCCGCCTGCGCCGATGTGCTGCGCCGGGCCGGGGCCGCTGATGTGGTGTGCTGCGCCGCCGCGGCGCCCAGAGAGAAGAAAAAATAGGAGGATCCGGAGGGAGCCTCCTATTTTTTCTCTGTCCCAACCCCTTTCCGAGAGGCGCCGCTTTTCCCGACAGAAACCTCATATTTCCCCTTGTAGAATACCTCCATACCAATGATACAAGGGGGACCATCCCAATGAAGCTCCACATTCCTACCCTCCGGAACCTCACGCCTCTGCGGCGGCTGGGCGTCTACGCGGCGGCAGGGGCTTTGACCACACTGTGCCTTCTGGAGGAGCGCGCGCCGCTGGCGGTGGCGCTGGTGTGCGCCTGTCCGGACCGGGGGGCCATGCTGGCGGCCCTGTGCGGCTCCGTGGCGATGGCGCTGCCGGCAATGGATTTCACGGCGGGCCTGCGCCACTGCGGCATCCTGGTGCTGCTCTACGCCGTTTTTTCCGCCTTTCGGGATACCCGATACATTCGGGCGGAGGCCTTCCGCCCCGCTGCGGCCGCCGCTGTCACCGCCGCGGTGGAGCTGGCCTACCTCCTGCAGGCGGGGATCACCGCTCCGCGGCTGCTGGGTTACGCCACCTATCTTCTTTTGGTGGCGCTGGCCACCCACTATCTCTGCCTCATGGCCCGCCGCCGGCAGCAGGGGGCCGACACCGCCATTCAGGCCCTCAAGCGGCGGCTGGAGCTGTCGGCGGCGGCCTTCCGGGACCTCTACAACAGCTTTTCCAAGCCGCCTGCGCCCCGCAACGATGAGAACCCCGCCGTCATTTTCGATCGGGCGGCGGAGCAGGTGTGCCGGGACTGCCGGCAGTGCCTCCAGTGCTGGGAGAGGGATTATATGGACACCTTCAACGCCCTCAACGACGCCACCCCCGCCATGCTCCGCCGGGGCCGCTCCCTGGCGGAGGACTACCCCGGCCATTTCCGGGACCGGTGCCTCCACTTTCCCCGCTTTCTGGGGGCGGTGAACCAGGAGCTCACCGCCCTGCTGCTGCGGCGGCAGTACAGCCGCCGCCTGGAGTCGGAGCGGCAGCGATCCCGGGGACAGTATGTCCAGCTGTCGGAGCTTTTGGGACAGGCTGCCCAGCAGATCCAGCAGGCAGTGCCCGCTTTTGCCGGGGGCTGTCCCTGCCGGGTGGGAGGCGCCTGGCGGCCCAAGGACGGGGAGACGGTGTGCGGCGACACCATCTCCCACTTTGAGACCGACGGCGGGGAGCTGTGCCTTCTCATCAGTGACGGTATGGGCAGCGGGGAGGAGGCCCACCGGGAGTCGGCCAACACCGCCCGGCTCCTGGAGCAGTTTCTCCGGGCGGGAGTGGAGCCGGAGCCCGCCCTCAAGACCATCAACGCCGCCCTGTCCCTGAAAAGTGACGATACCGGGACCTTCTCCACGATTGATCTTCTGGTGCTGGACCGGCGGCAGCGGCAGGCGGCCCTGTGGAAATACGGGGCGGCTCCCACCTACGTCAAGCGCCACGGCACTGTCCGCCGTCTCACCGGAGCCGCCCTGCCTGCGGGGCTTCAGGAGGTTCAGGCGGTGCCCGCTCCTCTCCGCTTCCCCGTGGAGGCGGAGAGCTTCCTCCTGATGGTCAGCGACGGGGTGGTGGACCCGGCGGAGGACGAGTGGCTCCAGAATCTGCTGGCGGGCTGGGAGGGCAGCGACCCCCAGCGGCTGGTGAACCTGGTGATGGCGGAAAGCCGCGGACGCCTGGGCCTCCGGGACGACAGCAGCGCCCTTTGCCTCTATCTTCCTCAGGCTCCCCGGGAGGTGTAGCCGCTGGTATATTTTTCTTTTACCGGGACATACTTCCCTTAGAACATACGGAAAAGGAGTGTGAAGCCCTTGGTTAAAGGTATTTCCCGGCGGGTGGTGGTGGTGGAGTCCCCGGATCCCCAGTTGTTTGAGCAGGCTATTTTTATCGTCCGCAACGATGTGGCACAGAAGGAGGGGGTCACACCGGAGCAGTTGGTCCGGGAGGCCTGCCGGGTGGCCCGCAGCTACGCCTCCGGGACGGGCAGACGGGACTGGCGGAGCCTGCCCGCCCTGTGCTGGGCCGCCCTGGGGGCGGGGCTTATCGGCCTTTTGTGGCTGGTGTGGGCCCTGGCGCTGGGATGAGACGGCGCGGACCGGGGGCTTGGCAAAGGGCCTCCGGTCTGGTACAATACAAAAGGCCGAAGCCGCGCCCGGCCCTGTGGCGCGCGGCACAGGATGCGAGAGGAGGACAGACATGTCTGTGATCGAAGTTGGCGACGCCAACTACATACGAGAGGTGCACAACAGCGATCTGCCGGTGCTTCTGGATTTTTACGCCACCTGGTGCGGACCCTGCAAGATGCTGTCGCCGGTGGTCCACGCCCTGGCGGAGTCCCAGGCCGGGCGGATCAAGGTCTGCCAGTGCGACGTGGACCAGGCGCCCGGGTTGGTACGGCAGTTCCGGATCATGAGCGTGCCTACCCTGGTGGTGCTGGCGGAGGGAAAGGAGCGCCGCCGCCTGACCGGCGGACAGGATGAGGAGGATATCCTGGCTGCCCTGGAGGCGGAGGGAATTTGAAAGAGGCCGGAGGACCATAGGCGTCCTCCGGCCTCTTGGCCGCTGGAGACGGCTTTTTCAGACAGGTGGCAAATTCCTGATTTTATGATATAATGGGGAAAAACAAAGGGGCGGCTGGGAAAAGCCGCCCTCTTCCACAGGAGTATTGCCATGGCAAGTCAGTTTTTCAAACACCTTCGGGACGATGAGTTCCTTCTGCGCTGGAAGGAGCGCAGCCGCCGCAGCGTCCTCCATCTTATCTTCGGCCGCACCACCATGGTGACGCTGCTGCTGCTGGTGCAGGTGGTCCTCCTTATCGGGGGCTTCCAATACCTGGAGGAATACCTGGCCTATTTCTACGGCGGCTTTGCGCTCCTCTCTGCCACCGTTGTGCTCCATTTGGTCAACCAACGGGGGGATCCTGCCGTAAAGCTCAGCTGGACCATCCTGGTGCTGGCGGTGCCGGTGGTGGGAGTGGCCCTCTATCTCTTTGTCCGCACGGACCTGGGACACCGGATGATCCACAGGCGGCTGGAGACCATCCATCGGGAAAACGCCGCCCTGGTGCCCGCCCAGTCCGCCCTCATGGCCCGGCTGGAGACGGAGGAGCCGGATCTTGCGCCCCTGGCCCGGTACACCGCCGCCATGGGCTATCCCCCCTTTGAGGGCTGTGCGGCGGAGTATTTCCCCCTGGGGGACGCTATGTTTCCCCGGCTGCTGGAGGAGCTGGAGAAGGCCCGCAGCTTCATTTTCCTGGAGTTCTTCATCATCGACGAGGGCCTCATGTGGGGCAAGGTACTGGAGGTGCTGCAGCGGAAGGCCCGGCAGGGGGTGGAGGTCCGGCTCCTCTATGACGGTACCTGCGCCCTGTTCAATCTGCCCTATCGCTACCCCAAGGAGATGCGCAGCCTGGGCATCCAGTGCAAGATGTTCTCCCCCATCCGTCCCATTGTCTCTACCTCCTACAACAACCGGGACCACCGGAAGATCGTGGTCATCGACGGCCGCACCGCCTTCACCGGCGGGGTGAATCTGGCCGATGAGTACATCAATATCCGTCCCCGCTTCGGCCACTGGAAGGACACCGCACTGCTGATCCGCGGGCAGGCGGTCCGCAGTTTCACCCACATGTTCCTGGAGATGTGGAATGTGGACCAGCGGCAGGAGGATTTCCGGCGATATCTGGACGTGGCCGTCCCTCGGGAGGAGGGGCAGGGCTATGTACTGCCCTACGCCGACAGTCCCCTGGACGATGAGCAGGTGGGGAAGCTGGTGTATATGGATATCCTCAACCAGGCCAGGCGGTATGTCCATATCATGACGCCCTACCTCATTCTGGACCACGACATGACCACCGCCCTCACCTTTGCCGCCAAGAGGGGTGTGGAGGTGGTGCTGATCCTGCCCCACATCCCCGATAAGCAGTACGCCTTCGCCCTGGCCAAGACCCACTACCGGGAGCTCATTGAGGCGGGGGTCCAGGTCTGGGAGTATACCCCCGGCTTTGTCCATGCCAAGGTTTTTGTCAGCGACGACGTCAAGGCCGTGGTGGGCACCATTAATCTGGATTACCGCAGCCTCTCCCTGCATTTTGAGTGTGCCGCATACCTCTGGAACGTACCGGCGGTGGCCGATATTGAGCGGGATGTACAGAATACCCTCAAACGCTGCCAGCGCATCAATCTGGCTGCCCTTCGACAGATTCCCCTGCTCACCCGTCTGGAGGGCTGCCTCCTCAAATTGGTGGCTCCGCTTATGTGACGCCAGAGATGTAAACCAAAAATAATAAAAAGGTTGACAACCGAAGGGAAATATGGTAGAGTCCTCCTTGGAATCAAACAAGAAGGGCGGTATTCCTATGACTGCAACGGCAAAATTCGGCGTGCGGGACATGGCGCTGGTGGCCATGATGACGGCTTTGATGGCGATCTGCGCCTGGATCTCCATTCCTACAACGGTGCCCGTTACGCTGCAGACGCTTGGCGTTTTCCTTTCCTGTGCCCTGTTGGGAGGGAAGAGAGGAGCGCTGGCGGTATTCGTGTATATCCTGCTGGGCGGGCTGGGGCTTCCGGTGTTTGCCGGCTTCAACGGCGGAGCGGGGGCCTTGCTGGGCAGCACCGGCGGCTATATCCTGGGATTTCTTCTCCAGGCTCTGGTGATGTGGGGCATGGAGGCCCTGTGGGGGCGGGATACCTGGTGGAAGCTGACGGCGGCCATGCTGCTTGGACTGCTGGCCTGCTACGCCGCAGGCACCGCCTGGTTTATGGTGGTCTACGCCAGGACCACCGGTCCGGTGGGACTGGTTACAGTGCTGGGCTGGTGCGTGATCCCCTTTGTGGTGCCGGATCTGATCAAAATGGCCTTGGCCATCCTGCTCCAGCGGCGGATTGGCCGGTATGTGGGATAACCTGCCTTCGTGCGGTTTACAAAAAGAGGAGCCGCCTTCTGCGTACAGCGGAAGGCGGCTCTCTTTGGGCTTGGAGCGGAATCAGTGGAAGATGGCGTTGGACAGATCGATGGGGTGTTCGCACCGGTTGTCCACGTCGGTGCCGTTGCCGGAGAATTCCGTACCGGTAAAGTCTAAGGAGATGTCAGTGGGTACGTTCTCCATCAGCACGGCGGTGCCGTTGTTGGTGAAGATGTTGTTGTGGTAGCGGCTGTCGGAGGCGGACTGACCGGTGGCGTTGAAGTGGAGACCCACCTCATTGCCGGTGAAGGTACACTCGGTGGCGTTGATCCAGGCGCTTCCTTGGGACTGGAAGCCAGTCTTATAGCCGGAGAAGGAGCAGCCGATGGCCCAGGCCTTGGTGGGGGCGATGATGCCGGTGTTGGTGCCGTCCCCCACAAAATCCATGTCGTAGAAGTAGTTGATCCAGTAGAAGTTGGCGCTGCCGTCCATGGTTATGGAACCCTTGAGGGTGGTGCGGTCTGCCCCCTGGTCGGTGCAGCCGTAGAACTCATAGGAGCGGCTCAGCTGCAGATCCCCCTCGTAGGTCACCGGGGGCAGGTAGATGTACACCAGATCGGAGGGGGCGATCTCCTGGGCGGTCTGATCCAGCAGGGCCTGGAGGTCCTCCACGGTGTCCATGGGGGTGTCCTCCCAGTGGTACTCGTGGGTGATGATGGCGGTAACATGGATGTTCTGGCGGACACGGATCACGTCACCGTTCTTCATCTGGACGGTCCAGACAATCTGGGACTCACCGGAATTGCCGGTGAAGTCCAGGGAACACACCATGGCGGCGTCGGGGGAGTAGTCCTCCTGGTGGCTGGGCTCCCCGGCGGTGAGGGGATCGGCGGCGTTCTCATCCGGGACCACCTCCACGGTGACCTGCTCCACCAGAGGCTCAAACTCCGCCCAGGCGTCGGCGCCGGTGGCGGCATCGTTGACATACCAACGGGAGGGCCAGCGGTACTGCTCATCGGGGGAGCCCTGCTGGTAGATGTCGGGGGCGGGGGCGCAGCGGTCGTCGGGCCAGGCCACCAGCAGCTGGTAGGTCTTGTCCCCACTCTCGTAGTACACCTCGCCCAGGGCGTCAAATTCCTGGGGCTCATAGGGGCGGTTGAAGTACCGGATTGCTCCGCCGATGGCGGCAGCTACCACCAGGATCAGCAGGCCCACCAGCAGCTTTTTCAGCAGAGGAGTGGCGCTTTTCGCCTTTTTTCTGGGGTGGATATCCTTGGCGCAGTGGGGACAGAAGGCGGCATTTTCCGGCAGATCCGCGCCGCAGTGGGGGCATTTGTGTTCCATAGGGGGATTCTCCTTTACTCAAAGGTGGCCTGGGACAGATCCAGGGGTTGGTCGCAGAGGTTGAGGATGCTCTGGGCGTTGGCCCGGAAGATGGAGCCCTGGAAGTCGAGGGTCACGTCGGTGGGTACGTTGTCCAGCCGCACCGCCACATCGTTGCCGAAAAAGCGGTTGTCGTTGTACATGGAGTGGTTGGCGTATTCTCCCGTGCTGTCAAAGTGGAAGCCGATGCCGTTGCTTTGGAAGGTACAGCCGATGACGTTGGCCCAGCTGGTGCCGTAGGCGTACACCCCGGTATCCCAGCCGGTGAAGGTGCAGTTGGTGGCCCGGAAAGGGGCGGAGCCGGAGAGACCGGTGCCGCTGCCCCTCCCCACAAAATCGATGTCCTGGAGATAGGCAATCTCGCCGTCGGG
>CALXDB010000004.1 GCA_944386955.1 uncultured Oscillospiraceae bacterium
TCGCATCGCCCTGGCCAACAAGGAGACCCTGGTCTGCGCCGGGGAGCTGGTGACGGCGGCGGCAGACCGCTGCGGCGCGGAGATCGTGCCGGTGGACAGCGAGCACTCCGCCATCTTCCAGTGCCTCCAGGGCTGCCGGGATAAGGCTGAGGTGCGAAAGCTGATCCTTACCTGCTCCGGCGGCCCCTTCTATGGGAAAAAATTTGAGGAATTGGAAGGGGTGACAAGGGAAAAAGCCTTACAGCATCCCAACTGGTCCATGGGGGCCAAGATTACCGTGGACTGTGCCACGCTGATGAACAAGGGCCTGGAATTTATTGAAGCCATGCGCCTTTACCGCATGACGCCGGATCAGATCCAGGTAGTGATTCACCGCCAGAGCATTGTCCACTCCCTGGTGGAGTACCGGGACGGGGCGGTGCTGGCTCAGCTGGGCACCCCGGACATGAAGCTGCCCATCCGCTACGCCCTTACCTGGCCCCATCGGGCCCAGTCCCCGGCGGAGCCCCTGGACCTTCTTACCTGTCCCCCCCTGACCTTCGCGCCCCCGGATACGGAGGCCTTCCCCAGCTTGCAGCTGGCCATGGACTGCGCCCGTACCGGAGGTACCTCCTGCGCTATTTTGAATGGCGCCAATGAGGCGGCGGTGGGCCTCTTTCTGGAAGGGCGGATCGGCTTCAACCAGATCCCCCGGCTGGTAAAATCCGCGCTGGACCGGCTGGAAGTGAAATGGAATCCCGACCTTGCGGATATACTGGAAGCAGATCAGGCTTCCAGACGTGTTGTTTTGGAGGAATCCAAATAAGGAGAGTTCAACGGTATGGTCTATATCTTAGCGGCCCTTGTCATCTTCGGCGTCCTCATCGCCGTCCACGAATGGGGGCACTACATCGCCGCCCGGCTCTGCGGCGTCACGGTCCATGAGTTTGCCATCGGTATGGGACCCAAGCTCTACCACAAGGAGAAGAACGGCTGTCTCTATACCCTGCGCCTGCTGCCCATCGGGGGCTATTGTGCCCTGGAGGGAGAGGAGGAAGAATCTGACGATCCCCACAGCCTCAGCAATCAGAATCTCTTCAAAAAGGTGGTCATTTTTGCCGCCGGAGCTTTTATGAACTTTGTGGCGGGGCTGGTGCTGATTTTGATCCTCTTCGCCAACGCCGGGGGCTTTTATACGGCGGAGATCGCCTCGGTGCGGGAAGACTTCCCCTACGGAGGGGAGGCGGGACTCCAGGTAGGGGACGTGATCTACCGGATCGACGGCCACCGGATCTACACCCGCTCCGACGTGGACCTCTTCCTGGGCCGGGGGGACGGCCTGGGCTACGACATCGAGGTGCTGCGAAACGGGGAGCGGATCGACGTGGGCTACATCCCCCTGACGGAGTACACCCAGGAGGACGGCACCACCGTCAAGGCCATCGGCATCTCCGTGGGCGGTGTGGAGGAGGCCACTTTCCTGGCCAAGCTGAAGTACAGCTGGTACCAGGCCATCGACTTTGTGCGTCTGGTGTGGATCAGCCTGGGCGATCTCATTACCGGTGCGGTGGGTGTGGATCAGCTCAGCGGCCCGGTGGGCATCGTGGACGCCCTCTCCCAGGTGGGCAGCGATCCGGAGCTGTCTCCCACGGTGTGGGACGCGGTTTGGAACATCGGCTATTTCGCCGCCCTCATCGCGGTGAACTTGGCGGTGATGAACCTGCTGCCTATTCCCGCCCTGGACGGCTGCAAGATCCTGTTTTTGATCGTGAACGGGGTGGCCATGCTGCTTTTCAAGCGGCAGATCCCGCCCAAGTATGAGAATTATGTACACGCTGCCGGCTTCGTACTGCTCATGGGGCTGATGGTGGTGGTCACCTTCCAGGACGTCTGGAAGCTGTTTCAATAGAGAGGGAGGATAGCATGACCAAGCAGATCCTGGTGGGGAACGTCCCTGTGGGCGGCGGTGCGCCGGTGTCCATCCAGTCCATGTGCTCCACCAAGACCCACGACGTGGAGGCCACGGTGGACCAGATCCTCCGCCTGGAGGAGGCCGGGTGCGAGATCATCCGGGTGGCAGTGCCGGATATGGCAGCGGCCAAGGCCGTGGGGGCCATCAAAAGCCGCATCCACATCCCCCTGGTGACGGACATCCACTTCGACTACAAATTGGCGCTGGAGTGCGCCGCCCAGGGGGCGGACAAGATCCGCATCAACCCCGGCAACATCGGCGGGGAGGACCGGGTGAAGGCGGTGGTGGAGGCCTGCCGGGAGCGGCACATCCCCATCCGCATCGGCGTCAACGGCGGCTCTTTGGAGAAGGACCTGGTGAAGAAGTATGGCGGTCCCACCCCGGAGGCTCTGGTGGAGAGCGCCCTCGGCCACGCGGCCTTGCTGGAGAAGTTCGACTTCACCGATATCTGCATCTCGGTGAAGTGCTCCTCCGTGCCGGTGACCATGGCGGCCTACCGGCTCCTCAGCGAGCGGTGCCCCTACCCCCTCCACCTGGGGGTCACCGAGGCGGGCACCCCCTCCATGGGGATCATCAAGTCCGCTATGGGCATCGGGGGCCTTCTGTGTCTGGGCATCGGGGACACCCTCCGGGTGACCCTCACCGCCGACCCGGTGGAGGAGGTATACGCCGCCAAGAAGATCCTCCGGGCGGCGGGCCTCCGTCAGGACGGTCCCAACCTCATCGCCTGCCCCACCTGCGGCCGCACCAACATCGACCTCATCCCCATGGCGGAGGAGGTGGAGCGGCGGCTTTCCGGCTGCACCAAGCGCATCACCGTGGCGGTGATGGGCTGCGCCGTCAACGGCCCCGGTGAGGCCTCCCAGGCCGATGTGGGCATTGCCGGCGGCAAGGGGGAGGGACTTCTCTTCCGCAAGGGGGAGATCCTCCGGAAGGTGCCCCAGGAAGAGCTGGTGGACGCCCTGATGGCGGAGATCGACAGGCTGTAAGATTTGCAAGATTTTCCTTAGGAACGTGATACATATATGGCGCAGAAGATCCCATTTTTTGAATTATTCAAGTCGTTGAGGCTCAGCCGGGGGCTGAGCCTCGCCGTCAGTGACGCCTGGTTCACCGCCGCGGAGGTAAACCGGGAGGCTCGCTCCATGCGCCTGGCCCTCACCACCACCTGTGAGCTGGGGGAGAGCGCCATGGCGGAGCTGAAGCGGGCCATCGCGGAGACCTACGGCCTCGCCAGCGTCCAGGTGGACCTGACGGTGGAGGCCCCGGTGCTGGAGACGGTCCAGGCGCCCAAGAGCGTGGCCGGGGAAAAGGGGGAGGTCATCATGGGCGGCCCCGTCCGGGGCAAGGCCATCTCCATGGTGGGCCTCAACCCCAAGATGGGCCAGGTAATTGTGGAAGGGAAGGTGTTCTTCTCCGATCTCTACGAGACCCGCCGTCCCGGCGTGTTCTGCCTTACCTTCGATATGACCGACTTCCAGTGTTCCGTCCGGGTGACCAAGTACCTCCAGAAGGCGGAGCGGGAGGCCCTGAAAAAGGAGATCAAGCCGGGCATGTGGCTGCGGGTCCAGGGCTACATGAAGCTCAACCGGGACGGCAGCGACGTGCTGCTGGACCCCAAAAACATCGAGACCTGCACCCATGAGATGCGGAAGGACACCGCCGAGGTGAAGCGGGTGGAGCTCCATCTCCACACCTCCTTCTCCAATATGGACGCCACCACGCCCATCGGAGCCAAGAACGGTCCCGACGCCAATGTGGTGAAGCGGGCGGAGGCCTGGGGCCATCCTGCCATCGCCATCACAGACCACGGTGTGGTCCAGGGCTTCCCCGACGCCTGGCACTCCGCCAAGGAGATCAAAATCCTCTACGGTATGGAGGGGTACTACGTCAATAACCTGGATGACCGTGTAGCCATCCATGGTGACAAGGATTTTGCCTTCACTGACCAATATGTCGCTTTTGATATCGAGACCACCGGCCTCCAGGTGAAGCACGAGGCCATCACGGAGATCGGCGCGGTGGTCATTGAGAACGGCGAGGTGAAGGACCGGTTCCAGACCTTCGTCAATCCCCACCGCCGCCTGACGCCGGAGATCGTGGCCCTCACCGGCATCACCGACGCCATGCTGAAGGACGCCCCCTCCTTGAAGGAGGCGCTGACGGCCTTCCTCGACTTCGTGGGGGACCGCCCCCTGGTGGCCCACAACGCGGAGTTCGACATCGGCTTTATCCGGGAGGGCTGCCGGAAGGTGAAGCTGCCTTTCTCGCCCACTTATGTGGACACCCTGATTTTGGCTCAGAACCTTCTTCCCGAGCTGAACAAATATAAGCTGGACATCGTGGCGGAGCACCTGCAGCTGCCCGCCTTCCAGCACCACCGGGCCAGCGACGACGCCGCCACCTGCGGTCTTTTCCTGCCCCACTTCTTCAAAAAGCTGGAGGCCATGGGAGTCACCTCCCTGCAGCAGGTCAATGAGGCCATGCTGTCCCTCCGGCCCAAGGGTACGGCCAACCGCCGTCCCCGGCATATCATCCTCATCGCCAAGAATAAGGTGGGCCTCAAGAATCTCTACCAGATGATCTCCGCCTCCAACCTGAAGTACTTCAAGCGGGTGCCCATCATCCCCAAGACGGAGCTGATCGCCCACCGGGAGGGGATCATCGTGGGCAGCGCCTGCGAGGCGGGAGAGCTGTTTCAGGCGGTGGTGGACAACAAGGACTGGTCGGAGCTCAAGCGCATCGCCTCCTTCTACGACTTCCTGGAGATCCAGCCCATCTGCAACAACCTCTTCATGCTCCGGGACGGCAAGGTCCAGAGCGAGGAGGAGCTGCGGGACTTCAACCGTACCATTGTCCGCCTGGGAGAGGAGATGGGCAAGCCGGTGTGTGCCACCGGCGACGTCCACTTCTTAGACCCGGAGGATGAGATCTTCCGCCACATCCTGCTGGACACCAAGAAGTTCCCCGACTGCGACGCGCCTCTGCCCATCTACTTCAAGACCACTGACGAGATGCTCCAGGAGTTCGCCTACCTGGGGGAGGAGAAGGCCTTTGAGGTGGTGGTCACCAACACCCGGGCCATTGCCGACCAGGTGGAGCGGTTCGAGTTGCTGCCCAAGGGCAAGCTGTTCCCGCCAAGGCTTGAGAACTCCGAGGAGGAACTGAACCGGCTGGTGTGGGACAAGGTCCATGAGCTCTACGGCGAGGACCCGCCCCAGCTGATCGTGGACCGGCTGGACGTGGAGCTGGGCGGTATTCTGGGCAAGTACGACGTGGTGTACATGTCTGCCCAGAAGCTGGTGCAGAGGTCGTTGGAAAACGGCTATCTGGTAGGCTCCCGAGGCAGTGTGGGCTCGTCCCTGGTGGCCTATATGTCCGGCATCACCGAGGTCAACGCCCTGCCGCCCCACTACCGCTGCCCCAACTGCAAGAACAGTGAATTCATCTTAGACGGCTCCTATGGCTGCGGCGCCGACATGCCGGACAAGATCTGCCCCGTCTGCGGCACCAAGTATGTGAAGGACGGCTTCGACATCCCTTTCGAGACCTTCCTGGGCTTCGGCGGCGGCAAGGTGCCGGATATCGACCTGAACTTCTCCGGCGAGTATCAGGCCCGGGCTCACCGCCACGCCATCGAGATGTTCGGCGAGACCCAGGTGTTCCGGGCGGGCACCATCGGCACCGTGGCGGAGAAGACCGCCTACGGCTATGTGAAGAAGTATCTGGAGGCCCGTGGGCTGAACCCCGGCCACGCCGAGGAGAACCGGCTGGCGCTGGGCTGCGTGGGCGTCAAGCGCACCACCGGCCAGCACCCCGGCGGCCTGGTGGTGGTGCCCGACGATCTGGACGTGGAGGACTTCTGTCCCGTCCAGCACCCCGCCGACGCCGCCGACAGCGACATCATCACCACCCATTTCGAATATCACTGCATGGAGGACAACCTCCTGAAGCTGGACATGCTGGGCCACGATGACCCGTCCATGGTCCGCATGATGGAGGACCTCACCGGGGTCAACGCCCGGGAGATCCCCCTGGATGATAAGGATACCATGAGTCTCTTCACCTCCTCCAAGGCCCTGGGCTTTGAAAACGACGAGCTGCTGGGCCCAACCGGGGCCGTAGCCATTCCGGAGTTCAACACCAAGTTCACCCGCCAGATGCTGGTGGACACCCAGCCCAAGGACTTCAACACCTTAGTCCGCCTCTCCGGCTTCTCCCACGGCACCGATGTGTGGATGGGCAACGCCCGGGAGCTGATTCTGGACGGTACCGCCGGCGTCAACGAGACGGTGGGCTGCCGTGACGACATCATGCTCTACCTTATCTCCATGGGTCTCGACCCCAAGATGAGCTTCAAGATCATGGAGGCGGTGCGAAAGGGCAAGGTGAAGAAGGGGGGCTTCGAGGAGGGCTGGGAGGAGGCCATGCGGGAGCACAAGGTGCCCAACTGGTACATCGAATCCCTGGCCAAGATCGGCTACCTCTTCCCCAAGGCCCACGCCGTGGCCTATGTGATGATGGCTTTCCGTATTGCCTGGTTCAAGGTCCATAAGCCTCTGGCCTTCTACGCCACCTTCTTCACCGTCCGGGCGAAGGCATTCGACGCGGAATACTGCTGCGCTGGCCTGGAGGCAGTGAAGCGGAAGATCCGGGAGATTGAGAACAACAAAGACGCCGCCGCCGTGGAGGAGGATCTGGCCAAGACGTTGGAGGTCTGCTACGAGTTCTACCTCCGTGGCTTCCACTTTGAGACCATCGACATCTACCGTTCCGACGCCACCAAGTTCGTGGTGGTGGAGGACGGGCTGATCCCCCCCTTCGTCTCCGTGCGGGGACTGGGCGAGGCGGCGGCCCTGGACACGGTGGAAAAGCGGAAGGGCAAGGAGTTTGTGTCTATAGAGGAGTTTGCCCTGTGCTGCAACAAGCTCAGTAAGACCCACATCGAGCAGCTGAAGAACCTGGGGGCCTTCGCCGGTATGGCGGAGACCAGTCAAATGACGCTGTTTTAGCCGCGAAAAAAGGGAGATATACAAGTTTTTACAGGAAAAGTGCGGAAAATTCGTCGCGCCGCCTATGGACAAGAGCGGAAAAAATGTGTATACTTCTGGCCGAAGAACGAATAAAAAGAGAGAGGAGAGCCAAACCATGAAAGATGTATTTGTGACGGATGCCATCCGCTACATTGGGGCGGACGACATGACTATCGATCTGTTTGAGAGCCAGTATAAGGTCCCTAATGGCGTGTCCTACAACTCCTATGTGATTCTGGACGAGAAGGTGGCGGTGATGGACACGGTAGATCGCCGGGCCACGGAGGAGTGGCTTGCGAACCTGGAGCGGGAGCTGAACGGCCGGACTCCGGACTATCTGGTGGTCCACCACATGGAGCCTGACCACGCCGCCAATATCCAGGTGCTGGCGGAGAAGTACCCCCAGATGCAGATCGTGGGCAACGCCAAGACCTTTACCATGATCCGCCGGTTCTTTGATTTCGACCTGGAGGGCCGTACGGTGGAGGTGAAGGAGGGCAGCACTCTCAGCCTCGGCAGCCACACCCTCACCTTTGTCATGGCGCCCATGGTCCACTGGCCTGAGGCTATGGTGTCCTACGAGTCCAGCGAAAAGGTCCTCTTCTCCGCTGACGGCTTCGGCAAATTCGGCGCTCTGGACACCGAGGAGGACTGGGCCTGCGAGGCCCGGCGGTATTACTTCAACATCGTGGGCAAGTACGGCGCTTCCGTTCAGGCCCTTTTGAAGAAGGCCGCCGGACTGGATATCGCCATCATCTGCCCCCTCCACGGCCCCATTCTCAAGGAGAACCTGGGCTACTACCTGAACCTCTACGACATCTGGAGCAGCTATCGTCCTGAGGAGGAGGGCGTGTTCCTGGCCTATGCCTCCATTCACGGCAACACCGCCAAGGCCGCTTTGGCCCTGAAGGAGATGCTGGAGCAGCGGGGCGTGAAGGTTGTGGTCGCCGACGTGTGCCGCGCCGACGTGGCCGAGTGCGTGGAGGACGCTTTCCGCTACAGCAAGATGGTCTGCTGCGCCGCCTCCTATGACGGCGGTCTGTTCCTGCCCATGGAGGACTTCCTCCACCACCTGAAGGCCAAGACCTACCAGAACCGGAAGGTGGCCCTGGTGGAGAACGGCACCTGGGCGCCTTCCGCCCTGCGGGTGATGAAGGAGCTTCTGGGCTCTATGAAGAATGTGGAGATCTGCGAGAAGACCGTTACTATCTGTTCTGCGGTGAAGGCGGATACCCTCCGGCAGTTGGAGGAGCTGGCTGACGCCGTGGCCGCCATGTGAATGGACTGTGTGCCGAGAGGCCTCCGGGAAACGGAGGCCTTTTTCTATTTGCCGGAACGATGCGGGCTGCTTAGACTTTTTCGACAGGCTGCCCGGCGGTCTTGTGAAGGGGGATGGAGCATTGTTTCGGTATGGAATCACGGGAATGTTCAGGATGGAGGGTTCTTCCGGCGGACCCTTCCGGTTTTGCTCTGTCAATTCGGCTATAAAATCTGGACAGACTGCGGGAAGATCGACGGCTCTTGCGTTGGAGGAGAAGACCCTGTGTTTCCGGCCCTCGCGGCGGCACATTTGTGCGAGGAAGATATTTTATCTATTGTACCTGGAGTTATTTGTCTTCATTTGCGGCAAAGTGCAGGAGTACACATGGGAAAAACTTGATAATCTCTCCTGGGGGAGATCCTTGCCCCGTCCATGGCAGAGCGGCGCGGCAAGGGAGGGAAAAGTGGCGGGTATTTCCGAAATATGCCAGAAAATTGTTGCTCCATCCAGGGAACAATGTAAGAGAAGCCGCAGAAGAGGGAAAATATGGCGCGAAAAAATTTTTTATCTGCTTTACCAAAAAATCCCAATTGACAGCGGAGGAAGAGTTGCATATAATAGGAAGATAAAACTGGACAAATTTGGGAGGAGTAGAGACAGACATGACAGTGCATGAGAAAAATGCCCGCGTGTTCAAGGCATTTTGCGACCCCAATCGCCTGAAGATCCTGGACATGCTGCGAAATGGAGAACAGTGTGCATATGCGCTGTTGGAGGTCCTGAAGATCGGCCAGCCCACATTGTCTCACCATATGAAAATCCTTACCGACGCAGGGATCGTCCGCGCCTGGAAGGAGGGAAAGTGGATGCACTATACGCTGGATATGGAGGGCATTCAGGACGTGCGGGATCTGATGCAGGAGATCACGTCTCCCCGAGAGCAGTAAATGGAAGACCGTGTCCGGAGGGGACTGCCGCCTTTGCGGCAGTCCCCTCCTTTTTGAAAAACTTTACATGGGCTTAACCTGGCGGACCTCCTACATTTTACACAGTGGTGGTAGGATGAATGGATAGGATTGGGTTTCCCGTTGCAATGGTGGGAAAACCTCGATATAATGGGAGAAAAGACGGACAGGGAGGATCGCTATGATCTATTTGGTAGAGGACGACGGAAACATCCGCAAGCTGGTGGAGTACGCGCTGAGCAAGGAGGGGTTCCAGGTGGCAGGCTTTGCTGCGCCGGACGCCTTCTGGACCGCGCTGGAGGAAGAGGTGCCCCAGCTGCTGCTGCTGGATATCATGCTGCCCCAGGAGGATGGCCTTTCGATTTTGAAAAAGCTGCGTGCCTCCGCCCGCACTGCCCGGCTGCCGGTGATTTTGCTGACGGCCAAGGGCAGCGAGTATGACAAGGTCACCGGCCTTGACCTGGGAGCCGACGACTATGTGGCCAAGCCCTTCGGTATGATGGAGCTGATGAGCCGCATCCGGGCGGTGCTGCGGCGGACTCAGCAGCCTAAAGATCCGGAGGAGTTCCGCTGGGGCGGCATCTATCTCTGTCCTGCCAAGCACATCGTCCAGGTAGACGGGGAGGACGTGGTGCTGACCCACAAGGAGTACGAGCTGCTCCATCTCTTTCTCCGCAGCGGCGGCAACGTGCTGACCCGGGACGCCCTGCTGGAGACGGTATGGGGCTATACCTTCGACGGGGAAACCCGGACGGTAGACGTCCATATCCGGAAGCTCCGGCAGAAGCTGGGGGAGGCGGGCAGCTGCATCGAGACGGTGAAGGGTGTGGGCTACAAGCTGGGGGAGCGGAGCCATGTATAGGCGGATCTTCCGCTCCATCTGCGTGGTGGCCCTGTCGGCGGTAGTGGTGGCGGCGGCCCTCATTCTGGGGGTGGTGTACCGCCATCTGCGGGACCAGGCGGTCCAGTCGCTTACCGAGGAGGCACGGATCCTGGCGGAGGAGCTGGCGGACTGGCAGGCGGGGGATCTCATGCCGGCGCTGGTGAGCAGCGGCAGCCGGGTGACCCTTATTGCCGCTGATGGTGAGGTTCTCTTTGACAGTCAGTCGGCGGCGGCGGGCATGGCGGACCACAGCGGCCGGGAGGAGGTGCGTCAGGCGCTGCTCTCCGGCACAGGCAGCGACGAGCGGATCTCCGCTACCACCGGCGTGAGGACCTACTACTACGCTGTTCGTCTGCCCAGCGGCGTGGTGCTGCGGCTGTCCGCCGAGTATCTCAGCATCCCGGCCCTTTTGGGCAGCGTACTGGGGCCGGTAGCGGCCATCGCCATCGCGGCGGTGGGGCTTTCCGCCATGCTGGCTATGGGGCTGTCCCGGGCCATTGTGGAGCCCCTGAACAACCTGGATCTGGACCATCCGGCGGACCCGGGGATCTATGAGGAGCTTCAGCCGTTGCTGCAGCGCCTGGTACGCCAGCGGCGGACCATCAACGAGCAGCTGGTGCTGGCCAACCAGCAGAAGGAGGAGTTTCGGCTCATCACCGAGAACATGAGCGAGGGCTTTTTGGTGGTGGACAGTGCCACCCGGCTCCTCACCTACAACGGAGCGGCCCTGCAGATGCTGGGGCTGCCCACACCTCGGGCGGGGGACAGTGTGCTGTACCTTAACCGGTCTGAGGATTTCCGCCAGATGGTGGAGCGGGCCCTGGCCGGGGAGCACAGCAGCTGCACCATCCAGGACGACAGCCGCAGCTATCAGATGATGGCCAATCCTGCCACCCAGGGGGACAGCGTCATCGGCGCGGTGATCGTCATTCTGGACGTAACGGAGCAGACCGAGCGGGAGCGGCTGCGGCGGGAGTTTACCGCCAATGTGTCCCACGAGCTGAAGACGCCCCTCACCTCCATCTCCGGCTTTGCTGAGCTGATGAAGAGCGGTACAGTTGCGGCGGCGGACGTGGTGGATTTCTCCACCACCATCTACGACGAGGCCCAGCGGCTGATCGTGCTGGTCAACGACATCATCAAGCTCTCGGAGCTGGACGAGGGCCAGGGGTACGAGTGGGAGGAGGTGGATCTCTACGACCTCTCTGCCCGGATCCTGCGGCGGCTGGAGCCGGAGGCAGAGCGGCGGGAGATCCGGCTGCGGCTCACCGGCGGCGCCACCGTGGTGCGGGGCGTACCCAAGATCCTGGACGAGATGATCTTCAATCTCTGCGACAACGCCATCAAGTACAACAAGGAGCAGGGCAGCGTGGAGGTCAGCGTCCTCCATACAGTGGCCGGCGTCCGCCTGTCGGTGCGGGACACGGGTATCGGTATTCCGCCTGCCCATCAGAGCCGGGTCTTTGAGCGGTTTTACCGGGTGGACAAGAGTCACTCCAAGGAGATCGGCGGCACGGGTCTGGGGCTGTCCATCGTCAAGCACGGCGCTATGTCTCACGGGGCGGAGCTTTCGCTGGAGAGCGCGGTGGATCGGGGCACCACCGTTACGCTGTATTTCCGGACCAAGCCCCGGGAGATCCATGATGAGAAGAAAGGATGAGGGCCATGGAGAAGATGGAAAAGGGGAGGACAGTGGTCCTTTCCAACGGTATGCAGCTGCCGGCAGTGGGGTATGGTACCTACAAGGCAGCGGGGGAGGAGGCGGTGTCCGCCGCCTTCGACGCGGGATACCGGTATTTTGATACGGCTGCGTTTTATGAGAATGAGGAGGCGGTGGGCCGCGCCCTCCGGCGCCATCCCCGGGAGGAGTGGCAGGTGGCCACCAAGATTTGGAAGACGGAGCTGGGATACGATAAGGCCTGGGCCTCCTTTGAGGGGAGCCTGCGGCGGCTGGGTCTCGACCAAGTGGATGTGCTGCTGATCCACTGGCCCAAGGCGTCCCCCGACGATCCGGACTGGCAGCGGCTGGACCGGGAGACTTGGCGGGCCATGGAGGAGATGCGGCAGCAGGGGCTGGCGAGGACTATCGGGGTCAGCAACTTCCTGCCCCACCACCTGGAGAGCCTGTTGGTGACGGCCAACGAGCCCCCCGCCATCGACCAGATCGAGTTCCACCCCGGCTATCTCCAGGAGGAGACGGTGGAGTGGTGCCGGGACCACGGCATTCTGGTTCAGGCATGGAGCCCCTTGGGGCGGCAGCGGCTGTCGGGCCATCCGCTGCTGGCGGAGCTGGGGGAGAAGTACGGGGTCTCTCCCGCCCGGATCTGCCTGCGGTTTGCTTTGGAATTGGGAGTGATGCCCCTGCCCAAGTCTTCGGACCCGGGGCGGATGGCGGAGAATCTGGAGCTGTTTTCCTTCTCCCTGTCGCCCGCCGACGTGGAGCGGCTGCGGGGGATGGAGGAGACCGGCTGGTCCGGTGAGCACCCGGATCGGGAGCGTGTGATCCTATAAGAAAAGCGCCGCGTCTGCGGCGCTTTTCTTATAGGCGGTTAGAACGGTAACAACTTGCTCGTCCAAAAAGTCACCCGCCGGAGGCAAGACACCAAGCAGTATGCCGTCGCTTGCCGATAAGAAAGAACAAATCCCTCCGTCAGAAGACAAAATACGAGGCCCGCCGGAAAGGCGGGCCTCGCACTCAGGGGGCCAGAGGGTCTTCCCCCACCATATAACAGCTCCCGCACCAGGAAAGGACACCGGTGGTCTCGCTGTAGATCCCGCTCCAGCGCAGGCCGTTGGCTGCCTCTATCCACACCGCGGTCCCTCCCCGGCCGTCGTCCGGCTCCCGTGAAAATTCTTCCTCCCCAAATGCTTCGGAGGCGGTCAGTGCTTCGTAAACGGCGTCCAGAACCGCACGGTCCGTCACCGCCTCCTCCCCCCAGGTGACGGAGACCAGGTCCTCCGGCTTCGTGACGCCGTAGGTCAGGAACATCTGGTCTGCCTCCACATGGGCGTTGCCGTCGCCGCCGGGCAGATAGTAGCCGTTGAAGATCAGATACCGCAGGCTGCCGTCCTCCTGCCGCAGGAGGTACACCGCCCGCTGATTCTCCGCCGGGAGGTACAGGTGCACCGTGCCCTGGCCGATCTCCTCCACCTGGAGGCCCACCATATCCTCCCCAATTCTGTCGGGGAGGCCCGTCTGCCGGGCCGCGGTACTGCCGGGAGCCCAGATCTCATACATGGCCCCGTTCACCGTGACGCCCTCCGCCGGGAGGTCCTCCCCATGGCCCCGGAAGTAGGGGTACAGCCCGGAGACCAGCAGCAGCACGCACACCGCCACCGCAGCGATGCGGATGAGCGGGTGCCGCCGCCGGACGTTTCCCTCGGCGATCAGGTCCTCAGGAAGGTCGTTCATGGCCCGCAGCAGCGCCTCGCCCCCCACAGCCTGCCGCAGATGCGCCTTCAGCTCCCGGCGCATCTGCTGAAGGGTGGACTTCACCCGCTCCTCCGCCATGGAGAGCTGCCTGGCGATCACCGGCACCGTGTTGCAGTACCAGTACCGGCGGATGAATACCATTCGCCGCAGCATGGGCTGGGTGCGGAGATAGGCGGCGATGGCTTCGGCGAGGGCCTTTTTCTCCGCGCTCTGCTCCGGCTCCTCCCCGGCAGTACACTCCGCCAGCTCCGAGAGGACCTGGAGCACCTCTCCGTCGCTCCGCTTTTTTCCACGGTAGTCCGCCCAGCGGTCCAGGGCCAGATCCCGGGTGATCTTCCCCAGAAAAACAGACAGATGGCCGGGCCGCTGGGGCGGGATGGCCTCCCAGGAGCGCTGGAGGGCATCGGCGGCGCAGGTCTCCGCCTCCTGGTCGCTGCCCAGGACGTTCCGGGCGATGGCCCGGCAGTAGGGGCCGTATTTCTCGCCCACCTCCCGCAGGGCCTCCTGGCTGCGGGCAAAGTAGAGCTCGATGATCTTCTTGTCGTCCATTGTTGTCTCCTCTCGGTCCCTCTGTCAGGAAGGACGGAAAAAGCTCCTCATCGTTCCCGGGGAATGCTATTTTTTTCAGGGGAAGGGCGGGGATTGCTCCCCGCCCGGCTTCTGTTAGAATTGCACCAGCTCCGGGTCCGGCTTCTCGCAGCGGCGGACCTCCGCGGCGGCCAGCACGGGGCCCTCCCCGTGGTAGAGGGGCCAGTAGCGGACCTCCACCTTGGCCGTCACTTCCACCCAGTCCCGGGTGGCGTACTGCTTCCCGTCCGCCGCGTCGCAGGGCAGGCCCAGGTAGGTGATGTCCTCGGCGCAGCAGACCATGGCGTGGCGGCCCACGGTGAAGTAGCCACCCAGCCGCTTGTCCTGGCACACCACGCCCTTGAACTTCACGGTGCGGTCCTTGTAGAGTTCGGGGTCGTCCATCACCTCCACATACCACACGCCGAAGTCCTCGTCGGGGATCTCGATGACGCTTTGGTTCAAATCAAAGGCGGAGAAGGTGCCGTCCCGGTAGTCCTCCGCCTGGCCGTCGGGGGCCTCCAGGAAGATGTCCGCCTGGCGGTTCACCATCCGGAGGTTCCGCTTGCGGAGGGCCGTCTTCAGCTCGTTGGTGCAGCGGTTGAAGACGATCATGTCCGCCGTGCGGATCTTCTCCATCATCATCTGCCCCATGTTCTGGGTGTAGAGACTGAAGGTGGTGGCGTCCACCAGGCACATCACCTGGTAGAGGGTCCAGTTTTTCGGCAGACGTTTGGTACAGAATTCCTCCATGGACCACATGCCGTTGTACTCCACCAGGATCTGATCCGGCTTGTACCTCTTTTCTAAGGAGGTGAGGTAGGCGGGGGTCAGCTCCGCCAGGTCCTCCGCCGTCACCACCGTCACGTTGTCCAAAGCCGCCTTCTCATAGGACCCCTCCCCCTCCTCGCAGGAGAGAAGGATGGTCCGGTCGTCCCGGGCGAAGCCCTCCTCCAGAACGCCGTTGATGAACCGGGTCTTTCCGCTGTCCAGAAAGCCCACGATGAGATAGACAGGGATCTCCTTCATGGCTTACACCCCGAAGAGGGCCTTCAGCCCCGCCTCATCCAGTTGGGAGCCGATGACGCACAGACGGCCGGTGTAGTCCGCAGCCCCCCGGCGCAGCTCCTGCTCCTGGGGCACATGGTCGAAGTGGAGCCAGGTGCCGTCGCCGCAGGGGACGATGCCCTTGGCCCGCAGCACCGCGCCGTACTTCCCGGTGTCCAGCTCCGTGAGGATCCGGCCGATCTCCTCCTCAGAGAAGACCTTTGGGGTCTCCGCCCCCCAGCTGGTGAACACCTCATCGGCGTGGTGGTGATGGTGGTGGTCATGGTCGTGGCAGCCGCAGGTGCAGTCAGGACCGTGGTCGTGGTGGTGCTCGTGGTCGTGGTCGTGGTGGTGCTCCTGCTCGTGGTCATGGTCATGGTGGTGCTCATGCTCGTGCTCATGGTCATGGCAGCCGCAGGTGCAGTCGGGGCCGTGCTCATGCTCATGCTCGTGGCGGCGGGCCTCCTCCAGAAGCTCCTCCTCCAGCTCCCCCTTCCGGTCCATGGCGGAGAGAATCTGCTCCCCGCTGAGCTGGTCCCATGGGGTGGTGATGATGGGGGCGTCGGGATTCTTCTCCCGCAGCATGGCCACGGCGGCCTCCAGCTTCTCCTCGTCCATCTTCTGAGTGCGGCTGAGGACGATCGTGCCGGCGTGCTCCACCTGGTTGTTATAAAACTCTCCGAAGTTCTTCATATAGACCCGGCATTTGGTGCCGTCGGCCACAGTGATGGCGCTGCCGAGAGCCATTTCCGGCTCCTTCACCGCCACGTCCGCCACCGCCTTCAACACGTCGGACAGCTTGCCTACGCCGGAGGGCTCGATGAGGATGCGGTCGGGGTGGAACTGCTCCATCACCTGGTGCAGGGCCTTGCCGAAGTCTCCCACCAAAGAGCAGCAGATGCAGCCGGAGTTCATCTCACTGATCTGGACGCCTGCATCCTTGAGGAAGCCGCCGTCGATGCCGATCTCACCAAACTCGTTTTCAATCAGTACGATCTGCTCCCCCTTCAGGGCCTCCTCCAGCAGTTTTCGGATCAAGGTGGTCTTGCCCGCGCCCAGGAACCCGGAGATCACGTCTACTTTTGTCATGAATACGCCTCATTTCATTATTTTCTGCTGTATATCCTACACCATTTTTCTGAAATTGCAAGGGGATTCCGCTCTCCGCTGCAAAATTTCCTCCCCGCGGGGAGTGGGAGTACACCATATTCCAAATTCCAAAGGGGTTTTCCCTAAAATTTCCCCATTTTTTCCAACAAAAGCGGTTGCGAAACCGCTTCCCTCTGTGCTATACTCTCTCGGGATTCGTCCCCAGTACAGTAAGGAGGTTCGCCATGTGTCCCCATCCTGACCGCCAAGCGGTGGACTACGCCAACGAATATCTCAGCAACGCCCTGTCCATCGGAGAGCAGATGCTTCGCTCCGGCGCGGAGGTGAGCCGGGTGGAGGACAGCATCCGCCGCATCTGCACCGCCTACGGGGCGGAACGGGTGGACGTGTTCACCATCACCTCCTCCATTGTAGTCACGATCTCCGGAAAGGCCTTCGGCACTGTCACCCAGACCCGGCGGATCTCCGGGCTTCAGTTTGATCTGCGGCGGCTGGAGCGGCTGAACGAGCTGTCCCGCCTTATTGCCCAGCACCTGCCTCCCATGGAGAAGGTAGAAGAGGCCCTGGAGCGCATCCGCACCACCCCCGGCCACAGCTTTCCCACCCAGCTGGGGATCTGGGCTTTGATCTCCGCCTCCTTCACGCTCTTCTTCGGCGGTTCCTGGCTGGACGCTGTTGCCTCCGCCCTTATCGGCGTTCTCCTTAAGTACGCCGACCGGGGACTGAAGTGGCTGGAGCTCAACGGCTTTCTCGCTGCCCTTCTCTGCTCCGGCTTCGGCGGGCTTTTGTCCTTTCTGGCCGTCCAGTGGGGCTTCGGGGACTCCGTGGAGAAGATCAACATCGGCAATATCATGCTGCTGATCCCCGGCATCATGCTTACCAACTCCCTGCGGGATCTCTTCAATGGGGACACCATCTCCGGCCTTCTCCGCTTTCTGGAGGCGGTGCTGCTGTCCATGACCATCGCTGCCGGTTTTGTGGCGGCCTCTGTGATCGGGGGGGTGAGCGTATGACCATTCTTACCCAGCTCGTCACCGCCTTTGCCGGCTCTCTGGGCTTTGCCCTCCTCTTCAACATTCGCCGGGACCGGCTCTTCCCCGCCGCCATGGGGGGGCTGCTGGCCTGGGGGGTCTACCTTCTCGTCGGTCCCCTGGTGGCCTGGGATGTGCCCCGGTTTTTCATCGCCTCCCTGGCCCTGACCCTCTACGCCGAGATTATGGCAAGGGTAAAAAAGTCCCCCGCCACTGTGTTCCTGGTGTCCGCTTCCATCCCGCTGATTCCCGGCGGCTCTCTCTATACCACCATGCAGTATGCTGTCAGTGCCCAGTGGGAGGCTTTCACCACCCAGGGGATGAATACGCTTCTTTTGGCGGGAGCCATCGCCGGGGGAATGCTGTGCATGATGGCCGTCCTTCATGTGTGCCACCGGCTTTACCTGCTGCTGCGCCAGGCGTAAAAGTCCCACCCGGACAGGAAAAAGAGACGTTTGTTCATTGCTTTTTTCCGGGGCCTCCTCTATAATAATGCAAACAACTCACAGGAGGTCTCAGTATGCCTTACGATGTTACCGCCATCGGCGAGCTGCTCATCGACTTTGCTGCCAAGGGCAGCAACGACGCCGGCTACCCCGTGATGGAAGCCAACCCCGGCGGCGCACCGGGGAACTTTCTGGCTGCTCTCACTGCCTACGGCCAGCGCACCGCCTTTCTGGGGAAGGTGGGGGACGACGCCTTCGGCCATCTCCTTCTGAATACCCTCTCCGCCGCCGGCATCGAGACCCGGGGCATCGTGACAGACCCCTCCGTTTTCACCACCCTGGCCTTCGTCACCTTCTCTCCCGAGGGAGACCGGTCCTTCAGCTTCGCCCGGAAGCCCGGGGCCGACACCTGTCTCACCTTTGAGGAGCTGGACCTTTCCCTCATTGACGAGAGCCGCCTTCTGCACTTCGGCACCCTCAGCCTCACCGATGAGCCCGCACGCACCGCAACCCAGAAGGCGGTGGCCTATGCAAAAGAGCGGGGCAAGCGCATCACGTTCGACCCTAATCTCCGCCCGCCCCTGTGGCGCAGTGAGGAGGAAGCCCGGGAGCAGATCCTCTGGGGCCTTCGCCAGGCGGATGTGGTGAAGATCAGCGACAATGAGGTGGAATTCCTCTGGGGCTGCGGCGAGGAGGAGGGCGGACGCCGCCTGCTGGAGGACTTCGGCGTAAAGCTGGCCATGGTGACCCTGGGGCCCAAGGGCTGCTGCCTCACCAACGGCAGATACACTGTCCATGCCCCCTGTCCCCCTGCCAACACCATCGATACCACCGGCGCCGGGGACATCTTCGGCGGCAGCGCGGTCAGCCGCTTCCTCAGCATCGGCAAGGAGCCGGAGGACCTCACCGAGGCGGACCTTCTGGATATTGCCTCCTTTGCCTCCATGGCTTCCAGCCTTTCCACGGAGACGCGGGGCGGTATTCCCGCTATCGTTCCTCTGGAGAGGGTATTGGCCGCCCTGAACAGGCAGGCATAACAGAGCTCCCCACCAAGAAAACTGTCCCGGCGGATCTTTCCGCCGGGACTTCTTTATTTCCAATCCATGTTATGGTATTTTCCTTTACATCCTTGACAACTGGTTTTTTTGCAAGATGTTGACATAACCTTGGGATTGGCGTATAGTAAAGAATACCAATCGACAGGGAAAGGGGCGTTTTTATCATGTCGCGTCGTTCACTGGGTTCCATTTTGCTTGCGCTCTGTCTGACGCTGGCTCTCAGCGCCAGTCTGGCCCCCGGGGCCATGGCCGACGGGGCCTACTCCGATGTGCCCGCAGGGCATTGGGCAAACGGGGAGATTCAGCGGGCTACCGCTGCCGGTCTTTTTACCGGCTACCCCGACGGCACCTTCGGCCTGGGGCGGAGTCTGACGCGGTCGGAATTTGCCGTGACGCTGTGCCGCTTCTTCGGCTGGGAGACGGAGAATGTGGCGGCCTCCTCCTTCTCTGACTGCACCAACGCCTTTTACATCCCCTATATCGAGACCCTCCTGGCCCACGGCGCGGTGGACGGCGGCGGAGCATTCCGCCCCAATGACCCCATTACCCGGGGGGAGATGGCGGAGATGATGGTCCGGGGTCTGGGGTATCAGGGCCTGGCGGAGGCCGCTGTGGAGAAGCGGGAGAAAAATCCTTTTACCGATGTGTCTTATGGTGATCCCGACGCTGGGTACATCCTGGTGGCCTATGCTCTGGGGATCCTCCAGGGCAACGGGGATGGCACCTTCCACCCCAATGGCACCGCCACCCGGGAGCAGGCTGCCGCCCTGCTGGTACGGACCTACGACCATTATACCAGCGCCCTCAGCTGGGTCCATGGTTTTTACGCCCTGTCCTCCTACAGCAAGATCGATCTGACCGGAGAGATGGACGCTGTTTCCGTAGGGTGGTCCCGGCTGGAGGTGGGGAGCGACGGCGTCCCCTACCTGCTGACGGAGCGGACTGGGGACAACAGCTGGGCTGTCCCCGACGGAGCCGAACTGGCTACCGGCTATTTTGAAAGCCACGGCGTCCCCTGCAATCTCAGCGTCTTCACCTCCACCTACGACGGCCTCACCCTCTCCGGGAAGGAGACCAGCGATCTGGAGGCCGTTCTCACCGATGAGACCCGTCGGTCCCAGGCTGCCCAGGCCATTGCCGAGGGGGCAAAGGACTACGCCGGGGTTACCATCGACTTTGAGGGACTCCGGGACCGCGGCGGCATGAAGGCGTCCTTTGTGGACTTCCTGGAGACCCTGCGGGGGCTCCTGGAGGAGGACCAGCTCCTCTATGTCTGCGTCTCCGACGACACCTGGTACGACGGCTATGACTACCGGGCCATCGGGGAGGCGGCCGACAAGGTGATCCTCATGGCCCACGACTACGACTTCACCATCCCCGACTACTATGTGGGCCGGAACGCCCTGGAGAACCCCAACCCCTCCGCCGGTCTCACCGATGTGTTCGGGGCCTTGGCGGCCCTCACGGACCCGGATACCGGCCTTCAGGACCTCAGCAAGGCGGCCCTGGCGGTGTCCATCGACTCCTCCGGCTATCAGGTGGACGAAAACGGGGCCATCGCCTCCACCGACCGCTTCACCCCCGCTCCCTCCACCCTGGTCAAGCGGCTGCAGCAGCCGGAGGCAGTGGTGGGGTGGGATGACGGGGACAAGGTGCCCTATGTCACCTATACCATCGAAGACGGCACCCGGTACACCGTCTGGTATGAGGACGCCCGGTCCGTCACGGAGAAGATCCGTCTGGCCCGGATGTTCGGTGTCGACGGCCTCTCCCTGTGGTATGTGGGCAGCATCCCCACCTACGAGGAGGAAGGGCTCCACTACAACGTGTGGCAGGCGGTGCTGGACCAGCGGGCGGACTGAGCCGGCAATCATTTCGACTACTATAAAAGCGGATCTGCGCATGCAGATCCGCTTTTCCTTCTCCCACAGCGACGTGCAAGGAATTTTCCTTTCCAGTCAATCCCGCAGCATCCGCCGGTATGCCCGGTCCGTGGTCCACATGTCCAGACAGAGGAAGCACCCCAGGGCCGCCTGGACCATGCCCAGGGCCAGGGCCCACCGGGCCCCCTCCTCCCGCATCAAGAATAGGATGAGAAGGCCGTTGACCATCAGCACCACGCCGATGCCCACCAGCCAGTCAGCCAGGCGGCGAAATCGCTCCTGCCGAACGGCAAGCTCCCGCCGGGCCTCCTCGTCCAGTTCCGCCCCTTCGCTGCGCATCCGGCCCGCCAGGACCGCCGCCAGGGCCGCAGCCCACAGCAGGGCGCACCACAGGACGCTGCCCTGTACCGACCAGAACAGCAGCGCTGCGCCGCCGATCACCAGCGCCGCCGCCACGGAAAGACAGCGCCCCCTGCGCCGCCTCCGCTGCAGCTGCTCCCGGGCCTGCCGCAGCCCCATCCGTTCTCCGGACACTGTACCGCTCTGTTGTCCGCCGTCAGGCATATCATCTTCCTCCTTTTGTCTTCCAAAAACCTGCGGCGGGCTGTTGTCCGCCGCCGTCGTTTCGTAGTTTTTCATTGTACCACGACTGCGCCATTTTTTCCAGTCTTGTTTCCGTTAAAACGGATCTTCTCCTCTTTTTCGGCATTTTTCCGGGAAAGTTCTCATGTTTCAGCCGAAGCGGCAAAAATCTCCAGAAACCGGCGTCGGTTTTTGAGACAGAAATCTGCGGGTCCCACCCCTCTTTTTCTTGCAATTATTTAATTAATGTGATATCCTTGTGTCATAAATGGCGAATTATGTAAAATGCTGTCTTTTTTGTGTGTTGTGCGGTGGGCGAAAGCCTCGCCGAACCTGTGGATAAAAGAGGTTGTGTCCCTATGGCTTCACTTGTTTTGGGCCTGCTCGGTTTCCTGGCCTATCTGCTCTACGATGTGAACAGTGTCACCAGAAAGAACGCTTTGGCGCACAGCTTGTTTGCTGTGGGCAGCGTTTTCCTGCTGGCCGCCACGGCCTGGGATGTGGCCGCCGCCTGGAACGGCGGCGCATTCCGGACGGCCTGGAGCTGGCTTCTGGCGCTCTGCGCCCTGGCATTTGGGTGTATTCTGCTCTACACCCTCTTTTTTTCTCTGCCCTTTGACGAGACCTACCGCAGCCAAAACGCCCCTCGCCGGGTCTATGACCGGGGGATGTACGCTTTGTGCCGTCATCCCGGCGTGCTGTGGTTCTTTTTGTTTTATCTCTGCCTGGGGCTGGCCTGTCTGCCCGGGCGGCTGCTTCTTCACGGCATGACCTTCTCCCTGTGCAACCTGCTCTACGTCCTCTTCCAGGACCGCTGGACCTTTCCCAGGACTTTCCCCGACTATCCCGCCTACCGCCGCCGCGTTCCCTTTCTCCTGCCTACGGCCCGGAGCCTCCGGACCGCCTGGCTGACCCGGCGCAGCGCCGCGGACAAAGGAGGCGCCGCCTTATGAGATTTCAGGAAAAGATGCGGGAATACTCCAAGGAGGAGCTGTGGCGGGAGTACTGCGGGTTTTTGGACCTCAGCCTGCCGGAGTATATGACCATCCAGCGGCGGCTGCTGCTGGAGCAGGTGGAGCTGTGGTCCTCCTGCGTTCTGGGGCAGACCTTTTTGAAGGGCCGCTGCCCTCACACGGTGGAGGAGTTCCGGGAGATGGTGCCCCTCACCACCTATGACGACTACGCCGCCACCCTGCTCAGCAAGCAGGCCAGCGACCTGCCGGCGGAGCCGGTTTTGTGGATCCAGACCACCTGGGAGGGGGGCATCCACCCCCTGAAGGTGGCCCCCTACACCAAGAGCATGCTGGACACTTACAAGCGCAATGTGATGGCCTGCTTCATGATGGCCACCAGCAAGTGCAAGGGGGATTTCGACATCTCCGTCACCGACCACATGCTCTACGCCCTGGCCCCGCTGCCCTATGCCACCGGCCTGCTGCCCCTTCTTCTCAAGGACGAGATCGATGTGGATTTCCTGCCCCCGGTGAAGGACGCGGCGGGCATGACCTTCAAGGAGCGAAACATCGCCGGCTTCAAGCTGGGCATGCGCCACGGCATCGAGTATGTCTTCGGACTCGGCAGCGTTACCTACTACGTCAGCCGCAGCCTCTCCGCCCTGCAGAAGGGCTCCGGCGGTTCCATGGCCAGCAAGCTCTCCTCCGTCTCGCCCGCCAGGCTGCTGCGGTATCTCTCCGCCATGCGCAAGTGCAAGAAGGAGGGCCGGGAGCTGTTGCCCAAGGATCTGTTCCAGCTCAAGGGCATCATGTGCGCCGGCACCGACAACAACTGCTACAAGGACGATCTGGAGCGGCTGTGGGGCATCCGGCCCATGGAGATCTTCGCCGGCACCGAGCCCACCTGCATCGGCACGGAGACCTGGAGCCGGGAGGGGATGTATTTCTTCCCCGACGCCTGCTTCTACGAGTTCATCCCTCCCCGGGAGATGGAGCGCAGCATGGCCGACCCCTCCTACCAGCCCCGGACGGTGCTGATGGACGAGGTGGTTCCCGGTACCACCTACGAGATCGTGCTCACCGTCTTCAAGGGCGGTGCCTTCGCCCGGTACCGGGTGGGAGACCTCTACCGCTGCACCGGCATCGGCAACCGCAGCGAGCAGATCCAGCTGCCACGCTTCGCCTATGTGGACCGGGTCCCCTCCATCATCGATATCGCCGGCTTCACCCGGATCTCCGAGAACTCCATCCGCCACGCCATCGAGCTGTCGGGCCTTCAGGTCCACCAGTGGACCGCCAAGAAGGAGTATTCGCCGGAGAACCGTCCCCTTATGCACCTCTATGTGGAGTTGAGTCCCCAGGTCCTCACCAGCTCCGCCATCAGCGCCCAGATCCTCCGGGAGCATCTGAGCGTCTACTTCAAGTATGTGGATCACGACTATCAGGACCTCAAGAAGATCCTGGGCATCGATCCGCTGAAGATCACCATTCTCAAGTGCGGTACCTTCGACAGCTATCTCCAGCGCTTCGGGCGGCCTGTCCGCCGGATGAATCCGGAGAGCTGCGAGGTGGCGGATCTGATGGCCTGTCAGACCCAGCTCTATCCGCCGCGAAGGGAGGGCAGCCGATATGACAGGATATAGCTGGATCTCCGTTACCGCGCTGTTCTGCTATTTCTTCCTGTTCCTTACCTTCCTGGCTGCCCGCAAGACCAAGAAGGTCATCAAGACCTTCATGATGCTGCAGGTCATCATGCTGCTGTGGAGCGGCGGCTCCTTCGCCATGCGCTCCCAGTTCTGGCCTTCGGTGGACTTCTGGCACCATGTGTCCCTGGCGGGCCTGTTTCTGATGCTGCCGGCCTACTACGCCTTTATCCTGGATTTCCTGGAGGACAAGCGCACCGTCTCCCGCCATGTGTGGGAGGTGATCTTCGCGGCAGCGCTGGCGCTCAACTATTTCACCGGCTTTCTCATCTCCACTCCCACCGTGGTGCAGCAGGGGGGGGAGACCCAGTTCCTCTATGAGTTCAGCTGGACCACCTATCTCTTCCTGATCCCTGTGATCCTCCAGCTGCTCCAGCTGGTGGCGGTGATCCTCCGCTACTGCAAGGGGGACATCGGCATCTTCTTCCAGCTCAAGCCCATCATTCTGGGCATGACCATCCTGCTGGCGGGCAACGTGGCCTGCACCCTGCCGGTGTTTCGGGGCTTCCCTCTGGACATCGCCTCCGGCATCGTCAACGCCCTGCTGCTGTTCTACGCCCTCTACCGCAAGCGCCTGTTCCGGATGACGCTCCTGGTGTCCCGGGGCAACTGCTACGCCGTGGCCCTTTTGATCTGCGTGGTGGTGTTCTCCAACTTCGTCATGCCCGTCCAGCGCTTCCTCACCGAGCGGCTGGGCCTGGCCTCCTCCTATGCCGTCATCACCATCGCCATGGGCATGATGCTGGTCACTTTCCTGCTCTATTCGGTGATGAAGGCCTTTCTGGACAGCCTCTTCGTCCGGGAGGAGCAGGCCCAGAACGAGCTGCTCAGCACCTTCAGCCGCAATGTGGCCCGGGTTTTGAACATGAACGAGATTCTACAGGAGCTGGCGGACGTGATTACCTCCGCCATCGGCGTCCACCGGATGTTCTTCTTCATCCGGGGGGAGGACGACCACTTCCGGGTGAGTCTCACCGGCAGCCCTCTGGACGAGCGGAGCCTCACCATGGCTCCGGACCATCCTCTCATCCACTATCTGCGGGAGCGGGGGGACTGCCTCCTTTTGAAGGATTTCTCCCGCACCGTCACCTACCGCTCTTTGTGGGAGGAGGAGAAGCGGCTGTTCAGCGCCTGGAGCATCGAGTGTTTCGTCCCCCTGATGGCGGACCAGGAGCTCATCGGCATCGTGATGCTCTCCGGCAAGGAGCGGGGCGGCGGCTTCAAGCCCGACGACCTCAGCTTCCTCCAGTCGGCTACCTCCGTGTGCGCCATCGCGGTGAAAAATGCCCAGCTCTACGAGAAGGCCTATCAGGAGGCCCGGAAGGACGAGCTCACGGGGCTCATCAACCGCAAGTATTTCTATGAGATCCTCAACCAGGAGTTTGAGAAGGCCAAGGACACCTCCCTGGCCCTGGTGATTCTCAATGTGGACGACTTCAAGCTCTACAATCAGCTTTACGGCGCCAAGGAGGGGGACCGTGCCCTCCAGCGCATCGCCGCCATCATGCAGGCCACCATCAGCGACCACGGCTATGTGGCCCGGATCAGCGGCAAGGAGTTCGGCCTGATCCTTCCCGGCTACGACATCTACTCCGCCAAGCTCCTGGCGGAGAACATCGCCGAGCAGGTTCGCACCCTCAACCACGCCCAGGACGGATACCGGCTGGGGCAGCTCACCATGAGCATCGGCGTGTGCGCCTCCCCCTACATGGCGGCCTCAGTACCGGAGCTCATCAACAACACCGACATGGCAGTCTACAGCGTCAAGCGCTCGGGGAAGAATGCGGTGCTGATGTACTCCGAGGAGGTGGAGCAGAAGGAGGAGCAGCGCAAGAGCGGCAAGCATCAGAGCGGCTACAGCGCCTACGCCTCCACCATCTACGCCCTCACCGCCGCCATCGACACCAAGGACCACTACACCTTCAACCACTCCCAGAACGTGGCCTACTACGCCTCGGAGCTGGCCAAGGCCTGCGGTATGAACCAGGATTTCATTGAGATCGTCCGGGAGGCGGGCCTCCTCCACGACATCGGCAAGATCGGCATCCGGGAGGACATCCTCAACAAGCCCGGCAAGCTCACCGATGACGAGTACGAGGTGATGAAGGGCCATGTGGAGAATGCGGTGGGCATCATCCGGTACCTGCCCTCTCTGGACTACGTCATCCCGGCGGTGATCTCCCACCATGAGCGGTATGACGGCCGGGGCTATCCCCGGAAGCTCCAGGGAGAGGACATCCCGATCATGGGTCGGATCCTCTGCATCGCCGACGCCTTCGACGCCATGACCTCTGTGCGAAGCTACAAGAAGTCTTTTCCGGTGGAGCGGGCCATCCAGGTGCTGCTGGAGGAGGCGGGCCGGCAGTTCGACCCCAAGCTGGTGCCCATCTTCGTGGACCTGGTCCAGGGCGGCACCATCGAGCTGAAGGTACAGACCGAGTTTTCCGTCCCACGCCAGGCGTGACCACCGTTTCCACACAGGAAAAACCGCTGCGGAAGCATCTGCTCCGCAGCGGTTCTCTTTTTATGCTGTCTCCGTGGTCCCGTCTGTATGGCGGTCCGCTTCAGGAGAGCACGGCCTCCAGATCCCGGGCCGTCACGGTAAGGAGCTCCTCGTCGGTGGGGGCGGCGATCCCCGCCACCCGGTTGGCCTGGGCGGCCACCAGCTTTTCGAAGAGGTTCCGCACATCCCGGGCGTTGCCGAAATTCTGGTCCCGGTGCTGATAGAGCGCCTCCAGATGCTTCTTCAGTCCCTCCGCTGCCTCCTCGCTGAGGCGGTAGTCGCTGCGCTCCACCATCCCCCGGAGGATCTCATAGAGCTGCGCCCCGTCGTAGTCGGCAAAGTGGAGGTACTTGTTGAACCGGGACTTGAGCCCCGGGTTGGAGTCGATGAACCGGGGCATCAGAGTGGCATACCCCGCCACGATCACCACAAAGTCGTCACGGTGGTCCTCCATGGCTTTCAGTACCGTGTCGATGGCCTCCTGGCCAAAATCCTTTCCTCCATCCTCCGGGGCCAGAGCGTAGGCCTCATCGATGAAAAGAATGCCGCCCAGTGCCTTCTGGATCACCTCCTGGGTCTTCAGAGCCGTCTGGCCCACATACCCCGCCACCAGGCCGCTGCGGTCCACCTCCACCAGGTGGCCCTTGCTGAGGATCCCCAGGGCCCGGTAGATTTTCCCTACGATCCGGGCCACCGTGGTCTTACCGGTGCCCGGGTTGCCGGAGAACACCAGGTGGAGGGACATGTCCGGGCTCTTGAGCCCCCGTTCCTGCCGGAGCTTCCGGACCTTCACCAGGTTGATGAGGCTCTCCACATCCTCCTTCACCGCGTCCAGCCCCACCAGCTGGTTCAGCTCCAGAAGCGCCTCCTCCACCGTCACCTCCGGCTCCTTGGGCGGTTCCTCCTCCGGCTGCTTCTCCGCCGGAGCGTCCGCCTTTTCGCCGGGGGCGGCGGAGGCGTCGCCGGCTTTCGAGGGTGTACCGGGGTTGCCCCAGAAGTCCCGGGCCATGTCTCCCGTTCGGCGCTGGAGATCCTCCAGCAGCTGGTCCAGCCGGGCCTTCTCCGCCGTGCCGGGGTCGGCGCCGCAGGCCGCCGCCAGCGCACGTCCCAGGGCCGTGATCTGCCGGGACTCCCCCAGGGTGCAGTCTCCGTTGTAGGCGGCCGTCAGGGTCAGCACCTGCTCCTGCAGGCGGAGAAAAGCGCCGCAGAAGTCGGTGCCGTGGCCCTTGTCCCAGTCCGCCATGCGGTAGAAGAACTCCGGTACCGGCACATGGGCCCGAATGTCCCCTTTGTAATAGGAGATGGCCTTTTGAAACTGCTCCCTGCGGAAGATGCAGGGCTTGTCGGTGTAGATTTGATGGACGCCGTCGAGATCCCCGCTGCCGGCGGGGTCCCGGGCCCAGACGGACAGGGCGCAGGCCCGGAAATAGCTGTCGATGTCCCGGGAGGGGACAGAGAGCTCCCGTGGGAGCCCGGCGCGGAAGCGGCGGACAGCGTCGGCATAATCCTGATGAAAGGCGGTCATGGTATCCCTCCTGCGGCGCGGAAATATGGTTGAGAGGAGTATACCACATTCAGGGGGGAAAGAAAATAGCGGGGAAGGCGGGGGAGTGTGTAAATAATATGAAAAAACCGTCAGCCGTCCCTTGACGAACGGAGACAGAGCGGGTAGGATAGGACAAAAGGTGCTGAAAAGACACAGGGAGGAATGAGAATGGAACTGGACAGGACGACCATGAAAAAGCTGATGCTGCTGATTGCTTTTGCCGTGCTGCTGCTGGTAGGAGCGCAGCGCTATGAGATCGTGCTGCAGATCCTGCGGTTTCTGCTGAATATCGTGGCGCCGTTCCTGGCCGGCGGGGCAGTGGCTTTTGTGCTCAATGTGCCCATGCGGTTTCTGGAGCGGAAGCTCTTTGGGAAACTGAAAAAGAATAAAAAGGGAAAGACACCGGGGTTTGTACGGCCGCTCAGCCTGTTGCTGACCATTTTGCTGGTGATCCTGGTGATCCTGGTGGTGCTGCTGGTGGTGGTACCGCAGCTGACCACTACGGTCCGGGGCCTCGGCGTTACCATCTCCGCCTTCTTTACACGGACCATCGCCTGGGCGGAGGAGACCTTCTCCAACAATCCCCAGGTGATGGAATGGCTGAAGGAGCTGTCTCTGGACTGGCGGAACTTCAATTGGCAGGAGATGCTGAACACGGCCATCGACTTTTTGAAAAATGGGGCAGGGGACATGCTGGGTTCCGCCATCTCGGCGGTGAGCACAGTGGCCAGCGGCATTGTCAGCAGCTTCATCTCCTTTGTGTTTGCCTGCTATATTCTGCTGCAGAAGGAGAGATTAGGGCTTCAGTGCCGGAAGATCCTCTACGCCCTGCTGCCGGAGAAGACGGCCAAGGGGATGCTGGGGATCTGCGGTCTCGCCAGCCGGATCTTTTCCAGTTTCATCACCGGCCAGTGTGTAGAGGCCCTGATTCTAGGATCCATGTTTGTGGTAGCCATGACCATTTTCCGCATGCCCTATGCGCTGCTGGTGGGATGCCTCATCGCGGTCACAGCGCTGATCCCCATTGTGGGGGCCTTTATTGGCTGCGGCGTGGGGGCGTTTTTGATCCTGATGGATTCCCCCACCAAGGCGCTGATCTTTCTTATCATGTTCCTGGTGATCCAGCAGGTGGAGGGGAATTTGATCTATCCCCATGTAGTGGGCAATTCTGTGGGACTGCCCTCCATCTGGGTACTGATGGCGGTGACGCTGGGCGGAAGTCTTATGGGAGTGGTAGGAATGCTGCTGTTCATCCCGGTTACCGCAGTGTTCTATTCCTTGTTCCGGGGTTATGTTTACCGGCGGCTGCGGGAGAAGCGGCTGCGGATCCAGTGACGAAGAAATTTCGGGATTTTTTGAAAAAGGGCTTGACAATCGGACATGCCTTTGCTATACTACCCAATGTTCCGAGCCGCGAGGCTGGAGGACAAGAGAAAATCTGGGGGTATAGCTCAGCTGGGAGAGCGCTTGAATGGCATTCAAGAGGTCAGCGGTTCGATCCCGCTTATCTCCACCAAAAAAGACCTGAAATCGCAAGATTTCAGGTCTTTTTCCTATATTTTTCAAAATTTGGCTGGGGGTATGCCTCAGCCGCCAGCGCCAGTCAGAAGAACCGCTCTCCTTTCTCACGCTTGGATATATGAAAACACCGCCCATAGTCCCGTTGGGCGGCAGTTTTGCCATGACAGATAAAAGAATTGGCTTATCACGGAAGGCTGTGATGGGCGACCGGGGCAGTAAAATTATGCTTGTGTCTTGCCGATGAATGCAGTAAAATTATTAGTATCATTTTTCCTTTGCGTTCATGATGGATAGGAGCAGCACAATGGCAACGTTAAAAGAAATCGCACATATTGCCGGAGTATCTTCCGCAACGGTGTCCAGGGTCCTGAACCAGGATCCTGCTCTCAGCGTAACAGAGGAGACACGGGAGCGCGTGCTGGAGGCGGCGAAGAACCTGGGGTACCGAACGGTCCAGCAGCGGTATCACGCGCTTCAAAGCAGGGAGGAGCCCGGCGCTCAAAAACAGCCGGGGATGGCAGAGAGGCGCATTGGTATTGCGCAGATGTTTGAAATGCAGCAGTTATCGGAAGATATCTACTACATGATCCTGAAGAATGTTTTGGATGAGGTCTGCTTCGAGAGGCATTGGAGCACGGTCATGCTGTTTCGCAACGACCAGGGGCATTTCATAAAAAACGATGACCTCCCTGTGGATGGGATCGTTGCCATTGGGCGGTTCACCCAGGGGGAGATCCGGGATTTCCATTGCTACACCGATAAGATCGTATTTCTGGATTCTTCTCCGGATGAAGAGAAGTATTGCAGTATCGTTCCCAATTATCGCCTGGCCATTCGGCAGGTACTTCACTGTTTTTGGGAGCACCGGTATGAAAAGGTGGCCTATCTGGGCAGCGTATATACGTTTGGGGCAACGAAAGAACTTACCGTGGACCCCAGGTTCTATTACTACAAGAACTCCCTTTTGGAGAGGGAAAGCTATGATGCAGATCTGGTGATCGACTGTGAGATGAATTCCAGCAGCAGTTATGCGGCACTGAAGGCGTATCTGGAGAGTGGAAAAGACCTTCCGGAAGGGATTTTTGCCGCCAGCGACGTGGTGGTGCCGGGAATGCTCAAGGCACTGCGGGAATACCAGATCCGAATCCCGGAGGATGTGGGGATCATTACCTTCAACAACACCAGCTTGTCTCAGCTTTCTGAGCCGCCGTTGACTTCCGTGGAAGTTTTTCTGCGCGAGAATGCGGATGCGGCGGCAAGCTGTATGGAGCTGCTCTGGCAGGAGAAAATCCACCCCAAGCAGATCATTATCTCGTGCAGGCTGGAAGAACGTGGAAGCGTGAAGGAAAGATAACAATTTTTGGAGAAGGCGGAAGAGAAGATCTTCCGCCTTTTTTCACAAAATGGAGTAATTATTTTAGTCAAAGATTTACGAAAATCGTGAGACGAAACTAAAATATTTAGTAAAAGCGTTGACGCAGACGTGGGCAGGTGTTATTCTTTCTGTGCAAAATATGAAATAAAGCGAGGGAAGCGTTGTGAGTATCATAGTCAGTGCAAAAAATGACATATTCTTGCTCAGTACGCGATCTACAAGCTATGCCTTCGGCATTGATGACCGGGGGCTGGTACGGCACCTGTACTGGGGCAAGAAAATTCCGTCTGCGGAGGAGCTGGACATGCCGCAGCTGACGGAGGTCTCTACCAATGATCCGGTTTTTGAAATCACGCCGGAGGAGTTTCCCGTACATGGCGGTCTCCGCTATAAGGAGCACTGCCTGAAAGCCGCCTTTTCCGACGGTACCCGGGAGCTGGTGTACCAGTACTGCGGGTACGATGTGGAGGAGACGGAGGAGGGGGAGGAGCTGGTCCTCCACCTGAAGGACGAGCACTACGCCTTTTTCATGGATCTCCGCTACAAGCTGTATCCGGCCTACGATCTCATGGAGCGCAGCGTGGTGCTGCGCAACCAGAGCGAGGACCCCATCACCATCGAAAAGATCCACAGCGCTCAGTTCCACATCCCCTATGAGAACCTGAACTTCTCCAATGTCCACGGCCACTGGGGAGCGGAGCAGCAGCGATTTGTCCAGAAGGTGAGCTACGGCAAGATCCTCATCGAGAACCGGCGGGGCATCTCCACCCACAACCACAACCCCTACTTCGTTCTGGACCGGGACGCTACGGAGACGGCGGGGGAGGTGTACTTCGGCGCTCTGCGGCTGAGCGGGAACTTCAGCGGCGTGGTGGAGCAGACCCAGTATGGGGAGACCCTGGTGCAGATGGGCCTCAATCCCCACGACTGCGTGCTGCAGCTGCAGCCGGGGGAGACCTTCACAGCCCCCGGGATCCTCTTCGGCTACTCCGACGCCGGCTTTGAGACCATGTCCCATAACCTCCACCGCTATGTTCAGGACCGCGTCCTGCGCAAGGGCTGCCGCCCGGTGCTCTACAACTCCTGGGAGGCCACCGAGTTCCACGTCAACAGCCGGGATCAGATCAACCTGGCCCGGAAGGCCGCCGAGCTGGGGGCGGAGCTGTTCGTTTTGGACGACGGTTGGTTCGGTGAGCGCCACAGCATCCAGAACGGCCTGGGAGATTGGTACGTCAACGAGGGCAAGTTCCCCAACGGCCTGGAGGAGCTGATCGACGTAGTCAAGGGCCTGGAGATGAAATTCGGCATCTGGGTGGAGCCGGAGATGGTGAATCCCAAGGCCCAGCTCTACCAGCAGCATCCCGACTGGATCTACCACTACGAGACAAGGGTCAGCGACACCTCTCGGGTCCAGTATGTGCTGAACGTCACCAAGCCGGAGGTGCGGGAGTTCATCTATCAGATGCTGGACGACCTCCTCACCCGGTACGACATCGACTACATCAAGTGGGACGCCAACCGGCCCATCTCCCAGACCGGTCCTCAGCGGGACGTCTGGTACAAGCACATCCAGACCATCTATGAGGTGGTGACGGAGCTGAAGAAGAAGCACCCCAACGTGCTCTTTGAGGCCTGTGCCTCCGGGGGCGGGCGCATCGACTACGGCATCCTGGGCATCTTCGACGATTTCTGGACCAGCGACAACACCGACGCCTACGACCGGCTGTATATCCAGGACGCTTACTCCCGCATCTACCCCATCAAGGCCATGCGGGCCTGGGTGACGGATTGCCCCAACTTCCTCTCCGGGCGAGTGATTCCCCTGACCTTCCGGTATCACAGCGCCATGATGGGGAGCCTCGGCATCGGCTGCAATATCCTGAAATTTACGCCGGAGGAGGTGGAGCTGTCTCAGCGCATGATCCGCCAGTACAAGGAGATCCGTCCCATCATCCAGGAAGGCGTCTTCTACCGGCTGGACAACCCGTCGGCCAACCGGTATTTCCTTTATGAGTACCTGAAGGACGGCGAGGGCGTGCTCTTCGCCTTCCTGCCCCAGAGCACGGTGGGCCACCGGGGCACCACCATCCGGCTGCGGGGCCTGGAGGAGGAGACGGTCTACACCCTGCACACCGCCGAGGGCGAGGTGGAGAAGAGCGGCGCCTATCTGATGCGCCGCGGTCTGCCGCTGA
This sequence comes from uncultured Oscillospiraceae bacterium, assembly GCA_944386955.1. Classification (GTDB taxonomy): domain Bacteria; phylum Bacillota; class Clostridia; order Oscillospirales; family Oscillospiraceae; genus CAJFPI01. The sequence continues at coordinate 33,044 of CALXDB010000004.1, forward strand.
AGCTCAGCGGCGACTACGCCAGCACCGTAATCCGCTTTGAAAAAAAGCAGGAAACTGAAACTACGCAAGTGGAATAATCAATATTGTTGGAGGGAGAATGTTTATGAAACTGTCCGCTGGAAGAAAACTGTGCTTTGGCGTGGGCGCGCTGGGCAAGGACCTGTGCTACGCCATGATTTCCACATTCCTGATGATCTATCTCACCGATACTGTGGGACTGGCGCCCCTCTTTGTGGGCAACCTGTTCCTGGTGGCCCGGGTGTGGGACGCCATCAATGACCCCATGATGGGCTTCATAGTGGACAACACCCGCACCCGCTGGGGCAAGTTCCGTCCCTGGATCCTGATCGGCACCCTGCTCAATTCCGTCATCATGATCTTCATGTTTCGTGACCCCGGTCTGGAAGGGTTCGGCCTGTATGCCTACTACTCTGTCATCTATATTCTCTGGGGCATGACCTACACCGTCATGGACATCCCCTACTGGTCTATGCTGCCCTCCCTGTCCTCCACCCAGAAGGAGCGGGAGTCCATGTCCGTCATTCCCCGTATCTTTGCCAGCAGCGCCTGGCTGCTCATGGGCGCTTTCGGCATTGCCCTGAGAAACTATCTGGGCGATGGTGACGAAGCCAAGGGGTATTCCTCTCTGGCTGTGTCCATCTGTGTGGTGTTTATTGCTACTATTCTGATCACCGTTATTTTTGTCAAGGACCGCAGCAGCCTGGAGGCCGCCGAGGGCAAGAAGGCCGACCGCATCTCCCTGAAGGACGCCGTCCATGTGATCACCGCCAACGATCAGCTGAAGGTTTACATCGGCGTGGTGTTGGCTTATAATATGCTGGTGCAGCTGGCCGGTGGTATGGCTATGTACTACTTCAAGTACGTCACCGGGGACGAGAACCTCTTCCCCTACTTTACCACCGCCGCCTCCGTGGCCGAGATGGGCGCTTTGTTTATCTTCCCCATCTTCTCCCGTTTCATGAACAAGAAGAAGGTATTTGCCATCGCCAGCTTTACCCCTGCTGTGGGCCTGATTGCTCTGCTGGTCTTCGGTGTGGTGGCCCCCTCTAACATTCCCCTGATCATCGTGTGCGGCCTGTTCTATAAGTTCGGCTCCGGCCTGACCCTGGGCGCTACCACCGTCATGCTGGCCGACGTTATCGACTACGGCGAGGTGAAGCTGGGCACCCGCAACGAGAGCATTATCGCCTCCTTCCAGACTCTGCTGGTGAAGACCGCTTCCGCCGTGGCCGGCTGGCTCATCGGCGTGGGCCTGACCATCTTTGGCTATGTGGAGAACGTGCCCCAGACCCCCGAGACCATCATGGGTATGCGGATCCTCATGGGCGTCATCCCCTCCATCGTCACCGTGTTGGCATTTGTCATCTATGTGAAGGGCTATAAGCTGGACAGCAGCCGCATGGAGGAAATTTCCAGACAGTTGAAAGCGAAAAAGGTGGAAAACTAATGTTTCTTGGCGTAGACTACTATCCCGAACAGTGGGACCCCTCCCTGCTGGAGGAGGACCTGGACAATATCTGTGAGCTGGGGTGCAATGTCATCCGCATTGCGGAGTTCGGCTGGCACCTCATGGAAAAGACAGAGGGATGCTTCGATTTCTCCTTCTTTGACCATGTTATTGAGCGGGCCAAGGTCCGGGGGCTGTCCATTGTCATGGGAACCCCCACGGCCGCCATCCCCGCCTGGCTGGCCAAAAAGCACCCGGACATCCTCTCTGAGTTTGAGGACGGGACCAAGCGGTCCTTCGGCGGGCGGCATGTGTACTGCTTCAACAGCAGCGAGATGTATACATACTCGGAGCGGATCATCCGGGCCATGGCGGAGCACTACAAGGACGAGAAGGCCATCGTGGCCTGGCAGATCGACAACGAATTTGGCCACGAGGACAGCGACGTCTGCTGGTGCCCCCGGTGCCGGGACGCCTTCCGGACCTACCTGCGGGAGAAGTTCCGCGGGGATATTGACGAACTCAACGAGACCTACGGCACTACCTTCTGGTCCCAGGAGTACAACGATTTTGACGAGATCCCCCTGCCCGCCCGGACCATTACCACTCACAACCCCGCCCTGAGGCTGGACTGGGAGCGCTTCCGCAGCGAGAGCATCGTCCGTTTCGCAGCCTTCCAGGCCCGGCTGCTCCATGAGAGTATCCCCGGCGTCACCGTCATTCACGACTTCCCCGGCGGCGGACTGGGCAAGCATGTGGACTATTCAGCGGTGTCTAGGCATCTGGAGATAGCGGCCTACAACAACTACCCCGTCTGGGGCGGTCAGCGGGAGCCCCTGGCGCCCAACGAGATCGCCTTCGGTCTGGACTATATCCGGGGCCTGAAGGGGCAGAACTTCTGGATCACCGAGGCCATCATGGGGGCCCAGGGCCACGACGTCACCGGCTTCTCCCCCCGGCCCAACCAGGCCAAGCTGTGGTCCTGTCAGGGCATGGCCCGGGGCTGCGCCTCCCTCTTCTACTTCCGTTACCGGGGCGCTACCAAGGGCGCGGAGCAATTCTGCTACGGCGTTCTGGACGCGGACAATGTGAAGCGGCGGAAGTTCTATGAGGTGCAGAGCTTCTTCCGGGATATCCGGAACTACGCCGCCCAGATGGAGTCCCCTATCTCCAGCGAGGTGGCCGTCGTGTACGACTACGACTCCCTGGCGGCCTTCCGCATCCAGCGGCAGAGCGTGCTGCTGGACTGCGAGGGGGAGATGAAGAAGTATCACAAGTTCTTTTACGACCGGAACGTGCCGGTGGACGTGATCCCGGCGGACCGGGATTTCAGCGGATACAAGGTGCTGATCCTGCCCCAGATGATCGTGACCAAGCCTGCATTGCAGGAGCGGCTGCGGGCCTTTGCGGAGCAGGGAGGCACGGTGGTGCTGACATACCGGGATTTCGTCAAGGACGTCCACAACAACCTGGTGCTGGGCAAGCAGATCCCCCTGGACTTCGACGGCTTCGCCGGCGTCTGCGTGGCGGAGACCGAGAGCCTCCAGGAGGGACAGGCATTCCCCCTCCAGGGGGAGGGCGCCTTTGCCGGTCTTTGCGGCCAGGGCGGCATTTTCCGGGATATGCTGGTGCCCCAGGGGGCGGAGGTGCTGCTGCGGTATCAGGACCCCTTCTACCAGGAGTTCGCCGCCGTCACCCGGAAGCCCCAGAAGGACGGCGAGGTGTACTACCTGGGCTGCGGGCTGGAGGAGGCGCTCCTCCACCGGATCCTGGAGGAGATCGCCCGGCGGCAGCAGATCGCCCTGGAGCTGTCCGAGCCCGGCGTGGAAGTGGTGTATCGCGGCGCCGGGGAAGAGCGGATCCGCATGGTGATGAACCACAACGCCCGCGAGGCGTCCTATGCGGGGGAGCCGCTCGCTCCCTTCCAGTGCAGGATCGACCGTGCGGAAAAAGCGAAAGCGTTTTGCGGGCCTGCGGCGGCTGCCCGATGAGCGGCGGGGGGAATCTCTCTCATCAGCTTGATATTGAGACGGTATTCAGATGTAGTAAGGGCCTCCGGAGTACAAGCTCCGGAGGCCCTGCTGTTTGTGCCGACTGTGTCAGATTTGGACAGAGGACGCGAATATCCGAAAGAACGGCGCGGCTTGGATCACGCGTCGGGAACACGCGCCGGTTCGCCGGGGGCGGCGCCGCCCTGACCGCGGGCGCCGTCGGGGGTCCCCATGCCGCCGCGGCCTCCTCCGCCGCCCATCTGGCCAGGATTATTTTCCGAACCGTCGTTGGCAGTGACATCGCCGCCGTTGTTGGTGTAAGTGCCGTCGCAGTCCAGGGCGGTGTTGCCGCTGCTGCTGCAGGTGAGGTCCAGGGTGCCGCCGTTGATGGTGAGGGCCCCGTTGGAATCCACGCAGTCGCCCGAGGAGACGATGGTGAAGGCACCGCCGTTGATGGTGATGAAGGTGTCGGAGCTGGCGGAGAACTGGTCCTGCTGCCGTCCGCCGAAGCCGCCGAAGCCAGAGCTGTCCGCTCCGCCGGCGGCGTTGAGGCCGTCGTCGTTGGAGGTGATATCGAAAACACCGTCCTCAATGGTGATGGACAATCCCTCGATGCCTTCGTAGCAGTAGGAGATGGTGAAGGTGCCGCTCTCAATGGTCAGGGCGTCGTCACAGTGAACGGCGTCGTCCCCGCTGCTGAGGGTGAAGGTCCCGTCGGCGATGGTCATGGCATCCCCCGCGTGGAGGCAATCGTCAGCGCTGTCGATGACAAAGATGCCGCCGTTGATGACAAAGGCGCTCTCCCCCTTGATGCCCTTCTGGCTGACGGAATCCTCCTCCGTCTGGGTGTCAGCGGCCTGTTCCGTCCAGCCGCCGCCCTGTCCGCCGCCCATGGGACCAAAGTCGTCGCCGGCCATCTCCACGCTGGCACTGCCGCCACCGGTATAGAGATCAAAGTCGCCCCCGTCGATCTGGAGGGCTCCCTGGGCACTGACGGCGTCCCCCTGGGCTGTGATGGCAAAGCTGCCGCCGGCGATGTAGAGGGTGCCGAGGGTGAGGTCGTCGCTGTTTTCGGCGTGAATGCCGTCCTTGCCGGAGGTGATGGCAAAGGAGCCGTCGGCGATGGCCACGCTGTCCTTGCCGTCAAGACCGTGGCTGGCGGCGTCGATGGTGTAGCTGCCTCCGGTGATGACCAGATCGTCCTTGGACACCACGCCGTGGCCCGCCGGGGCGCTGATGGTGAGGCTGCCGGAGCCGTTGAGGGTCAGATCGGTCTTGGCGAAGATCACCGCGTCGATATTGTTGTCGTCGATGGCGATGTATTCCCCGCCGTTGGAGAGGGCGTTCTCCGTGCCCTCCGCCAGGGTGACGAACACTTTGTTGGCTTCTAAGGCGTAGATGGCGGCGGAGGTGGCGCTGGTGATGTCCGCACCGCTGAGCACCAGCTGAACCTTGTCGGTATCGGCGGCGTTCACGACGATCTGGCCGTCGGTGAGGGCGCCGGAGAGGAGATAGACCCCCTCGGCGGTGATGGTGACGGTTCCGCCTTCGATGGAGACGGAGTCGGCGTCACAGGCGGCGCTGCTGCCGCTGAGCTGGATGGCGATGGCCTCGCTTTCATCGTAGGTGCCCGTCAGATCCCGGTCGCTGAACAGACTGGAGAGGTCGATGGCGGATGCAGAGGGGGCTGTCGTGCTCCCGGCGGAAGTCCCGGCATTGGAAATGTCTCCTCCGGCAGCTTCTCCGCTGCAGCCAGTGAAGACCAGCAGGGCGCACAGCAGGATGGCGGTAAGGCCGCGCTTGCTTCTTTTCATGGCAATTGCCCTCCTTTTTACAGAGTGGCCGCGGCGCTGTCCTGGTGGCCCAGAGAGATCTCCAGGTTCCCGTTGCGCAGCCGCAGCTGATCGATGAAGTCCTTCTCCCGGGACGGGTCTTTCAAGGTAAGATCGTAAGTCAGCTTGAAGAGACTGCCCATATTGGTAGTCTTCACCTGGGAGAGGGTGTACCGGCGGGCGTACTGGCTGAGAATGGGGTCGAATACCCCGGCATAGTCCAGGTCCTCCGGAATGGTGATGTGGAGGGTGCGCTCCGCCGCGGCCCATCTGCCGGCGCGGAGACTGATGGTGTTATAGAGCATCATGGCCGCTCCCAGGATGAGGGTGAACAGGAGACCGTAGCCCAGGTAGCCCATACCGGTGATAAGGCCCGTGCCCATGGCCACAAACAGGGCTCCGATCTCCCGGGCGGAGCCGGGGGCGGAGCGAAAGCGCACCAGGTTGAAGGCCCCGGCCACCGCCACGCCGGTGCCCACGTTGCCGTTGACCATAAGGATGACCACGCACACCACGGCGGGCAGGATGGCCAAGGTGACGGTGAGGCTGCGGCTGAAGGGGGAGCGCCACACGGCCATGGCGCACAGGAGAAGCCCCAGCAGCAGGGACGTCCCTACACACAGCAGAAACTGAGCGGGGGAGATGGTGTCGGTGAGGGCGGTGTCGAACAGCCCCAGGAAAAGGGAATCAAGCATACTTTCGTACTCCTCTCTGCTCGGTGAGCAGGATATTTTGATAGGCAGCCCCATATTTGGAAAAGGGTGTCTTGAAGAGCCTCAGTTCCGAAAGGACCCGGGCCATCCAAAAAGGGAGCCCGCCGGCTACTTTCAGCTCCATAAGCACCCGGTTCGGAGGCAGGATGGAGAT
>CALXDB010000005.1 GCA_944386955.1 uncultured Oscillospiraceae bacterium
CCAGCCCTACGCCGGGAAGGAGTTCGGCTTCTACTTCCTCCCCGAGGTGGGAGACGAGGTGGTGCTGGCCTTCAACCAGGGGGACCGGGACCATCCCATCGTCATCGGCAGCCTGTGGAGCCAATTGAACCCGGTGCCCAAGGATGCCGCCGTGGAGAAAAACGAGACCAAGACCCTCCGCACCAAGGGGGGCAATGAGCTGGCCTTTTCCGACGAGTCGGGCAAGGAGGCGGTGCTGCTCCACACCAAGGGGAATCTGACGCTGATGATGGAGGACGACCCGGTGGAGATCAGCCTGTGCGATGAGAAGCGAAAGAACATCCTCACCATCAACGGCAAGGACGGGGTGGTCACCATCAAGGCGGAGAAGAAGATCGTGCTGGACGTGGGGGGCGGCTCCCTCACTCTGGACGGCCAGGGAAAAAAGGCCACGCTGAAGATGGACACCGTCAGCATCGAGGCGGGTCAGAGCCTCAATCTGAAGGGACAGAACGTGAAGATAGAGGGGAGCATGATGAAGATCAGTTCCTCCGGCAACCTGGAGGCCTCCGCCAGCGGCATGCTGACCCTCAAGGGCTCCATGGCCAAGATCAACTGAGAAGGAGGGGGCGGAGATGGCATATGAGGACCGGGCCCGGGACTTTCTGGGCAGGGGCTGGAAATTCCCCGTGGGCGTGGACAGCGCCACCGGGCGGATGCGGAGCGTCTCCTCCGAGGAGGACATTCAGGAGGCGGTACGCCTCATCCTGCTCACCGGCAAGGGAGAGCGGATGATGCGGCCGGACTTCGGCTGCGACCTGCGCAGCTTTACCTTTGCACACCTGGATTACACCACCCAGACCCAGATGGAGCGGGAGGCCCAGGATGCCCTGGTCCGCTGGGAGCCCCGGATTACCGACGTACAGGTGCAGCTGGAGCGGGATCCGGGGGACGACGGACGGCTGCTGTTCCATGTGTCCTATGTGGTGCGGGCCACCAACAACCCCTATAACCTGGTGTATCCATACTATATCGACGAAGGCCTGGAGGGCTGAGGAGGAGGGAAGAGCATGGCAGAGATCGACCGCCGGGGCAGGGAGGAGCTTCTTGCCGCCATCGCCCAGCGGGCGGCGGCCTATACGCCGGAGTGGCGCTTTGACCCGGAGGACCCGGATCTGGGCACCGCTCTGGCCCTCATCTACACAGAGCTCTTCGGCCAGACCCTCAAGCGCTTCAACCGGGTGCCGGAGAAGAACATGGCGGCCTTCTTCGACCGCATGAACGCCCGCCTGCTTCCCGCCCTGCCTGCCGAGGGCTTCGTCCGCTTCGGACTGGCCGGACCGGTGGAGGAGGGGGAGGCGGTCCGGGCGGGGACCCCTCTGCTGGCCGACGCCGACAACGATACGGGCAGCACCGTCTTTGAGACCGCCGACGACGTGTTCGTCACCCCCGCCCAGGTGGAGCAGGTCTTCACCGTCTGCGGCGGGGCGGACGCCATCGTACGCAGCTACGATGCCCGCACCGGCGGGAAGGAGCCCTTCTACCTCTTCGATCTGAAGGGGGAGAACCTCCAGCGCCACACCCTCTCCCTCACCCGGGAGGACGTGCTGGAGCTCAGCGCCGGGGCGAAGCTGGAGGTGGAGCTCACCCCCGGCCACCAGCGGGAGCTGCCCCGGGAGGTGGGGGAGCTCCTCACCGATCCCCGCCGGGCAGTGTGGGAGTACAGCTACGGCGACAGCTGGCAGCCCTTCTCCTCCTGCACCCTGGCGGGCAGCCGGGTGGTGCTGGAGCTGGGGGAGCGGAAGCTTCCGGTGACCCCCTCCACCCTGGAGGGACTGGAGGGCCGGCGGTGGCTGCGGCTGCGGCTTTTGGGAAAGACGGCCCCCTTCACCCTGCGGCTGCTGCGGCTGTCGGCTCAGAACCAGGGGCTGCCCCCCGACCTGGTCCACGCCTCCGGTACCGACCAGAACATCCACGACTTCCGCCCCTTCGGCGAGGAACTGGGCCTTTTTGCCGAGGCCTACTTCGGCTGCGGGGAGGCCCTGGTGAAGCGAGGCGCGGAAATTGAGATGTCCTTCAACCTGGACTTTGAGGCCATCCCCGTGGAGCAGGGGGCGGCGGAGCCCCCCATCAACTGGAAGCTCGTCATGAAAAAGCGGGACTTCCGTCCCGAGGAGGAGTTTGACATCGCCGTCCAGGAGGTCATCTGGGAGTACTTCAACGGCGACGGCTGGGCCCGCCTCTTCCCCGACGGCCGGGAGAGCGACTGCTTCCGCGCCGCCAAGGGGGCCTTGGGCCAGCGGCGGACCATCCGCTTCCGCTGTCCCGAGGACATCCGGCCCGTGCTGGTGAACGCCGGCACCGGCTACTTCATCCGGGCCCGGGTGCTGAAGGTGAGCAATCTCTACAAGCGCAAGGGAAACTACATCGTCCCCCGGGTGGAGGGCCTGTGCTTCTCCTACCGGTACGAGGACCGGGGCCGGGTGCCCAGCCAGGTCCTGCTGGAGAACAACCGGGAGACCGAGACCCTGGACGGGACCTTCTTCCGGGGCGGGGACGGGGTCTTCACTCCCTTCACCTTCCTGGAGGAGGATCGGGCCGCCCTGTGCTTCGGCTTCCCCACCCCGCCGGCGGGGGGGCCGGTGAAGCTGCTGTTCCTCCTCTCCGAGGCCCTGCGGGAGAAGCCCGGGCGGCTGCGGTGGGAGTACCGAACCAGCCACGGCTGGGAGAGCCTCAACGTGGTGGACGAGACGGAGAACCTCCGCCAGACCGGCATCCTCACCCTCATGGGCGGCGCCGCCTTCCAAAAGGTCCGGCTGTGGGGAGAGGAGCTGTGCTGGATCCGGGCGGTGGACGAGGAGGGGCGGTACTTCGGCCGGGAGGGCCCGGTGCAGCTGCCTCGGGTCACGGGACTTTACATGAACGCCACCCGGGTGCGCAACGTGGAGACGCAGCCCCCGGAGCGGTTCTTTATCGAGCCGGAGCAGAAGAACCTCACCTGCCGCCTGCTCCGGGGCCGGGTCACAAGGGCGGAGGTCTGGGTCAACGAGATGGAGACCCTGCTGCCTGCCCAGCTCCGGGAGCTGGAGAAGACGGAGGGCTTCCGGCCGGTGCGGGACAGCGCGGGCATCCTGCGGGAGGCCTGGGTCCGCTGGGAGGAGCGGGAGGACTTCGCCCTCTCCGGTCCCACGGACCGGCACTACACCCTGGACCGCAACGAGGGGGTCGTCCGCTTCTCCGACGGCGTCACCGGCCGCATCCCGCCCCACGGGCGGCAGGAGACCATCGAGGTGCGCTACGTCACCGGCGGCGGCCTCATCGGCAACGTGGCGGCGGGGGCCATCAACCGCTCCAGCCGGGCCCTCGGGTTCGTGAGCCTGGTGGAAAATCCCCGGCCCACCGCCGGGGGCTGCGACCAGGAGACCTTCGCCCAGGCGGTGGAGCGGGGCGGCGCGGCCCTGCGCCACGGGGACCGGGCGGTGACCGCCCGGGACTTTGAGGCCCTGGCCCTGGAGGCCACCCGGAACATCGTCCGGGCCAAGTGCTTCTCGGGACGGGACGACCAGGGGAACCCCCGGCCCGGCTGGGTGACCCTGGTGGTGCTGCTGCGGGACTACCAGGCGGGGGGCGAGCTGCTCCCCACGGTCCGCAGCCAGATTTTGGACCACATCCTCCGCCGCTGCGGCGGCAATCTGGCGGCCCTGGACCACTTCCATGTGGTGGGCCCCCAGTTTCTGGAGGTGTGCGTGAAGGTGGAGCTGACGGTGGGGGATTTCAACCAGGTCTTTACGGTGCGGGAGGAGGTCTCCCGCCGGCTGGAGGCCTTCCTGGACCCCCTCACCGGCAACTTCGACGGCAGGGGCTGGGCGGTGGGCCGCATCCCCAACGATACCCAGCTGCGCAACTGCCTCAGCGGGGTGCGGGGGGTGAAGTTTTTGCGGCAGGTGACCTCGGCGATGTTCCGGGAGACCGGCTTCGGCCGCACGGAGATCCATCTGGAGGACATGAAGGACAAGGTCTTCGCCCTGCCCAAAAGCGGAAAACACAACATTCTGATCACAGTGGAATGAGAACGAGACAGACCAGGAGGTGAACCACATGCTGCCCATCCCCATTTTGGATGACCAGCGCTTTGAGGAGATCGCGGCGGAGGCCAGGAGCATGATCCCCCGGCTGGCCCCGGACTGGACGGATTTCAACCACCATGACCCGGGCATCACCTTCCTGGAGCTGTTTGCCTTTTTGAAGGAGAGCCAGCAGTACCACCTGGATCAGATCGGGCCCAGGAATTTGCAGAAGTATCTGAAGCTGCTGGGCATGGCCCGGCAGCACCGGACCCCCGCCCGAGTGGGCGCGGTGGTCTCCGGCGGGCGGGGGATTCTCCCCGCCGGGACCCGGCTCATGGCGGAGGAGATCCCCTTTGAGACCCTGCGGGCGGAGGACCTGTCCCGGGGCAGACTCACCGGGGGCTTCACCTGGGACGGGCAGCGGCGGGGCGATTTCTCCGCCGGCGCCGAGGCCGCGGCAGGCAAGGTCCGCCTGGAGGTCTTCGGCCGGGAGCCCGGGCCGGGGGCCGCCTGGTACCTCTGCTTTGACGGCCCCTGGTCCCAGAGCGTGCCCCTCCGCCTCCATTTGTGGATGAAGCAGGACTGGCCGGTGCGCCGCAACGGGGCGGAGGAGGGGGTGACCCCCCTGACCCGGCTGCGCTGGGAGGCCCTGGGCCGGGCGGGCTGGCAGAGAGCGTCGGTGCTGGAGGACGAGACCTGCGGTCTCCTCTTCAGCGGGGACGTGGCCCTGGCGCTGCCGGGGGACCCCTGTCCCGCCCGGGAGGCGGCGGAGGAGGACCGGGCTCTTCTGGGGGACGGTTTCTGGCTCCGGGTCTGCCTGGAAGGGGGCGAGTACGACGTGCCCCCGGTGGTGGTGGGCCTCAGCGACGAGCTGGTCCCCGCCGTCCAGCGAGAGACCATGGCGGCCTGCGTCCGGCTTTCCGGGGAAGAGCGAGCCGCTCTGGACGGGAGCCTTTTGGCCCGCACCGGGGAATACGCCCTCTTCCAAAGGGGGGAGGACGGCTTCTGGTACGCCGGGGAGACCCGGCGGGAGACGGGGCCGGAGGGCGCCAGCTTCTCCCTGCCGGAGGGCGGCGAGAAGCTGCTGCTCACCTGGCGGCGGGACTTTCCCCGGCGCCTGGGGGAGGGGGACGGCTTCCCCAACCAGCGCTACCAGCTGGCCCAGCGGGGCCAGATCTACGAGAGCTTCCAGCTTCTGGCGGCGGAGCCGGACGGCAGCGGCGCCTGGAGCCTCTGGGAGCGGGTGGAGGACTTTGACGCCTCCTCCCCGGAGGACCGCCATTACATTCTGGACGAGGAGGCGGGGACCGTCGCCTTCGGCGACTGTGTTCACGGTCTCGCCCCGGAGGGGGAGATCCTCATCGCCGCCCAGGCGGTGACCCTGGGCCCCGGCGGAAACGTGAAGGCGGGCCGCATCCAGGCGGTCCACCCGGAGGACCTGGCCCTGCTGGGCCTCAGCGGGACGGATTTGCGGGTCTGGAATCCCGACGACGGGGCGGGAGGCCGGGAGCGGGAGAGCCTGGAGGAGGGCTTTGGGCGGTGCCGGCGGCTGCTGCGGCGGACCGACCGGGCGGTGACCTACGAGGACTATGAGCGCCTGGTGCGCCAGACCCCGGGGCTCATGATCTCCAACTGCAAGGCGGTGCCGGTGACCCGGCTGCCCCGGCAGGACGGCAGCCTGGAGGAGAACTGCGTCACCATCGTGGTGGAGCCCTGGTCCCTCCGCCAGGAGCGGACCTTGTCCACGGCCTACCGGGAGAACATCCTGCGCTACCTGGAGGGGCGGCGGATGCTGGGCACCAAGGTGGCCCTGCTGGCCCCGGCCTATGTGGGCATCACCGTGTACGCCGAGATCTTGTCCCAGCCCCACTATGTGGACGCCAGGGAGCGGATCCAGGCGGCGGTGGCCGACTTCTTCCGGGAGGGCTGGGAGTTCGGCGCCCCGGTGCGCTACAGCGCCCTCTACGGCATCATCGACACCCTGGACTGCGTCCAGGGCATCGAATCACTGACCATCGACGCCCAGGGCAAGGGCATCACCCGGGGGACCAACGGGGACGTGATCTTGCCCTACAACGCTCTGGCGGTGCTGAAAAACGCCAGCTATCAGGTGCGGCCGGCGGAGTAAGGAGATGAGACACGGTGCGGCAGCGGCAGAACTACTTTGTATTCAATAAGCCGGCGGACTACCGCCGGTGCTGGGGAGACAACATCCGGTGCCTGGGGGATTCCATCCGGGCGGAGGACCCGGGCCGGCCGGGGATCCTCTGGTCCCGGCTGCTGGACAGCCGGGAGAAGGAGACGGTGTGGCACCGCATGACCATGGACTGCGGCAGCCTGGGGGAGGCCTCCGTCCGCTTCGCCTTCTACTGCGCCGAGAGCCGGACCCTCCCCTTCCGGGGGAAGACCTGGGATCTGGAGGAGCTTCTGCAAAGTCCCGATCTCACCGACGAGGACCGGCGGGAGGCCTTTGCCCCCTTCCTGGCGCGGACGGCTCTGTCCCCCCGGGACATCCTGCTCCACGATCTCACGGGGCGGTATTTGTGGTTCCGGGCGGAGCTGCTGCCCCAGGGGGGCCAGTCCCCGGAGGTGGGGCGGCTGATGCTCCGCTTCCCCAAGGAGACGTGGCTGCAGTATCTGCCGGAGGTCTACCAGACAGACCCGGCGGGCCGCTCCTTCACCGAGCGGTTTCTGGGCATCTTCCAGTCCCTCTACGATGATCTGGACCGGGACATCCGCCAGGTGGCCCGGTACTTCGATCCCGACGTGGTGGGTGGCGAGTACCTGGAGTGGCTGGCGGGGTGGCTGGACGTGGAGGACGGCTACCTCTGGCCGGAGGAGAAGCTGCGGACCCTGGTACGCCGGGGGATGGAGCTCTACCGCATCCGGGGGACACGGCGCTATGTGGTGGAGATGGTGAAGCTCTACACCGGCCGGGAGCCCTGGGTGGTGGAGCACAGCGAGGTGGAGCCCTTCCTCACCGACGTGGGGCGCTCCGCCCTGCTGCGGGAGCTCTACGGCGAGAGCCCCTACATGGTCACCATGATTTTGGAGGGGGACGCTCTCAAAAGCAATGAGGCCTACAAGGCCCTCCTCCGGATCATCGACAACGCAAAGCCCGCCTGGGTGGAGGTGAATCTGGTGGTGCTGACCCCCTACCTCTTCCTAGATCAGCATAGTTACCTCGGCATCAACAGCACCCTGGACCGGTACAGGCCGCTGGACCTGGACGGCAGTTCGGCTCTGCCCTTCACCCGGCTGGGTGGGGAGTCCGAGCAGGGAATTTCATAAAGAAGGGGCGGAGAGAACATTGAAGAATCTGAAATACTTTCCCTTTGCGCGCAGCCGCTATTTCTACGGCAAGCTGCTGACGGTGGACGACTTTGAGACCGAGCAGAAGTACATGAACGACAAGCGCCGCATGGTCAACCGCTTCCTCCACGGCAGCGGCGTGGTGTGCGGCATGAATGTGGTGCGGGTGGACGACCGGACCATCTCTGTGGAGATGGGCCTGGCATTGGACTTCGCCGGCCGGGAGATCGTGGTGGACGCCCCGGTGATCCGGAAGCTCGATATGATCGAGGGCTACGACGACACCGCCGGGGAGGACGGCTACCTCTATCTCTGCATCGAGTACGCCGAGAAGGAGACGGAGCCGGTCCACAGCATCACCGGCGCCGGGGCCCGGGGCACGGGCGAGGTGGAGTACAACAAGATCTCCGAGGGCTACCGCCTCTTCTTCACCACCCAGGAGCCGGAGCACGAGGGCTTCACCATCGCCAACTACTACCAGGACACCAAGACCATTTATTGGGGCAACGGCATCCGCATCAAGCAGTGCCTGCGCCGCTTTGTCACGGCGGGGAGCCCCGCCACTCTCACGGTGCTGGTGGAGAACATGGGCCAGCAGCAGTCCGTGGCTTTCGACTATGAGCTCTCCCTCACGGGCCTGCAGCACGGGGGCAGCGACCGCCTGAAGATCCACTTTGACGAGAAGGACCACCCCAAGGCGGGGCGCTACCGGCTGGACTTCCCCCTCACCGCCATGGACGTGCGGGACGCCGAGGGCGGAGCCCAGGTGGTGTCCGGTTCCATGGAGCTGCTGGTGGGGGGCAAGGCGGTGTCCGCCCAGGCGGCGGGCGGCAACCTCTGCCGGATCACTGCCGGCAGCGCCGACCGGGCGGTGATGGACCAGTACTACCGCACCGCCATGGAGGACATCGTCCGCAACACCTATCAGCAGAGCATCTATCTGGCCAAGATCGCCCTCATCAAGGCGGGGCCCACCTACTACATCGAGAGCGTGGAGAACATGCCCTTCCGGCAGTACGTCTTCAACGGCTCCCTCTCCGCCGCCATGAATGACCTGGTCCTGGCGGAGCTGGAGCGGCTGCGGGAGGAGCGTGGGGAGGGCCCGGCGGCGGCCGCCGCTCCCAGCGCCCCGCCGCCGGTGAAGAACGTGGCCTCCGGGTCGGTGGTCATTGATCTCGGCATCGGCGGCATGGACGGCCAGCGGTTCTTCTCCCCGGAGCTGTCCCACGGGCTGGGCCTCGGCAACGTGTACATCGGCCTTGGCACCGCCTGGAACATCAACGACGACGCCCCGGTGATCTGCGGCTCCCCGGAGATCTTCGACGAGGAAGGGGGCGAGGTCCACGCGGAGCTGGCCGCCAAGGTGGATGTGACAAAGGGTACCTTCGTCATCGGACTTCGGCTCATCGAGCCCACCGCCGCCCGCCACGTCCGCATCCACTGGACCGCCGTCCGGGACAGCCGGGAGTCGGTCCACGACCGCCAGCAGAGACGGCTCTTCATCCGGCCCGACGTGTGCGAGCTGGAGGTGCGGGAGACCCGCTATTTCCAGGCGGTCTTTGAGAACGTATCCGACCAGCGGGTCCGCTGGAGCGTAAAGGAGCCCCAGGGGGGCGAGATCGACCCCAACGGCATGTACACCGCCCCCAACACCGTGGGCGTGTACGAGATCGTGGCCGAGAGCGCGGCCTATCCGGAGCTGCGGGCCTCCACCTATGTGGTGGTGCGGGACCCTCTTCAGGAGCAGGCCTAACGAGAAACATTTCAGGCAGGAGGTGTGGAGATGATCGTCCGGACGCTGGACCGCCGCTACGCGGTGCTGCAGGTGCTCCGCAGCGATGAGCGGGGAGAGATCTGCGTCTGTCAGGACCTGGAGGACCCGAAGATGGAGCGCTGCCTTCTGGCCCGGTTCCGGGACCCGGCTCTCAACCGGCAGCTCCTGCCCCTGCTGACCCGCCAGCGGCTGAACACCGCCTTCGAGGATTACCTGGGGGTCTTCTCCCGGGACGGGGACGTGTACGCCCGGTTCCGGTACACCGACGCCCCGCTTCTGTCTCAGCGGCTGGAGCGAGGGGACTTCAGCTTTCAGGAACGGTTGGAGATCGGGGGGAACCTGCTGGAGCGCATGGCCCTTCTCAACGTGCCCCCCGTCCTCCAGCTGGAAGCGCTGCGGGAGGAAAACGTAACGGTAGACGACGCATTGCGGGTGCGGTTCAACTATGTGCTCGCTGATCTCGGCAATGTGGAAAATGTGGACATGGGCTTCGTCTGTGCCCGGCTGTCCGATCTTCTGGGGCGGCTGTTCGATCCGGAGCGGGCCGCCCTGGCGGTGCCGGAGCTGGAGGAGTACCGGAAGGCACTGGAGGAGGGAAGGTTTTCCTCCTATGTAGACCTCTACGCCGGATATGACCGGGTCCGCAAGGCCCTGCTGGACCGGACCTTTTCCGGTCCGGCGGAGCCCCAGACGTGGCTGTTCCGGCTGTGGGCCAGGGTCAAGAAGCTGGCCCGGTTCGTGCGGCCCATCCTGGTGGGGGTGGTGCTCATCGCCGCCTTTTGCTACCTGGTGTACACCCTGCTGCAGCCGGCCCAGCCCACCGGCACGCCGGTGCTCTACGACGCCATCGGCACCGTGGAGATCCACCAGGACGGGCAGACATAGCACAACAAGAATTCTGAACGAAAATTGAGAGGACAGGAGGGGCGGACATGCGCTTTACCAAGGAGACGGGCCTGATGCAGGTCCTGAAATACAGCAGCCAGCGGCTGGCCCGCATCCTGACGGTGCCGGTGACCAACGGCTACCGGAAGCTGCGCCGGGTCCTGAACCCCAACGGCTTCACCACCCGGGTCATGTCCGACGTCCGCAAGGGCGGCAAGGACCTGCTCACCGGCAAGCCCCAGTCCCTGGCGGACTATCTGTCCGTGGGGAACTACTATGTGGCCAAAAAGCTGGTGTTCATCCTGGCGGTGCTGGCCTTCGTGCTGCCTGTCCTCTATCTGAAGTTTCTTCACCCTGTCATCCGCGCCAACTTCCTCACTGTGCCCATGGTGGTCAACAGCGCGGAGATGACGGGCTACACCGGCAAGGTGGAGCTCCTGTCCGCGGAGAGCGGCACAGTGCTCTACCGGGGCCCTCTCTCCGAGGGCAGGATCACCGGGGAGGGGAAGCTCTACGACTATGAGGGCCGCCTGGTCTACCAGGGGGGCTTCCTCATGGAGCAGTACGAGGGCAGCGGCCAGAGCTTCTGGCCCAACGGAAACCTCCAGTATGTGGGCGGCTTCTCCGCCAACCGCTACGAGGGCAGGGGCGTCCTCTACGCCGAGGACGGCACCCTCCTCTATGAGGGAGACTTTGTCAACGGCCTCTATGAGGGGGAGGGGACCCTGTACCAGAACGGCGCGGTGCTCTATCAGGGGGCCTTCAAGGCCGGCCAGATGGAGGGCCAGGGCAGGCTGTACGCCGGAGATTTGGTGGTCTACGAGGGGAGTTTCTCCGGCGGGGCCTTCGAGGGGTCCGGCCGGGAGTACGACCCGGTGGGCGGACGGCTGATCTACGACGGCGAGTACGCCGCCGGGAAGTATCAGGGCCAGGGCAAGCTCTTCGACGCCGATACCGGCGAGCTCATCTACGAGGGCGGCTTCTACAACGGCGTCTACGAGGGCGAGGGCGCCCTCTACGACCCGGCCACCGGACTTCCCCTGTACCAGGGCTCCTTCCGGGCGGGCCGGTACGACGGTGAGGGCGTGGAGTACGACGAGAACACGGGCGCTGTGGTCTACAAGGGCGAGTTCCTTTTGGGGGCCTACCACGGAGAGGGCACCCAGTATGATCCGGCCACCGGTTTCGTCACCGCCGCGGGCCAGTATCGAAACGGCCTTCTGGCGGGGACGGAGGGAGGAGCGGTTCCGGAGGGCGGCGGACAGACGGGGACGATCCCCGACACCGGCGGACAGACGGGGACCACTCCCGACACGCCGGGGGGCGGCACAGAGGGCGGCGGCACCGCCGTCTATCTGGGGCCGGTCACCGCCGACGGCGGCGTGGACTTCAGCGCCCTGGCGGATATGACTCCCAGCGAGGCCAGCAGCCAGTTCAGCGGGCAGCCCGGCAGCTGGACCATGGCCGACGGCAGCGTGCTGGTCTACTCGGACCAGACCGAGGGCATCGGTCTCGCCATCCGCTCCGACAGCGCCGGGAATATGGTCAGCGTGGACGTGTGGAACGACGCGCCGGTGGCCGGCGGGGCCCAGGTGGGCATGACCCAGGCGGCGCTGACCGCCGCCCTGGGGGAGGCTGCCTCCAGTACCCAGGAGACCATGGGGGAGGGCCGGATGATCTCTATCAGCCAGTCCAACCGCTACTTCGGCCGCCTTACCAACCTTTCCCCAGAGAGCAAGGTGACGGTCTATACCTATCAAACCGATTCCGGCGCGGTCCGGGCGGTGTTTGCCGCCGGCACGGACCAGTGCCTGCTGCTGGAAGTTCTGCCCTGACGGAGGTGTGAACCATGGGAAAATATACGATCATTGCCGACGTGGGGGCGGCGCTGGTGAAGCTGCTGCGGGACAACCTCTGTCCTGAGGTGATCCTCACCCCCGACGACATCGGCCTGTGTTCCCCGGCGGACAAGGGGGACATGGTGCTGGGGCTCCACCTCTACGACGTGCGGGAGAGCCAGGAGATGCGGGCCACCGACATGGTGGACTTAGGTCCCGGCCGCCAGCGCTTCCCCGGCACCTATCTCACATTGTCCTACATGATCACCGCCTACTCCAAGGCGGATGTGAAGCACCGCTCCAGCGAGGACCAGCGGATTTTGGGCAAGGTGATCCAGACCCTGGAGGACAACGCCGCCCTCAGTGCCGACACCCTGGTGCCGGTGCCGCGGGCCACAGGGATGGACCTGCGTATCAAGATGCTGGCATTGGAGCTGGAGGCCCAGCAGCGCATCTGGAACGTCCCCAACCAGGCCTACCGCACCTCCCTCTTCTACCGGGTGGGGCCGGTGGCCCTGGAGTCCTCCCGGACCCGCCAGGTCCAGCGTGTGGTGGATCTGGATCTCACGATAAAGGAGTAATGGACCATGGGCAGAGAGTGGAATGCGAAGGCCGTGACCCGCTCCCGCATCCGGCGGCGGGTGTCGGCGGCGGTACTGGTGCTGGACGACTTCACCGGCCGTCCCATCACCGCAGCGGATCTGCAGGTTACGGCGGCGGAGCTGCTGGAGCGGCCGGTGCGGAAGGCCGACGGCTTCTTCCTCTTCCTGGACAGCCCCGTCCCCCGGCTGGAGATCACCGCCCGGGCCTGGGCCTACCACCCGGCCTCGGTGACGGTGGATCTGGCGGACCTGTCCCCCCTGCGGCCGGTGGTGAAGCTGCGCCTCACCCCCAACCGAAACTACAGCATCCCCACCCAGACCACCTGCCTGGAGGGGCGGGCCCTGCCGGGCACGGAGGTCCAGGTCTTCTGCGAGAACGACCCCCGGCCCCTGCGCCTTCTCTACGACTACGCCGCCGACGGCCCGGAGAACGGCCGCCTGCTGCAGCTTTACGACCCCACTGCCTCCGATCTGGAGGGACGGCGCTTCGCCCTTCTGCGGAAGGGGGAGGCGGCGGCCGAGCGCTTCTCCGTCCTGGACCGGATGGAGGGCGTGGAGGGAGGCTGCCTGCTGGCGGCACCTCTGGAGCGCGACTGTAAAAAGGCGGGGGCCACCGTGCTGCCCATCTCCACCGCTACGGCGGATGAGAGCGGCCGGTATTTTCTCCCCCTGCGGAGCCTGGCGGTGAAGACCTACCTCTGCCGGGTGCTGTGGCAGGTCCCCGGCGGGGACTGGCGGGAGCAGTCCCTGGAGCTGGAGAGCGGCCGGGTGCAGCGGCTGGATCTGGAGACAGACTGACGAAAGGAGGCGGCAGCCATGCTGGCAAAACGAACCAAGCGGATCCTCATCGCCATCGCGGTGCTGTCCCTGGCGGCGGCGGTGTTCTGGGGCTGGCGGGGGTCCTCCCTGCCCCTCCGGCATGTGACGGAGGTCCTCCAGGTCGGAACGCATGTCTACGGCATCGACCAGGGGGAGGAGACCTGCCGGTTTTTTGAGACAGATGAAACAGGGGCTATTTTGGGCGAGATCCGCCGGGATGTGCGGGAGGGAGACGCCTACCGCAGCTACGACTGCCTGACGGCGGACGGGGAGACCGTCTATGTTCTGGAGCGGCTGGCGGACATCCGGAGCGACCGCATCCTGTCGGAGACGGTGTACCGCTGCGACTTTGCGCGGGGACGGCTGGAGGCGGCCTGGGAGCTGCCTGTGACGGATCCCTCCATGGACAGCAACTTTGCCGTCCGGGTGCGAAATGGAATCCTCACCTTCTTCCAGGCGGACTACACCGGCCGTCAGGCCACCGGCTCCCTTATGACGATGGGGGACGACGGCCAGGTGGAGGAGCTGACTTCCTTTCCCTATGATATCGGTATAGGCTTTACTGACTTTTATTACTCCGCCTCGGGGGCGGTGGCCTTCACCACTCCCGCCGGAGAGATCTATGTGCTGGACGGGGAGGGGGAGCCGGAGCGGCGCTTCCCCACGGTGGGGGACAGCTTCCCCCTCGTCCTCCTGAGCAGCGACGGCGGGGACACCCTCCTGGCCCTGGGGACCGATGGGAAGGTCTACGGCCTGGACCTGTCCGGTGAGAGCCGGGCGGAGGTGCTGTTGGACTGCCTGCGGCGGGATGACCCCCTCCGGAGCGTGACCGCCGTCAGCATGGGAGAGGCGGGCAGCTTTGCCCTGGCCTTCTCCGACGGCGCCGCCCTGGGCCTTGTGCGGGAGGCGGGGGACGTGGTGCTGGAGAAGCTCACCGCCCAGCCTGGACACATCGCCCTGATGGCCCTCCTGGGCTTTCTGGCGGTGTGGGCCGCGGCCATTGCGGTCTATTTCCTGCGCCGGTTCTTCCTCTTCCTCACCAAGGGAAAGGTGCCCATTGTCACCAAGCTCCTGGCGGCCTTCCTGCCCATTCTCATCGTGAGTCTGGTGCTGATGAACCTTCTGGTGACGGGGATCTTTGAAAAGGAGCTGGTGGACGGCCAGTACGAGCGGCTCTACCTCCTCACCAGCCAGCAGACCGCCACCCTCAACGCCAATTACATCAAGGACGTGGACCCCGCCGACCCCTACAGCAACGTGTATTTCTACGAGATCCGCTCCGCCCTGAACGTGCTCCCTGACCAGGGGACCATCCAGGACCCGGAGGCGGAGGAGGTCCAGCAGGTCTACACCTCCAACTACTTCTGGCTCTACAAGCTGGTGGGCGGCCAGCTGGTGTCCCTCGTCTGCGAGCAGGACTATGTGAACGTACCGGTGGAGGACCGGTACAGCGCCGACGTGGCGGAACAGTTTTATGAGGCTGCCGAGACGGGACAGGTCATTCGCACCGGCTTTTCCGACAGCCTGGGGGACTGGACCATCCTTCTCACCCCTGTGTTGGACGACCGGGGCGACGTGGTGGCGGTCATCGAGACCGGCGACACCCGCCAGTCCCTGGATTACGCCGTGGAGCAGGGGGCTGTGCGGCTCACTGCGTTGAACCTCTCGGTGCTGGCGATTCTGGCCATCCTGCTCTCTGCCGTCATCCTCTACTCCCTCCATCCCCTGGGGATTCTTCGCCAGCGGGTCCAGGACATCAGCGACGGCAAGCTGGGGGTCCAGGCCCCGGTCCGGGGCAACGACGAGGTCAGCGAGATCACCCGCACCTTCAACGCCATGAGCACCAACGTGGCCTTCCGGGACAAGGAGATCCGCCAGACCAGTGAGGGCTACGCCCGCTTCGTTCCCGCCCGGGTGTTCGGGCTTCTGGAGAAGTCCAGCGTCATCGACGTGCGCCTGGAGGACCAGACCAGTGTGGAGGCCACGGTGCTCAATTGCTCCGTGGGGGCCTTCGACCACATCGCCCGGAGCCTCAGGTCCAAGGAGATGTTCCGGCTCATCAACCAGGTGCTGGCCCGGCTGGTGCCGGTGGTGGACCGCAGCGGCGGCCTGGTGGACCGGTTCGACCGGGCGGGCCTGCTGGCTATCTATACCGAGCAGCCCGACCGGGCTCTGGACGCTGCCATCTCCCTGTGCCAGACCCTCCGGTCCGGCCAGCTGGAGGAGGCGGAGGGCCGGGAGCTGGACTTCCACGTCTCTCTCAGCGCCGGCCCGGCCATGATCGGCATCGTGGGGGCGGAAAAGCGTCTGGAGGCCATGACCATCTCCGAGCACACCAGCTTCACCCGCTTCCTCCAGCCTCTGGCGGCGGAGTACGGGGCGGCGGTGCTGCTGACGGGCAGCGCGGCGGGGCTCATCCCCGACTTTGAAACCCGTTATCACGCCCGGACCATCGGCTTTGTGCGCATGAAGACCCTGGACCGGCTGGAGCGGCTCTACGACGTCTACGACGGGGACGAGGAGACCACCCGGCGGCTGAAGGAGGAGACACGGGAGCAGTTTGAAAAGGGCGTGTCCCTCTTCTGCACCCATCAGTATTATGAGGCAAGGCTTTTGTTCATCGAGGTGCTGAAAAAGCACCGCCGGGACAAGGCGGCCAAGAACTATCTCTATCTCTGCGACACCTACTACCGCCAGGAGAACGGCGAGGAGCATCCGGTGTGGCTGGAGACCTATTAAACCCTTTGCGTCTATCAGGAGGTGCCTATGCATTACCGAAATCTGTTTGTCCGGCGGGCCCGGTGGCTCTGGCTGGCCGCGGCCGTTCTTGCGGCCGGGCTCCTTCTGAGCGTGCTTTTAATCAAGGTGTCGGCAGCGACGGACTACAACGTCATCACGAACGAAGAAGGCGCGTATCAAACGGAGGACGGGACCCCGGTGTTCCAGTTCAATAAATGTTTCTCGGATTATCCCTCGAGTTCGGGTATTTACTGGACGGTAAAAGCGTTGACGGTGGACGGGAACACCTACCGTGACAATGCCGAAAATTGGTACTACCCCGCCAATGAGGCTCAGCTGACCATCACCCTGCGGGCGGAGGATTCCGAAAGCAACGGCCTGCTGGTCGCGCCCCTCCAGGTAGAGGGGGCGGAGGTGGTCTCCTGTACCGTGGAAGAGGACGGGACCATTCTGGTCCTGACCATGGAAAATCCCGGAGAGGACTTTTACAATCTGAGTGTGGAAAGCGTTCAGGTCAATGAGCTGCCCGACGAGTACGGCGTGGTCCAGGATCAGGGGAGTACTATGGGGTATTATTATCAGCCTGACGGCAAGGGACTGGGGCTGTTTGCGCACCTGAAATGGGTGACCTTGCACTCCTGCACAGTGCCGGGACTGGACTGGGACTCCGGCCCGTATTACGGGATAAGGCAGGAAAGCGACGGCGATTGGACCTTCTATATCATCCCCGGCAATCTGGAGCTCAAGCTTGTGGAAAATTATGCATATGACCTTGAAGCGAGTGAATCCATGGAGGTGAGCATCTACTCACTTGAAGGAGAGACGGGGGTGCGGGCGGAGTTTTCGGATGAGCGCACCCTCCGGATCATCCCGGACGACTGGTCGCTTGTTACCGGTATCAGCGTCTATTACCTGTACAGCGCCATGGTGGGGGGGAGCCAGACGCTGGTCACGGGGAACGAGGCCGACGGCTATGTAGGCGAGGACGGCGTCACGGTCTATCCCATTGCGCAGGCGCTGGGAGACTGGACCCCCGTTGTGACGGGAAAAATTTATCAGGATGCGGCGGGAAACTATTATACGCCGCAGGGGTCCTTTGACACCGTGGCATTCCGGAGGGAGGGGCTTTGGCTGCCTACCTCCTATCCGGAGACTGCGGACGAATATCCCGCGTCGATCAGCTTTGCGGGAGGATGGACCACCATCAGTTATACTTATGTTGAGGTGCAGGAAATTGCAGATTTCCCCGCCGCGCCTCTGACGGCGGTCCAGGCCAAGAGCGAACCCGCCCAGGACGCGGTGGGCGCGGTGCAGACCGTGGACGACGAATGGTATTTCGACGCGTGGGGGATCTTCCTGCCCATGACCGCGTTTACCGTCTCAGTTCCCAACGCCCCGGATGACCTGGGCCTCCAGATTGCCGGCCCTGGCCAGGGGATATACAGTGCCAGCTACGGACAAGGTTCCGTCACCGGCTTTGTTGTGCCGGGAGATCTGACGATCTACCTGACAGGCGGCTACGGTGTGACGGATGACGCGGGCATCAGCGTCACCGCGGCGCCGGAGGGTGTCAGCTTAGAGGTGAGCCGCGGGGATACACAGAACGCTGTCGAACTGTGGTTTTACGGAGAGGTCTTCCCGGAGAGTGTGGCCGTGGAACTCACCGTATCCCAGGCTGTCACCCTCACTTTCCCCGCCAGCCAGACCTATATTGTCCGGCCGGGAGAGAGTGACTACGGCGTAAGCAGCCTCGTGTGGACGCCGGGAGAGGATTTTCCATTTTCCGTGGAGGTCAACAGCGGGTACTATGAGAGCTATTCAGCCATAGCCGTCCAGTCCTGTACCATCACCACATCCACCGGGGAACAGCGGCTCACCCTGGAGCAGTTGGGGATCGAAGAGGCGTATCCGTCCTGGGGAACCATTCCCGGCGCCTATCTGACGGAGGACTGCACCGTCACCTTTGAGGTGGAGACTGATGCGCAGGCCCTCGTGGGGGTGGAGCCGGTGAGCGGACCGGGCTACCGGGCGTTCAGCGCCTATGGGGTGTACCCGGGAGAAGTGGCTGAGGTCGGCGGTACGATCGCCGCGCTGGTGATCGTGGAGGCCGACTATAACCAGTCTGTTCCCACCCTGCATGTTCCCGACGGATATACGGCGGAGCTGCACCTGCGGGCGGACAAGAACTGGGTCAGTGTGGACGGCGTGGACAGTTATCTCGGGGCATATCGCAACGAGATGAGTAGGGGCGCTGTCGTCTATGTGTATAACATCCGCTCGGATACGGGTTCCTTCCCCGAGGAGGGCAACCTCACCGTCACCGTTACCGGCATCGAGCCCAACGAGACCCCCGTGGACCCGGATCCGCCCGGGGGCGGCGGTTCCTCCTCCGGCGGCTCCAAGGAAGAGGAGATCCGGGTGGAGAACCAGCTGAACCAGGAGGGGGCCAGCAGCGACACCATGCTCTGGCCCAACGGCACCAAGGAGGATGACGGGGTGAGCGTCACCACCGTCACCGACAAGGAGCTGGAGGCTCTCATCGACCTGGCCCAGCAGCATATTGAGGATATCAAGGAGCTGGAGGGCGACGGGTACAAGGAGGGCATCATCGTCATTGAGGACCTGCGGCCAAACAGCAACATCCATACCTACATTCTGAAGCTGACGGAATCCCAGTTCCACCGCATCGCGGAGGAGGAGTGGGACCGGTTCACGGTCCAGACCCCTGCGGGATCCATGAGCCTCTACGGGGAGACCATCCGGGAGGTGGCGGGACTGAAGGGAGCGGTGGACTTTACCATTGCCCGTCTGGAGCATGGGGGCCGTCCGGGGGCGGACGTGACCCTGACGGTGGACGGCAAGGCAGTGACGGCCTTTTCCGAGGTCTACGGCATCCGGGTCCTGGTGCCCTATGCTCCCGCCCAGGAGGAGGACGTGAACGCCCTGCTGATGGACTATATCCACGAGGACGGCACGGTGGAGCGAGTCACCGAGAGCTTCTATGACGAGACTGCCGGGGGCGTCTACGTTTTTACCGACCATCTGTCCAAGTTCGGCGTGGCCTACCGCCCGGCGGTGTACACCGACGTGGGGGCGGACCACTGGGCCAGTCCCTATGTGACTTTCCTGGCGGCCCGGGGACTTCTCGATACGGGAAGCACCTTCCGGCCCGATGACAAGGCCACCCGGGGGGAGCTGCTGGAGCTGCTGGCGGAGGCGCTGTCCGCGGCCAACCTGCCCAGCCGTGCGGTGCAGGTCTACTCCGACGTGCCGACATCCTCTTCCTTGGCGAGGGCGGCCAGCTGGGCCTATTACAATAACCTGACGTCGTCCATTGCCGACGGCGGGCGGCTGCGGCCCAATGAGGCCATCACCCGGGAGGACATGGCGGCCCTGGTGGGGAACGTGGCCTCCGGCGTGGGGCTGCGGCTGCGGTCCAAGGGGCTGGACACGGGCTACACGGACCTGGGGGACGTGGCATCCTATGCCCGCGCGTCGGTGACCCGGCTGCGCTCCGCTGGCATCCTGGAGATGCCGGACAACTACAAATTTAGTCCCAAGGCGACTCTCAACCGGGGCGAAATGGCCCAAATCGTGGCCACCCTGCTGAGCAGCCTGTAAGAAATGAAACCTGAGAGGAGGTGAGGCGGATGGCGGAGCCCTACGAATCGACCCAGGACTATATCCAGGCGGTTTTGCACCTGACGGACCGGCGGCTGTCCGCTCTGGAGAGCGGCGAGCCGGAGAAGGCGCTGCTGCTGGCGGATCGGGTGGAGGAGCGGATCCGCAGCCGCTGCGAGGCTACGGTGGAGGCCGGGGGGGTCGCTTCCTTGGACTATCTCTTCCGTGTCTTTCATCTGTCCCCCTTTGAACGCCACTGCGTCTATCTGTCCCTGACGCCGGAGCTGGATGCCGCCTACGGAGATCGGTACGCCGCCCTCCAGTCCGGCGGCGGGCGGCTGCCCGGACTGGAATTGTGCCTTCGCACCTTTGCAGGCGGTATGGCCCGCCGGGAGGAGCTGCTGGGCCAATGGCGGGGGCGGGAGGATGTGCTCTCCTGCTTCTTCCGGGCCGGGCATCGGGGGGCGGAGGAGCGCAGCGATCTCTCCGCCGGATTAAAGTTGGACCGGCGCATCGTCCACTTTCTCTTTGACTATATGAGCGAGGACCCTGCCCTGAAGGGGATGGTACAGACCTATTGGCCGGGGGAGGAGACGCTGCCCCCTCTGGTGCTGTATGAGGACCTGGCGGAGCGGATGGCGGTCTGGAGCGCCGCCCTTCCCCGGGAGACACCGGTGCTCTTTTACCTCAAAGGTCCACGGGGGGCGGGGCGGCGGACTCTGGCCCGGCACCTGTGCCAAAGGGAGGAGCGCCCCCTGCTGCTGGCGGACCTCTCTGTTCTCTTCCAGCAGGGGAGAAGCTGGGAGGAGATTTTGCTTCACGTCTGCCGGGAGGCGGCCATTCGGGGCGCGGCTCTGGCCTTTGATGGCTTTGAGCTGCTGCAGGGCAAGGAGGAGAGCATTCCCAACGGGGAGGGGAGCACCCTGGTAAAGACCGCCCCCAGTACTCTCCACATCCAGATGCTTCTGGAGCGCTCGGCCCGGGTCTGCGGACGGCTGTTCCTGCTCTCCACCGTTGCCTGGCAGCCGGAGCTCCCCTGCGGCCTCTGGCAGCGGGTGGAACTGGAGCTGGATGTGCCGGGCACGGCGGGGCGGCTGGCACTGTGGCGGCACTGCCTGGCGGGGAAGCCTCTGGCCGAGGCAGTCAGCCTGGAGACCTTGTCCATCAAATTCGCCCTCACTCCCGGGCAGATCGCCGCCGCCGCCGGAGAGGCGGAACGGCTGCGGCAGTGGGAGGAGGCAAAGACGCTGGACGAGGACATCCTCCACCGCGCCTGCCGGGCCCAGCTGTCCCACAGTCTGGGGAAGATGGCCAGCCGGGTCAACGCCGCCTACACCTGGGAGGACCTGATCCTCCCGCCGGAGCAGAAGCGGCGGCTCCAGAACGCCTGCGCCCAGGTGGAGTTCCGCCACCGGGTCTACGACCAGTGGGGGTTCGGGAAGAAGGTGGCCTACGGCCGGGGACTGTCTATGCTGTTCACCGGGCCGCCCGGCACCGGCAAAACCATGGCCGCCCAGGTCATCGCCAACCGGTTGGGACTGGAGCTCTACAAGGTGGACCTCTCCGGCGTCATGTCCAAGTATGTGGGCGAGACGGAAAAGCAGCTGGGGGCCGTCTTTGACGAGGTGAAGAAGAGCCAGAGCATCCTCTTCTTCGATGAGGCCGACGCCCTCTTCGGCAAGCGCTCGGAGACCAAGGACTCCCATGACCGCTACGCCAATGTCCAGACCTCCTACCTTCTCCAGAAGATGGAGGAGTACGACGGCATTGTCATCCTGGCCAGCAATTTCCTGCAGAACTTTGACGAGGCCTTCAAGCGCCGTCTCAAATTCATCATCGACTTCACCCTCCCCGACCGGGACCGTCGGGAGAAGATTTGGCGGTCGGTGCTGCCGGCGGACCTGCCCCGGGACGAGGACATCGACTTTGACTTTCTGGCCCGGAGCTTTGAGCTTTCGGGCAGCAGCATCAAGAACATTGCCGTCTCCGCCGCCTTCCTGGCCGCGGAGGAGGGCGTGCCCATGGGGATGGTCCACCTGCTGCTGGCTACTCAGGCCGAGCAGAACAAGACGGGAAAAACCGTGGGTGCCGACGAGCTGGGCGAGTATTACCCACAGGTACAGGCCCATCTCAAATCGAGATTAGAACAGGAGGGAGCCTAATGCCGGATACAGCCACTCAGACAAGAGACCGAAGAAACTCGGTGAATTTGCCTCCGCCGCCGGGCACGATGCTCACAGGAGCGCTGGGCGCTCCGCCGAACATGGCGCCGGTTGCGGGGGTGGTGACGCCGCCGGCTACGCTGCCCGCTGGGGCCCTGAACCAGCCGCCGGTTGCGGGGGTAGTGACGCCGCCGCCTACGCTGCCCGCTGGGGCCCTGAACCAGCTGTCCCTGGGGGGAACTGGGATTCCGCCGCTCACGCTGTCCAGCGTGCCCTTGGGCGGCCTCTCCAGCGGCGGTATGACGCTGCCCCCTCTCCAGCCACCCGGCACTCAGCCGAGCGGGGGCGCGGCCGCAGGCCAGACGACAGGCGCGGGGTGGCGCCCGGTTCGGCCCAGCGCAGCGCTTTTGGCCGCACAGCAGGCCAGGCAGAGCGCTGCAAATACGGCTGCAAATCAGGCCCAGCAGCCTGCGCCGGCGGCCACTGCATCCACGCCGGCTCAGGCGGGCGGTACCCAGGCGGGCGGCACCCAGGCGGGCGGCACCCAGGCGGGCGGTACCCAGGCGGGCGGCACCCAGGCGGGCGGCACCCAGGCGGGCGGCACCCAGCAACCGGCCACCGTGACCCTAAACCAAGAGCAGAAAAATCGCCTGACAGTTATCCGGAAAACACTGGTGGGCCGGAAATGTATGGAGTTGGGGGCGCACGTCTCGGGCGGAACGCTGGGCGGGACCTGGGCGCTGGAGGACCGTGCGCGGAACGATCCCAAGTATACAGGAGCTCAGCCCCAGAATCAGAACCAGCCCCAGAATGCCCAGCCATTAAGAAAACGGGATAAGGTCGGCAGGTTCTTCCAGAAAATAGGGAAAAAAGTAGGCGGAAAAGTATTGGACTGGGGCAAGGACTCCGTGGTGGATGTGGGGACGCCTGGTCTGGATATTGCCAGCGGATTCGTGGACTATAAGGGAGGCGGAGAGGATCGCTCCTGGCTTCATGTAGCCAATAAGAACCCCAATGAGGCCGAGGCATGGGGAGACGGCGAGATGCAGAGTGAGGGTATCCCCATTGCCGGCTCCGTCGTCAAGAGCATAGACTGCATTGTACAAGCGGTAAAACTGGGCTTCAAGATCAAGGACTATGTGGGGGAGCACAGAGCGGGCGGCCACACCGACACGGAGCGATGGGAATTGTTCATGGAGGTGGTGGACACCATCCAGAATCTTCTGGACACGGCTATGTCCTGGGCGGGCTCCTTCACCACAGCTCTGGGACAGCTCCCCATCGTCGGCGCCATCATTGGGGCGATCAACGCGGGCATCGGACTGGTGGAAGATGCCATCCGCCTGGGCAAGGCCGAACACTATATCCGCCACATGCGGGACCAGAAGGCGGAAGCAAAAACGGCGATCAGGGACAAGCAGAGTGCGATCGGCGGCGGCTTCGGCGGAGAGAAGGATCGCAGGTATGGCTTTATGAACCTAAAGACCAAGAAGAAATTCAAGGTCGAACAGGAATATGGGGATGTCGCCGGCGCAGCGCCAGGACGTACCCGGAAGAAGCGGCTGGACGAAAAGACCAAAGAGCTGCGCGGCGGCGCGGCACAGCCCGGCACCTCTCCGGAGGAGAGGGAGTCGGCCGTCCGGGCGCTGGAGGACTACGACGTCACCAAGGAGATCACCCAGGCCAACCTGCACCGCCGCCAGGAGGGCATTACCAAGATTATTCTCAAGGACATCATTGGGTTTGGCACCGCCTTGGCCGCAATCGACCCTACGGGACTGGGTTCGGCCATCGGCGCGACGGTTACCGCGGCGATTAACCTGGGCTTCTTGGGAGAGAAGATTGCCAACACCGCCCGGCAGTATTTCCGGGAAACTGGAAAGTTTGGTGCCAATGAGAACAAATCCGACGCAAACAAGCTGATCCGCAGACACAATCTGGCTGTGGTGATGTATGACCGGATCAAGGAGCTGGCTGAGACCGAGGTGGCCTCCATTGGCGGCGGAGGGGCGGGAACCGCTGCAACTGCCACACAGCAGCAGGCCAGCCGTCTGACTAGCGAAAACCAGAAGAAATTTGAACTGATGGACGAGCGCATCAAGGCCATGGGCGTATCCGGCCCCTTCCTCCGCTCCGCGGATGCCATAGAGATGGTCAAGGCCATGCGCAAGGGCTTTTACCGGGATGCGTGATGCCGGGAACCGTACAGGAAGGAGAACTCTATGTCATATTCAGACCAGCTGCTTCAGGGTACCAGCCTGACCGAGCAGACCATGCTGCAGGATTTTGAGACGCTGAGCATTTACTATGAGGATATGAAGATTCCCAGCAAGACCATCCAGGCCGGACCGACCAATCCGCTGCCTACCCTGGTGGCTATGGTGGACTCTCCGGAGGAGGACAAGCCGTGGATCTTCACCCACAGCTTTATGCCGCTGGACAGTGAAACGGCGGAGTTTACCAAGTTTCTCCAGTTCTACTGTGAGGTGCCCGGATCCCTGGAGGGGATCGATCGCCTGACCCTGCTGGAGGGCATCAGCCTCCTCAACCAGGCGTTGCCCTTGGGTATGGTGATCTTGGTGGAGCCCCGGCCGGAGCTGAAGCTGCCGCTGATGGCAGCGGTGCGCGCTGTGCAGGGGTTTCCGCTGAACGAGCCTATCGATCAGGGCGCGTTCACGGAGGAGATGATCCTGGTGGAGATGGGCTGTCAGATGGCGGCCCTGATGATGGACGCCCTGCGGGAGGGCAGGACGGCGGCGGAGGCCTTTGCCCAGATCAGCCAATAATGCGATTCAAAAAGGAAGGAGGCGGCGGCTGGAATGAAGAAACGGGATCGGGTGATCGTGGCGGTGATCCTGGCGGCGGCTCTCATTGTAGGGCTGACGCTGGTGCGCCGCGCCCTGGATCTGTCCGCCCAGGCCCAGGCGGACCTCCTGGCCTCCGCTCAGTTCAACGGTGTGGGAGCGGCCTCCGCGGAGGAGGCGGCGGACCAGTTCGGCGGGGAGAATTCCGACGCCGGAGAGGACCAGACCGCCCAGCCCGGCGGGGACGCCGCCGGTGACGGCGGACAGTCCGAGGACGAAGCGGAGGACGGCGCAGGCGCAGCGGAGGGGACAGACCCCTCCGCCGGCTCCGCCCAGACGGGCCAGACAGCTGCAGATATGACCGCCCCGGCCCCCTCGGCGGGGGCCGGGGAGATGACCCTGGCGGCGCTGACCCAGTGGATGCAGGATGAGAGCAGCGGGGCCCTCTCCGCCGACAGCATGCTCCAGGCGGAGGAGGCTCTGGCCGCCGGGGCGGGCACCGCCGACGACGCCCTGCGCCGGACCTTTGCCCAGACCCAGGCGGAGCAAAACGACACGGCCCGCCGCAGCCAGCTGGCGGAGGAGGCGGCCTCCCTGGGCCTCGCCTACCTCCGGGGCCGGGATCTGGCGGCCCTGGGGGAGGAGAGCGTGGCTTTTTATGAGGCCCTGGCGGCGGCGATCACCGCCCAGGCCGGAACAGAGGCGGCGGCCCAGATTCAGGCCGACCTCCAAACGGTGGAGGAGACTCTGGCGGCGGAAAAGCTCTCTCTGGAGGCGGCTCAGGCGGATCTCCAGGCAGCCCGGGATGACCTGAACGCCGCCCTGGGCAACCCTTACGGCACCGACATTGCGGTGACGGGCGTCCTGGAGAAGGAGGCGCTGCCCTCCCTTACCGGGGACGCCGCGGCGGCCCAGGCCCTGGCGGCCCGCAATGAGATCAAGGGGGCGGCCTACGAGGCGGAGCGGGCCCGGCAGACCCTCACTCAGCTGCGCTACGCCTACGCCCCCGACTCTCCGGAGGTGCTGGCCCAGCAGGCTGCCCTTCAGGAGGCCCAGGCCGCCTGCGCTAAGGCGGAAAGCCAGGTGGAGGCCGACGTGCGGGACCGGCTGACCCGGCTGGGGATCCAGGACCAGGAGCTGGCTGCCCTGTCCGCCTCCCTGGAGAAGACGGGGACCGCCGCACCGGAGGCCGCCTACGTCCTGACGGGCGGGGAGGGAACGGCCTGGAGCTCCAATCTCTCCCAGCTGATGGGACAATGGGCGGAGATCAAGAGCACCCGGGCCAGTCTCATTACCGGTATCGCCCAATTCAATCTGGATGTGCTGTGCTTTCAACACGCCATCGGCGCGGGATGCACGGCAGTGACCATTTAGGAGGGATCGCATGGGGATCTGCGTATGTATGGGAGCCAACCTGCAGTGTACCTTCGGGGCGGCGCCGTCCACTCTGGTCGTCAACTCCCAGACCACGGTACTGGTGGCCTCCAAGCCTGCGGCCACTATCATGGACTTCAAGCCCATGGGGAACATCCCGCCCTTCGGCATGTGCAGCTGTCCGGCCAACCCGGCCACGGTGAAGCCGCCGCCGGTAATGTTCGCCCCGGCCCCCTGTGTGCCGGTAATTACGGCCCCCTGGACTCCCGGGTCTCCCACGGTGCTGCTGGGGGGCTATCCGGCCCTCAACAACAGCTCCAAGCTGATGTGTGCCTGGGGCGGCGTGATCTCCGTGATCAACCCGGGACAATTTCAGACCAACGTCCCCTGAGCCGCCGCAGCGCGACGGAGGACAGAGAAAGCCCTGCTTTTTCGCTTTGGAAAAAGCAGGGCTCTCCTTATTTCCTTACGGGGGGCCTCATGGAGACCACAGGGCGGGCCAGAAGTGGGGCTTCGTCATGCCTTCCAGCCGCTCCGGCTCCCCGTAGTCCACGCCGAAGGTCTCCGCGGTCACCCGCCTGAGCACCACCGGCTCCACCGGAGTATTGATCTTTACGTCGGGCAGGCCGGGGTAGGACACGGGATAGGTCTCCAGGGCCTCCAGCTGCCGCAGTACCTCCAGTCCCCGGGTGACCTTCCCGAAAATGGGATAGGTGCCGGTGATGGCGGGGCAGTCCGCCAGGGGGAAGAAGAACTCTCCGCCGGCAATGTCCGGGGGGCCGTAGCCTCCCAGACCAACGGCACCAAATTTTGCCGGGAGATACCGGCCGCTTTTTACGTCGTTGGGGATGAAGTAGCAGGCCTCCGGGTCGTGGAAGGCGTGGTAGCTCATGTCCACCACCCAGCCGGGGACGATCCGCTCGATGGCGTGGCCGTCAAAAACGCCCCGACCTGTCAGATAGAGAAAGCTGGTCACCGCGTGGGGGGCGATCTCCGGGTACAGTTCCAGCTGGATCACAGCCCCGGTGGAGAGGGTGATGGTCACGATGGGATTTGGCATAGCGGTCCCTCCTTATCCGTCGATGATGTCCAGGTCCTTGGGCAGGCGATTGAGGATCTCGCAGCCGCTGTCCGTCACCAGCACCAGATCCTCGATCCGCACGCCCAGCTCCCCCTCCAGGTAGACGCCGGGCTCGATGGAGAAGACGTTGCCTGGGACGGCTTTGCCCTCTGCGGCGGCGGATACGTCGCCGAAGTCGTGGTCCTCCAGGCCGATGAAGTGGCCCAGCCGGTGGGTGAAGCAGGGGCCGAAGCCGGCGTCGGTGATGAGGTCCCGGGCGATGCGGTCCAGCTCCCGGAGGGGCACCCCGGGGCGCACCGCCGCCTCCGCCGCCTCGTTGGCCTGCCGCACCACCTCGTAGACCTGCCGCTGGCGGGGTGTGACCGTGCGGTAGAACCCGGTGCGGGTCATGTCGGAGCAGTAGCCCTCATAGGTGCAGCCCGCGTCCACCAGCACGCAGTCCCCGGACTTCAGCCGGGTGTTGTCGGGCCAGTGGTGGCCGCTGGCGGCGTTGGGGCCGAAAGCCACCAGGGGCGGGAAGCTCACCCCGTCGGCCCCCAGCTCCTTGTAGAGGGCGGTGAGCTGCTCCGCCAGCTCCACCTCGCTGACCCCCTCCCGGATAAAGGGCCGGAGAGCCGCAAGGGCCTGGTCGTTGATGCGGGAGGCCTCCCGCATCAGCGCCTGCTCCTGGGGGTCCTTCACCGCCCGGGCCCGGTCCAAAGCGGGGGAGGCCACCACGAAGTCTTTGGCCGCCCCCCGGTGGAGGAGGGGCAGGAGGAACCGGGCGGCCATATTCTTGTCCACCCCCAGGGGCTCCCGGGGGTCCACCGCCGCCGCTACCAGGTCCAGCACCGGGTCCGTGTCGGAGAAGCGGACCTTCTCCACCCCCAGGTCCTCCGGCACCGTCTCC
Source organism: uncultured Oscillospiraceae bacterium (assembly GCA_944386955.1). Lineage (GTDB taxonomy): Bacteria > Bacillota > Clostridia > Oscillospirales > Oscillospiraceae > CAJFPI01. The sequence continues at coordinate 27,947 of CALXDB010000005.1, forward strand.
AGGAGGTTGATGAAAATCCTGTGGCCGCCATTTTGATTGAGATAAAGGCCGTAAAAGCGCTCCAGAGGCTGGATCATACGGCCCGTCAGGTAGAAGATGGACAGGGGATCGGTAATGAGCATCTGGGAGAGCCCCATGTCTCCCAGGTGCGCCAGCACCGCGTCCAAGCGATTTTGTTTCATAGGTCCACCGGCCTTTCATGAGAATTCCTCGGGCGGCTCCGGCCGCCTGCTTTTATTTTCCCATTATACCACGGCCCGTCCCGGAAATCCACCGCCGGAGGGGCCGCTTCCTCAGCGGACTTTTCTGCTTTAACGCATTGACACGCTGCTGTGGTGGTGTTAAGATGATGGAGTATGAACAGATGTACGCCCTTGCGTGACGTACAGGAGGAATCGACAAAGCTGGGAGGACACCTTCATGAAAGTTGCAACCGACATCGGCGGGACTTTTACGGATCTGGTGGCCATCGACGAGGATGGCCGTCTCATTCTGGAAAAATCCCACACCACACCGCCCAATTTCGACCAGGGCGTCATGGATGTGCTGGCCAAGAGCGGGCTGGAACCGAAAAGCATCGACGCCTTTTTCCACGGCACCACTACCATCATCAACGCCCTGACGGAGCGGAAGGGGGCCAAGACCGCCCTCATTACGACAAAGGGCTTTCGGGATATTCTGGAGCTGGCCCGGGGCAACCGGCCGGATCTGTTCAACCTGGTATTCGAGAAGCCGGAGCCCTTTATTCCCCGGTATCTCCGCCGGGAGGTCGCCGAGCGGGTGAGCTACCGGGGCGAGGAGCTGACGCCCCTGAGCGAGGAGGACATCGAGAAGGCGGTGGCCTACCTCAAGAAGGAGGGCGTGGAGGCCATCGCCGTCTGCTACATCAACTCCTACGCCAACGAGGACCACGAGCGGCGGACGGTGGAGAAGATCAAGGAGCTGTGGCCGGAGGTGTACGTCTGCCCCTCCGTGGACATCACCAAGGAGTGGCGGGAGTATGAGCGCACCTCCACCGCCGTTCTCAACGCCTATGTGATGCCGGTGGCCTCCTCCTACATCGACCGGCTGGGCCAGCGGCTCACCGACGCCGGCGTCTCCGGCAGCCGGTACATCATGCAGAGCAACGGCGGCACCACCACCTTCGACCAGGCCAAGCTGACCCCCATCAACGTGGTGGAGTCGGGCCCCGTGGCCGGTGTGTTCGGCGCCTCCATCCTGGGCCACCTCATCGACGAGCCCAACATCATCGCCTTCGACGTGGGCGGCACCACCGCCAAGTGCTCCCTCATCGACCGGGGCGAGGTGAAGGTGACCACCTCCTACTACATCGAGAAGAATGACCGCAGCGCCGGGTACCCCATCATGGCCCCGGTGGTGGACATCGTGGAGATCGGCAACGGCGGCGGCTCCATCGCCTGGATCGACGAGGGCGGCTCTTTGAAGGTGGGTCCCAAGAGCGCCGGGGCCCTGCCCGGTCCCGTGGCCTACGGCAAGGGGGGCGAGGACCCCACCACCACCGACGCCAACCTCATCGCCGGGAGGCTCTCCGCCAAGAACTTTGACATGGAGGTGTCTCTGGACCACGTCCGCACTGCCCTGACGGAGAAGGTGGGCAAGGCCTTCGGCATCGACGCGGAGGAGTCCGCCGAGAGCATCATCCGGGTGGCCGACGCCAACATGAACAACGCCCTGAAGCTGATCTCCGTCCGCCGGGGCTACGACCCCCGGGACTTCGCCATGGTGGCCTTCGGCGGCGGCGGACCCATGCACGGCCCCACCCTGGCCCGGGAGCTGAGCATCCGGAAGGTGATCGTCCCCGTGGCCGCCTCGGTGTTCTCCGCCTGGGGCATGCTGATGAGCGACATCCGCCACGACTTCATCCAGACCAAGATCCTCTCCTTTGCCGACGCCTCCATGGACGAGCTCAACGCCATGTGGCGCCAGCAGATGGAGGAGGCCAGCGCCCGGTTTGCCGCCGAGGGGGTGGCACCGGAGCAGGCCATGTTCCGCTTCATCGCCGACATGCGCTATATGGGCCAGGAGCACACCGTCCAGGTGTCCGCCCCCGCCTACCCCTGGAAGGAGGAGGACCGTGCCGAGATCCTCAGCCGCTTCCACAAGACCCACGAGCACTTCTACACCTTCTCCCTGCCGGACACCCCGGCGGAGATCGTCAATCTCCATCTGGTGGCCTACGGCCAGCTGAAAAAGCCGGCCCTCCAGGAGATCCCCGCCCAGGAGGGGCCGGTCTCCGGGGCTATCAAGGAGACGCGGCGGGTGTTCTTCTCCGGCGACGGCTGGCTGGACACCCCCATCTATGACCGGAGCAAGCTGGGCTGGGGCGCGTCTGCCCAGGGCCCCCTGGTGGTGGAGGAGCCCACCACCGCCACCGTGGTCTGTCCCGGACAGAAGCTGTCTGTGGACCGGTACGGCAACCTCATTGTGGAAACGGAGGTAGAGTAATGGCTGAGCAGGTAAAAATCAATCCGGTGACACTGGACATCGTGAAGGACTCCCTCATCGCCGTCAGCAATGAGATCTTCTACGCCTTCGCCCAGACGTCCATGAGCCCCATCATCTACGAGACCCTGGACTACGCCAGCGGCATTGCCGACGCCGAGGGCCGTCTTCTCACCCAGGGCAACGGAGTCACTGGCTTCATCGGCATGATCTCCCCCATGATCTGCGCCGTGGTGGAGAAGTACGGCAAGGAAAATCTCCACCCCGGAGACGTGTACATCATCAACGACCCCTTCCTGGGGGGCGGCACCCACATGTCCGACGTGGGCATGGTCATGCCCATCTTCTACAAAGGGGAGCTCATCGCCTTCGTCGGCAACAAGGCCCACTGGAGCGACATCGGCGGCATGGCCCCCGGCTCCTTCACCACCGACGCCACCAACATGTTCCAGGAGGGGCTCTGCTTCTCCGGCACCAAGCTGGTGGACCGGGGGGAGCTGGTGGAGCCGGTGTGGGATCTGATGCGCAGCAACATGCGCTATCCCCAGATCTCCCAGGGCGATATGTGGGGCCAGATCTCCTCCCTCCGCACGGGGGAGAAGCGGATCTGCGACCTCTGCGACAAGTACGGCGTGGACGTGGTGAAGGGCTCCATGGAGCGGCTCATCGCCCAGGGGGAGGCCGTGGCCCGCAAGCGGCTGAAGGAGATGCCCAAGGGTACCTGGGAGATGGATGAGTACATGGACGACGACGGCCACGGCAATCCTGTCCACCTCCAGGTGAAGGTGACCATCACCGACGACGAGTTTGTGGCGGACTTTACCGGCAGCGATCCCCAGGTCATCGGCTGCGTCAACTCCGGCGCTACGGCGGCCTACGCCGGGGTGAAGGTGGTGTTCATGTCCGTGGTGGGGCCGGAGCTGGCAGTAAACGACGGCGTGTTCGCCCCTCTCCGCACCATCTGCGAGCCGGGCAGCGTCCTCCAGGCCAACCGCCCCGCCGCCACCTCCTGCTACTATGAGAGCATGATCTACGTCATCGATCTGGTGTGGCGGGCTCTGGCCCCCGCCTTCCCGGAGTCTCTGGGAGCGGGCCACCTCCTCAGCGTGTGCACCGTTTTGATGGCGGGCAAGCACCAGGATTTCGGCAACGACTACCTCATCATCGAGCCCACCGTGGGCGGCTGGGGGGCCTGCCGGGGCCACGACGGCCAGGTGGGTCAGTTCTGCGTGGGCGACGGCGAGACCTACAACGTGCCCGTGGAGATGGCGGAGACCCGCTACGGCATCCGGGTGGACGAGCACAGCCTCCACACCGACGGGGCCGGGGCCGGAGAGTTCCGGGGCGGCAGCGGCGCGGTGCGGACCTACCGGTCCATGAACGACAACCAGTCCTTTACCGCCTCCTTCGGCCGGAACAAGTGGCCGGTGTGGGGCGCCGCCGGAGGCAAGGACGGCTCCATCAACTACTTCCAGTTCATCGACGCCGACGGCACCGTCAGCCCGCCCACCGGCATCGTGGCCCGGCGGGTGATGAACAAAAACGATGTGGTGCGGATGGTCACCGCCACCGGCGGCGGCTACGGCGACCCCTTCAAACGTCCCGCGGAGAAGGTGGCCATGGACGCCAAGAACGAGTACATCACCGTAGAGCAGGCAAAGGACGACTACGGCGTGGTGCTGGACCCGGAGACCTTCGCGGTGCTGGGTCTCACCGAGGCCCGGCGGGCGGCGGAGGGCTGACCGCCGCGGATCCCTGCGGAAAATACTGCCGCCGGGGGAGAGCCTCTCCCTCCGGCAGCAGCGCACCTTGCGGAAAAGGCCCGGACCGCCGTCGGCGGTCCGGGCCTTCCAGATGTTCAGATGGTTCTGGTAAAATAGAAATATGTCTCGTCCTCCCCCGCCGGGCGCATGCTGGCGGAGAGCATCTTGTAGGAGGCCTCGTTCTCCTTGCAGCACTTGGCCTCCAGCCGGGTAAGGCCCAGCTCGTAGAGGCTCCAGTCCGCCGCCCGGACGAAGGCCTCCGCCCCGTAGCCATGGCCGGCGAACTCCGGCAGGATCCGGCACCCCAGCTCCGCCGCTCCCTTGCAGTCGAAGCGGTAGAGCACCGCCTCGCCGATGAACTGCCCGTCCAGGCGGATGGCGAAGTTGATCACCAGCCGGTTTTTGAAGTCGTTCTGGGCCACCCGATAGAACCAGCTCTCGGTGAGGGGACCCTTCAGATCCTGGCGGTAGTCGTAGCCCCACCAGCGGTTGCGCTCGTCGTCCAGACACAGCCGGTTATAGTCGGGGATGTCGGTGCGGGTGATGGCGTCCAGGGTCAGACGCTGGGAGGTGAGGGTGGGGATCTGGGGCAGGCGCTGGAGCTCTGTCATGGTCTCCACCGTAAACTTCTTCCCCATGGTGCAGGGGAGATACTGGCTCTTGCTCACCCGGAGGCCCCGGTCGGCCCCGTCGTCCTCCCGGTTGATGAAGGCGCAGCTGCGGCCGTAGTAGGCGGCGAAGGACTGGACCATCATGGGGTAGACCCCCTCGTACTGGGGCAGGCCCTTTTCGATGTGGCAGATGAGGGTATTTCCGCAGATCTCCCCCAGGGCAATGGCGATGAACTTCCCCTCCAGCTCAATGGCTCCCGCCAGGCACCACCGCTTGCCGATCTGCATCGTCAGCTTCCGGGCGTAGCACAGCTCCTTCTTGGCGGAGGCATTCTCCTTGTTGAAGGCCAGGTGGAACTCCTCCCAGAAAGCCTCCAGCTCCTCCCGGTCCGCCGGGGTGATGGGGCGGAAGGCCGCCTCAGGGTACAGCTTCTTGAACTTGTTGATGTGGTTGCGCTGGCCGGAGTACCTCCGCCCGGCAAACTGGATCAGGTCCTGAGCGTTGTAGAGGTAGTCCTGCCACAGCCGGTTGCAGTCGGCACGGAGGAGGGGATACCGGGCGGCCAGCAGGCCCATGGCCTCCTCCGGCACCTGGTTGAAGGCGGGACAGAGGCCCTGCTGGCGGCAGTAGTCGTCGATGGCGTCCAGGGCCGCCTCCACGCTGCCGCCGGGAGTCAGAGGCACGGGGTAGTCGAAGGAGACCCGGCCGTGATACCGGTTGCGGACGATGAGGCAGTCTCCCGCCTCGGCGAACATGGGGTTGAAGTGCTGCCGCCACATGAGCTTCACGCCCACGGAGTACTCGCACAGGCGGTAGGCGCAGTTTTTGTAGTATCGGTCCAGCCGGGCGGCATTGCGGACGTTGACGTGCTTGAATTCCAGCATACTGTAATAACTCGCTTTTCTTGTAATGGTTGGGATGGCTTTAGGATTTCCCGCCGTGGATGGATTGAACCACCTGGGCGGAATATTCAATAAATTTTAGGGCAATCGGGGTGGCCTGGCGCAGGGAGGGCAGGGTGATGCCCAGAGACCGGTGGACCCCGCCGGCCAGGGGCCGGGCGATGATGTTGTCCTGGCGGCCCTGGAGGATCAGCTCCGAGAGGATAGAGAAGCCCAGTCCCAGTTCCACCATGGAGATGATGGTGCTGTCGTCCACGGAGGTGTCCCGGATGTCGGGATTCACTCCCGCCGCCCGGAAGATGGGCAGGATGTCGTAGTCAAAGCCCAGGGAGGGCATGAGGAACTCACGGCCCTCAAATTCCGACACAGGAAAAGAGGTTCGCTGACCGATGGGATAGTCCGGCGGCAGGATGGCAAGCAGAGGGTCGTCCCACAGGGGCACCCAGTCAAAGCCGTCCCGCTCCTGGCGGCTGACGAAGGACAGGTCCACCTTGTCCTCCTGAAGCCAGCTGTACATCTCGTCCACCGTGCCCATCCGGATATCCACGCTGATATCCGGATAGTCCCGGCGGAAGCTGGAGACAATAGCGGGCAGCCAGTGCATGCAGATGCTGGAGTAGGCCGCTACCCGGACATTCTCTTTTTTCATACTCCCTACCTGGGCGATCTGGTTTTCCAGCCGCTTGCCTGTCTGCTGAAATTCCCGAATGGCGGGCATCAGCCGCTCTCCCGCCGCCGTCAGGCGGACGCCGTACCGGTCCCGGATCAGAAGGGACAGGCCGATTTCTTTTTCTAAGGCGTGCATCATGTGGGTCAGCCCCGACTGGGTGTACCCCAGCCGCTCGGCTGCCTTGGTAAAGCTGCCCAGCTCCACCGCCGTCAGCAGCGCCTCCCACTTTTTGGTATCCATAAAATTTTCTCCTGCACCATTAGGAAGTTTAATATATAAGGCATCTCCATTATAATCTGGAACTTGTTCTTTGGCAAGATGTCTGGTATAATTCCCTACCAGACGGAGCCATTTTTGGTAAAAAAAGCAAGAAGACTCTGCTTTTCTGTCGAGAAGATTGTGAGGGAGCGAGAGAATGAACAAGAAGCGGGAGTCCTGGGGGAGCACCTTCGGGTTTTTGATGGCGGCTATTGGATCGGCGGTTGGCCTGGGGAACATCTGGGGATTTCCCTACAAAATGGGCCGGGCCGGCGGCTTTGCGTTTTTAATCCTCTACCTGATCCTGGGGGTGCTGGTGGGCTTCACCATCATGCTCAGTGAGCTGGCTATCGGCCGAAAGACGGGTATGGGCGTGGTAGGGGCCTACCACAAGGTTTCCAAGCGCTTCGGCTGGATCGGATGGCTGGCAGTGCTGTCGCCCCTGCTGATCCTCAGCTTCTACACGGTGCTGGGGGGCTACTGCATGGAGTACATGTTCCTCAACCTCTCCAACCTGGGCTTTTCCATCAGCGGCGTTACCGGCAGCGAGCTGTTCAACACCCTGCGGCACAACCAGTTCGGCAGCCTGATCTTCACCCTGCTCTACCTCCTTTTGGGCTATGTCATCATCAAGGGGGGCATCAAGGGAGGCATCGAGCGGTTCAACAAGGTGGGCATGCCCGCCCTGGCTGTGATGCTGGTCATCGTTATCGGCCGCAGCGTCACCCTCCCCGGGGCGGTGGACGGATTGAAGTACATGTTCGTCCCCGGCTGGTCTGCGGCCAACGGATATATCCAGGAAGCGCCCGGCTTCATCAGCGTCCTGGCTACTGCCGGCGGGCAGATGTTCTTCTCTCTGTCCCTGGCCATGGGCATCATGGTGACCTACGGGTCCTATCTCGACAAGAAGGAGAATCTGGTGCGCAACGCCCTGGTGGTGGTTGCTGCCGACACGGCGGTGGCCCTGATGGCCGGTCTGGCGGTAATCCCTGCCGCCATTGCTACCTATGGCACCGAGGCCCAGCTCAGCGGTCCCTCTCTGCTGTTTGTGACGCTGCAGGACGTGTTCAACGCCATGGGTGCTATCGGGCCTCTGTTCGGCGCCATCTTCTATCTGCTGGTGCTGGTGGCGGCGGTATCCTCCTCCATTTCCCTGACGGAGGTGCTGGTGACCTTTATGATGGACCGCGCCATTTTGAAGGGCCGGGTGCCCGACCGGCGGAAGATCTCCATCGGCGTGTCCGCCCTGGTGATGGTGCTGGCGGTGATCGTGGCTCTGGACGGCCTGGGGGCCAACGGGCTGTGGATCCCCTTGCGGGAGGAGACGGCCTATGTAGTGGACGGCGTGACCAAGTACCGCACCTTTGCCGGCAGCTGGCTGGATTTTATGGACTGCCTCTCCGAGGGGATCATGATGCCCCTGGGGGCGCTGATTATGTCCTTCATGGTCAGCTGGGAGCTGAAGCCCAAGCTGGTGCTGGACGAGGTGGGGGAGCACGCCAGGTCCCCCTGGCTGCGGCGGTTCTACACGGTGTCCATCCGGTTCGTGGTGCCGGTGGTAATGATTCTGGTGCTGGCGGGCCAGGTCAGCGACTTTTTCAATCTCGGCTGGTTCTGAGCGGAGCCGCCGCGGAGGGAAGGCCCCTCTGCGGCGGCTTTTTGCCCCGGCCGCCGGGGAGCTTGGAAATGGGATTTTTTCGTGTACTTTCCTGTCGATTTATGCTAAAATATGAATAGTGGTCCGTTGGCGTTTCCTCTTTCCGGTTTGTGTCGCAGCTGCCGTTTCAGATGAAGCCCCTGCGGACCTTTCTTTTTTCCTGTGTCCCATGAGGGGCCTGGGGAGGCCGAACGATCCGGCCGGACGGCCGGAAAAAGAACGAAAGGGGGCGTTGTGGATGGAGGTCGATCAGGCACTGTTCACCGCCATGCGCTTCAATTTCCTATATGTGGACCGGTATGTGTTCCGCTCCGGCTGGGTCTTTCCAGAGAGCTATGTGCCCTACAGCATGGTCCGCTACATTCTGAGGGGGGCTGCTTCCTTCAGCATCAACAGCGTGGAGTATATCGTGGGGGAGGATCAGGTCATCTATATCCCCGACGGCGTGGAGCTGGAGTGCCATTCCCTGGGGGACTACTTTGAATTCATCAGCATCCGCTTCAAGCCCACCGTCCAGCTGGACGCGGGAGACTTTCTGTCGGACTACTACAAGATCAAAACCGTCAACGCTGCCCTGGGGGACGAGAAAATCCTGGAGTATTTTATGGAGGTCTATCTCAACGCCACCTCTGACAACCCTGGAAAGCTCTTCCGCATCCGGGGGAACCTGGAGCTCATCATCGCCTGGCTCACCGAGCAGGCTGCCGACCGGGAGGCTGCCCCCAGCGACCACCCGGAGGCAAGTTTCTCCATGGAGAGTCTCTTCCACCGGGCGAGCCGCTCCACACAGTTCAAGCAGGACCCCAGGGTTAATGCCCTGGTGGAGTACATTGTCAGCCATCCTACCGAGCGCTTTACCTCTGAATCCCTCAGCCAGATGGCCAATATGAGTCCCTCCTCCATGCGCCGTCTTTTCAAGAAGTATACCGGTAAATCCCCCAGCGACTTTATCCAGGACCTGCGGCTCATGGTGGCTGCCCGCCGCCTCCTGGTCACCAACAAGCGCATCTCCGTCATCGCCTATGAGGCCGGCTTCGAGGATCCCAACTACTTCTCACGCCTCTTCCGCATGAACTTCGGCGTCTCCCCCCAGGAGTACCGAAAAAATGCACAATAGAGCGCAAATTTATTTGTGAATTTCGTATAAAGTAATCAAAATAAAACAACTAAATATTGATTGTTTTATGCTAGTTTTTGCCGTTTTGTTATCTTGCTTAATTTTGGCTGATCCTCTATACTCAAAGTGTGGTTAAAACCAACAAAACACTTTAGATTGGGAGGATTCTGGAACATGAAAAAAGCGATATCTCTTGTCCTGGCACTGATCCTGGCCCTGTCCCTCATGACCGCCTGCGGCAACAACAATGCCGGCAACAGCGGCGGTGAGAGCGGCGGCGAGACCGGCGAGCTCAACGGCACCATCACTTTCTGGCACTCCTTCACTCAGGGCGCCCGCATGGAGGCGGTCCAGGCCGCCGCCGACCAGTTCATGGCGGACCACCCCGGCGTCACCATCAACATTGAGACCATGGCCTGGGGCGATTTCAACACCAAGTGGAACGCCGGCATCACCACCGGCGACCTGCCCGACATCAGCACCGCCCAGAACACCGGCGAGGTGGTGGAGATGGTCAACGCCGGCGTGCTGGCCTCCAGCGACGCCACCATCGATGCCATTGGTCGGGACCGCTTCTCCGCCAACGCCCTCAGCGACATGACGGTGGACGGTGTCACCTACGGCATCCCCTACTACTCCCACGCCCAGGTCATGTGGTACCGGCAGGATCTGCTGGATGCCGCCGGCCTGGAGGTCCCCACCACCTGGGACGAGTTTTATGACACCGCCGTGGCCCTGACCAAGGACGGCGTCTACGGCGCTGCTGTGTCCATGAGCCCCAACGACCTGCTCAGCACCCGTTACCTCAACTTCTATGTTCGTTCCGGCGGCGGCAGCCTCCTCAATGAGGACCTCACCGCCAACCTGACCAGCGATCTGGCCATCGAGGGCATCAACTTCTGGCTGGACGTGTACAAGAACTGCTCCCCCGCGGAGACCATCAACTACACCGTCAACGACCACGCAACCCTCTTCTACCAGGGCACCACCGCCTTTGACTTCAACTCCGGCTTCATGATCAGCGGTGTGGAGTCCAACCGCCCCGACCTGGTGGACTACATCTCCTGCGCCCCCCTGCCTGTGATGAACGAGGGCGATCCCTACTACAGCGCCGAGGCCACCCACATCCCCCTGGTGACTTGGCAGAACAGCGAGCACCCCGAGATCTGCCAGGCCTTTATTGAGTACCTCTATCAGGAGGACAACTATGTGGACTTCCTGGCCGCCGTGCCCGTGGGCATGCTGCCCTCCCTCTCCGGCATTGCCGACACCGAGGCCTACAAGAGCAACCCCACTGTCCAGAAGTTTGCCGACGAGGCCGCTGTGATCAGCGAGGCTGTGGACGCGGGCTGCGCCATCGGCTTTGAGAACGGCCCCAGCGTCCAGGCCGGCCTTCTGACCAGCCAGGGCGTCATTGAGGAGATGTTCCAGGATATTGTCACCAACGGCACTGACGTGCAGACCGCCGCTGCCGCCGCGGAAGCCCGCCTCAACGAGATCTTCGATACCATGGTAGCCTGACCCCAGCGGACAGCCAACCAAAATCACCGGCCGGGAGGATAACCTCCCGGCCGGGCCTGAGTAAGAGGAGAACGATATGAGAGAAAGACGACTTCGGGGGGGCGTCAACGGCAGCAGTCTGACTCGCTGGCTGTTTGTTCTTCCCGCGCTGGCGGTGGT
>CALXDB010000006.1 GCA_944386955.1 uncultured Oscillospiraceae bacterium
GGGGAGTCCATAGAACCGCAGGTTCAAAGCTGATTTTTGCCTACTTTTGTTCAGTGACAAAAGTAGGCCGCCGGAGGCACAAACACCAGACAGCACACCGTCAGCCACCGCCAGGAGAAAAAACTTCGTCGGCAGGATAAAAAAAGTCCGCCGCGAAACGGTTTCATCGTTTCGCGGCGGACTTTTTTGTCCTTTACTCCTCCATACCGAAGAACCGGTCGTGGACGGCCTTTACCGCCCGGTTGGCGTCCTCCTCAGCGATGAGAACACTGACACGGATCTCACTGGTGTTGATCATCTGGATGTTGATGTTGGCGTCGTACAGGGCCTCGAACATCTTGGCCGCCACGCCGGGGGTCGTCATGATGCCGGCGCCCACGATGGACACCTTGGCGATCTTGTCATCCACGGTGAGGTGGTCGAAATTAAGCCCCTCCTTGTTCTCCTCCAGCAAGGCGATAGCCTCCTTGACGCTGCCCTTGGGCAGGGTGAAGGAGATATCCTTGTCCTCCTCACGACCAATGGACTGGATGATGGTGTCCACGTTGATCTTGGCCTGACCCAGCAGGGAGAAGATCTTGAAGGCCACGCCGGGGGTGTGCTCCAGACCTACCAGGGCGATCCGGGCCAGGTTCATATCCTTCGCCACACCGGCGATGTTGCTCTTTTCCATTTTTGCTACCTCCTTGACTTTTGTGCCGGGCTTTCTCTCCAAGCTGGACACAACTTCCATATTTACATTATATTTCTTGGCCAGCTCCACGCTGCGGTTGTGGAGGACCTGAGCGCCCTGAGAGGCCAGCTCCAGCATCTCGTCATAGGTGATCTCCGGCAGCTTCAGCGCGTTGGGCACGATGCGGGGATCGGTGGTATACACACCGTCCACATCGGTGTAGATCTGGCAGAGGTCCGCCCCGAAGGCAGCGGCCAGGGCCACGGCGCTGGTATCGGACCCGCCCCGACCCAGGGTGGTCACATCGTAGTAGCGGTTGATGCCCTGGAAACCGGCCACCAGCACCACCTTCTTGCGGTCCAGCTCGCTCTGGATCCGCTCTCTGTCGATGCGCTTGATGCGGGCATTGGAGTAAGTACGATTGGTCTGAATGCCTACCTGCCAGGCGGCCAGGGACACAGCGGGAACCCCCATCTTCTCCAGCGCCATGGCGCACAGGGCGATGGAGATCTGCTCACCGGTGGACAGCAGCATATCCATCTCCCGCTTGGAGGGATTCTCGCTGATCTCCATGGCCTTGGCAATGAGGTCGTCAGTGGTGTCGCCCTGGGCGGACAGGACCACGATCACATTGTTGCCTGCTCTATAGGTGTCGGCGATGATGCCGGCCACGTTCTGGATACGCTGGGCGTCCCGGACGGAGCTTCCGCCGAATTTCTGAACGATCAGTTTCACTTCACAGTTACCTTCTTTCCTTCAACTCAAACATAGGCCCCGAGGGCACTATTCCATTATAATACCCGAAGCATGGCCGCGGCACCCAGAGCCTTGGCTGCCTCCTTGGCGGCCGCGCCAGTCATGGGAGCGGTGATCACCGCGCCCTCGGTCAGCTCCTCCACCTCGCCGCAGACGGCTTTGGCAGCGTCCAGAGAGAAGTCCCCCCGGAGGTACCACCGCATCACCAGATCGTCGGCTGCCACCAGATCGGCGCTCTGGCTCCAGCCCAGGTTCCGCCGGCGCTCACGGTGGCGGATGGCGTCCATCACGTCGCTGAGAACAGCGGAGGCGGTGGGCAGATCCCCTGCCCCGCGGCCGTAGAACATCACGTCGCCCACAGCATTTCCCCGGATGATGATGGCGTTGAACACGTCGCTGACGGGGGCCAGGGGGCAGTTCTCCGGCACCAGATGGAGCGCCACATAAGCCGCCTGTTTCCCGTCGGGCAGCCGCAGAGCATGGCCCAGCAGCTTCACCTGATATCCGGCAGCAGCGGCAATACCCACATCCTGGCGCTGGATATTGCTGATGCCCTCGGTGCTGACCAGCTCCGGCGCCACCTCCTTCCCGAAGGCCAGGTCGGAGAGGATGCAGATCTTGCGGCAGGCATCGATGCCCTCCACATCGGCGGTAGGATCTTTCTCGGCATACCCCTTTTCCTGGGCCTCCTTCACCGCCTCGGCACAAGAGATCCCCGCCTTCTCCATCCGGGTAAGGATGTAGTTGGTGGTGCCGTTGAGAATGCCCACGATCTCCTCGATCTGGTTAGTGGCCAGCTCCTGGAACATGGAACGCAGCACCGGGATACCGCCGCCCACACTGGCTTCGAAGAGGTAGTTCACATTCCGGGCCTTGGCGATCGCCAGCAGCTCTTTGCCGTGGGTGGCCACCAGCTCCTTGTTGGAGGTCACCACATGCTTGCCGGCCTGGAGAGCCCGCCGGGTGAAATCCAGGGCCACTCCCTTTCCGCCGATGGACTCCACCACCACCTCTACCTCGTCGTCGTTTTCGATGATGGAGAAATCCTTGATCATCTTCTTGGCGTAGGGACTGTCGGAAAAATCCCGCACGTCCAGAATATACTTGATGGAGAGCTCCTCGCCCAGTTCCTCGGCCATCTTGGCACCGTTGAGGCGGACCACCTCGGCCACGCCGGCGCCCACCGTACCGAAGCCCATAATCGCAATCTTTGCCATAGTGTTTACGACTCCTTCTCTCTGTCTTGATCGGGCTTCAGCCCGCCAAAATTTCAAATTTCACCACGCCCGCTGCCGCGGAAGCCCGACCGATCAGGTCTTCCAGAGTAATCTCCATCTCCGACGTCTCCGCCGAGATGGTCACTGCCGCGCAGCCGTTGGTGGGGATGCTCTGGTTGATGGTCAGAATATTCGCGCCGGAGGAGGCAAAAATAGAAAGGATGCTGCTCAGCACACCGGGGTTGTCTTTCAGCATGGCATAAAAGGTAATGATGTGCCCTGCTTTCATGTTATTGAAGGGCTGAACGGAATCCTTGTATTTATAAAAGGCGCTGCGGCTGATGCCTACCTTCCGGGTAGCGCCCCCTACGGTGGCCGCCTCGCCGGTCTGCAGCATCCGCTTGGCCTCCGCCACCTTGATAAAAATTTCGGGGAGTGCGTCCGCCGCCACAATGTAAAATTTTGTTTTACTGCTCACTTTGTGCACCTCCCGTGTGCAGTTGTCTTTGGTGTCTATCAGTGTAGCACACTTGTCCTTAACACGCAACAGGTAAAATCGAACAGTTTTGACAAATTTATTCGAGGGAGGATTGCCCATATTGCACAACAAATGGTGGAAGTTGGCGGCGGGAGCAGCTGTGCTGTACCTGATCCTGCGGTTTTTTCTGGCGCCGCTGCTGCCCTTTGTCATCGCATTGGGGACAGCGGTACTGCTGGAACCGGCGGTGGGTTGGTGCCGGAGACGGCTGGGACTGCGGCGTGGATTTGCGGCGGCAGCGCTGACCACGGCGCTGCTGGGCGTTTTGCTGGCCGCTCTGGGCTGGGGTGCGGTGCGTCTGTGGCAGGAGGCGGCGGGGTGGCTGGAGGCGCTGCCGAAGGCCCTGGAGGCTCTGCCGGCCCTGATGGACCGGGCGGAGGAGCGGTACGAGGGCTTTCTCCGCACCTGCCCGCAGGAAGTCCGTATCTGGCTGGAGGACAGCCTGGCGCAGCTGTCTAAGGAAGGGGTGTCCATGGCCGGAGAACTGTCAGGGAAAGCCATTGCCTGGGCCTCGGCGGCGGCGGCGCGCCTCCCCCAGACGGCGCTGTTCCTCTTCACCACGGTACTGGCCTGCTATCTCACGGCCATGACCTATCCGGAGGTGACAGCCTTCCTCCGCCGCCAGCTGCCCGCGCGGTGGCACCGGGCTCTCCACGCCGGAGCAGCCTGCTTTCGCAGCACCTTCTGGAAATGGCTGAAGGCGGAAAGCGTGCTGTGCTTCGTGACTTTTCTGATGCTGCTTTTGGGATTTTGGTATATGGGGCTGGAATATGCCCTGCTGGCCGCTGTGCTGGTGGGACTGGTGGACGCCCTGCCGGTGCTGGGGGCAGGGACGGTGCTGCTGCCCTGGGGCCTGTACCACATCCTGCTGGACAACGTCTCCCGGGGCATCGGGCTTCTGGCTTTGTATGCGGCAATTTTGCTGGTGCGAAGTCTTTTGGAACCCAAGGTGATGGCAGCCCAGGCGGGACTTCCGCCCCTGACGGCCCTGGCGGCCATGTATCTGGGGTTTTCTCTCTTCGGTGTGGGCGGGATGCTCCTGATGCCGGTACTGCTGCTGTTTTTCAAGCAGCTCCATGACAGCGGGGTCATTCATATCTGGCGCTGAGAGACGGCTCCTCCGCCGGGACACAGAAAGGCCGCCGCGGAATTGTTATTCCGCGGCGGCCTTTTTCCGCAGCTGTCAAATATCCAAAGCGGCGTGGTAACCCCAATAGACGGCATTGGTGATGGTGGATACCTTGGCCGCGTCGCCGATGACCCGGACGAAGGGGGCGGCGTCCCGGAGGGCGTCCACCAGGTCGGTCCGGGAGCGCTGGCCCAGGGCGCAGATCACCGTGGTGCCGGGCACCAGCACCTGCTCCCCCGCCGTGGTCTCGCACAAGACCCCGTCGGGCCGGACCTCCAGGCCCTTGCAGCCGGTGTGGACGGCGGCGACATACTTGTCGATCTCCTTGAGCAGCAGGGGCCGATGGCGGACATTGGCGTCGGGGGCCAGCTGGTCACGCATCTCTACCAGATGGACGTTTTTCCCTTCCATACCCAGATGCACTGCACACTCACAGCCGGCAAGGCCTCCGCCGAAGACCACCACGTCGTCGGTAACTTTGTCCTTCTCCAGATAGTAGTTGTTGACGACAACTACATTGTCCCCCTTCAGCCCCGGGATAGGGGGCACCAGGGGCGTGGAGCCCACGGCAATGATGAGGGCGTCGGCCTGCTCTCGTTCCGCGTACTCCGCCGTCACCTCTGTATTCAGCCGGATCTCCACCCCGGCCTTCCGGGCCAGCCGCTCATAGGTGCCGGTGAGCTGGTACATCTCGTGTTTGAAAGGAATGGCCTGCTCGCTCTTGAGAATGCCGCCCAGCTCCCCCTCCTTCTCGCAGAGGATTACATGGTGGCCCCTCCGGGCGGCGGTGTAGGCGGCGTAGAGGCCGCCGGGACCGCCGCCGGCCACCAGCACCTTCTTCTTCACCGGGGCAGGGTACACCTCCACCCCGTCCATCTCCCGGCCGATGAGGGGATTCACGGCGCAGCGCCGGGTGGAGGTGGCCGCCCGCTCCGCCATGCAGGTGAAGCACCGCAGACACCGGACGATCTCGTCGTCCCGATTCTCCGTCACCTTCCGGGGCAGCTCCGGGTCCGCCAGCAATGCCCGGGCCATATACACCACGTCCGCCTTGCCGGAGGCGATGATCTCCTCCATCTGGGCGGGGTCGTTGAGGCCGCCCAGAGTGGCCACAGGGACTTTTACATGCTTTTTAATCTCGGCAGCCAGGTACACGTTGCAGCCGTGCTCCTTGAACATGGAGGGATGGGTGTCCCCAAAGGAGCGCTGGTAGGTGCCTGCTGACACATGGAGCAGGTCGATGTAGGGCTCCACCTGCTGGGCGATGCGGCAGCCCTCGGCCAGGTCGTACCCGTCGGGCACCAGCTCGGAGCCGCTGATGCGCAGCTCGATGGGGAACCGGGGACCCACCGCCTCCCGCACCGCCTTCAGCACCTCGATGGCGAAGCGGCAGCGGTTCTCCAAAGAGCCGCCGTACTCGTCGGTGCGGTGGTTGAACATGGGGGAAAGAAACTGGTTGATGAGCCAGCCGTGGCCGGCGTGGATCATCACCATCTCAAAGCCTGCACGCTTGGCAAGGCCCGCAGTACGTCCATAGGCGGCCACGATGTCGGCGATCATCTCCCGGGTGAGCTCGCCCACCTCCACCCCGTCGGGCCGCACGCAGGCAGAGGGTCCCCACTGGCTCAGGCCGTGCTGGCGGCTCTTGTCGGTCATATAGGTGCCGGAGTACATACCGGAGTGGCTCAGCTCCAGAGAGGGCATGGCCCCGTGGCGGCGGATGGCGTCGGCGGCGTAGGTGGCGGCGGCCAGGGAGTTCAGAATGGCCGTGTCCAGATGGTAGGCATGGGAGCCGTCGGTCTGGGGGTGGACCATACACTCGCTGACGGTGACCGCCCCAGCGCCGCCCCGGGCCCGCAGCTCATAGAAGGCGGCGGACTTGGGGCCGATGCAGCCGTCATTGGTGATGTCGGTGCCGCCCATGGGGGCGGAGAACATGCGGTTTCGGAAGGTCACCTCCGCCAGGGTGATGGGGGCGCAGAGGTGGGGATACTTTCGTTCCATACTGGCATTGTCCTTTCTCTCTCATATTACGGCGCCGTTTCAGGCGGGCGCTCTCTTCTATTTTATTATACGACATCCCTCTGCCCTCGCACAAGCCGTCAGCCTGTCGCAATCTTCTCCCCTCCGGGCGCGGTTTTGCGGAATGCGCGCCCCCCTCCTCCCCCCTGCCCCGCCGCCAGTCCGATGGAGCAGAAAAATTTGCGCCGTCCTCTTGACAGCTGTGTATATGGCGTATATACTGTTTATATCAGATATGTACAGTCTGGAGGAAAGAGGGACCTCATGGAGTTTTACATCAGCAACAGCAGCGGCATACCCATTTATGCCCAGATCACTGAGCAGATCCGCGCCAAGATCCTCACCGGAGAGCTGCAGGAGGGGGACGCCCTTCCCAGCATCCGGGCCCTGGCCAAGGAGCTGCGGATCAGCGTCATCACCACTAAGCGGGCTTACGAGGACCTGGAACAGGCGGGGTTCATCAACACCCTGCCCGGCAAGGGCAGCTTCGTAGCGGCACAGAACCCGGAGCTCCGCCGGGAGGAGGCCCTGCGGCGGGTAGAGGAACACCTGACGGAGGCCCTGGAGGCCGCCCGCTCGGGAGGCATCAGTCCGGAGGAAGTCCGGGAGACATTGAACCTGCTCTTGGAAGGAGAGTAAATAATATGAGTGATTTGATCGCGGTGCAGGGGCTTGTAAAGCGATACAGCGGTTTCACCCTGGACCGGGTGGACCTGACGGTCCCTGAAGGGGAGATTGTAGGTCTCATCGGAGAAAACGGCGCCGGCAAGACCACCACCATCAAAGCCGTTTTGGGGGTGATCCGCCCCGACGGCGGCAGCATCCGGGTGATGGGGAAAGACCCCAAGGACCGGGCCGCCCTGGAGAAGGTGGGCGTGGTATTTGAGGACAGCTATTTCTACGGCGGGCTCAACGCCCACCAGGTGGACCGGATTCTGTCCGGCATCCGCCGGGACTGGGACAGCGATAAGTTCCAGAGGGACTGCAGAGCCTTCGGCCTCGACATGAAGAAGCCCATCAAGGATTTCAGCCGGGGCATGCGAATGAAGCTGAGCCTCTCCACAGCTATGGCCAGCCACCCCAGGCTCCTGGTGATGGACGAGGCCACCAGCGGTCTCGACCCGGTGGTCCGGGGGGAAATTTTGGATATCTTCCTCACCTTCATCCAGGACGAGGGCTGCGGGATCTTGCTGTCCAGCCACATCACCACAGATCTGGAGCGGGTGGCGGATCAGATCGCCTACATCCACCAGGGGCGGCTCCTCTTCCAGCGGAACAAGGACGAATTGCTGGAGGAAACGGCAGTGGTTCGGGGCAGCGCGTCAATGCTGGACCGGCTGCCAAAGGACCTGGTGCTGGTGCGGCGGGACGGCGGCCTCGGCGGCAGCGCAGCGCTGGTAAAGGACGGCGCTGCGGCCCGGCGGCTCCTCCCTGACGCGGTGGTGGACCGGACCAGTATTGATGAGATGATGCAGCTCTACGGCGGGAGGGATGAGGCATGAAAGGACTTCTGAGAAAAGAGTTGAGCGGGCTGTGGAGCCTCTACAAAAAGTCGCTGCCTATGGTGGCGGTGCTGTACGCAGTGCTGAACCTGGTCACAAGAAATGACTTTTTCCTCTATTTCGGGGTATGGGTGATGCTGTTCTACTCCCTCAGCGGCATGTCTCTGGACGAAAGCTGCGGCTGGGGCCGGTACGCTCGGACTCTGCCGGTGAACGACTGGCAGGTGGTGGGGGCCAAGTTTCTGGTGAGCCTCATTTACTCCGGCGGCGCGGTGCTCTACGGCGCGGCCCTGGGGGTGATCCAGCGGCTCATCACCGGGGAGCAGGGCTACGCCGATCTCGTCGGCGGACTGCTGGCGGTGCTGGTGGTGTCCATGGTGATGGTGTTCCTCATGTACCCGATGGCCTTCCGGTTCGGCTTGGAAAAGGCCCGCAACGGTTTTCTGGTGGTCTGGGTGGCACTGTTCGGCGGCTTCATGCTTTTCGGCTCCCGGCTGGAGGAGTGGGCCCCCCTGGAGGACGTGATACAGAGTATGGTGCTCCACCCCTTTCCCTGGGCGGGAGGAGCCCTGCTGACCGCCATTGCGGTGATGGCACTGTGTTATGTGAGCAGCGTTCAGATCTACAGCAAAAAGGAATTTTGACCCCCCGGACAAAGCGGCCCCCGTGGAAGAGATCCTTCCGCGGGGGCTTCGATCTGCCGGAAAAGTTTCTCCTTCCCTTGCAGCCGAGCGGTGGGAAAAACAGTGCGCCCCGGGCTTCCGTTGCCGGAAGCCCGGGGCTCTCGTCATCTTGCGCTGTTCTCCTCAGTCGAGGATGTAGACCGTACAGTTGCGGACACCGAAGTTGATGCACTCCTGATAGGTCTCAAAGTAGAGGTCGATCCGGTTCTGCCGGATGGCCCCGCCGGTGTCCTCCGCCACGGAGAAGCCGTAGAGGTAGGCCCCGTCGTTGGACACCACATACATCTTGGTACCGAAGGGGATCTGCTTGCGGTCCACAGCCACAGTGCCCACCCGGACGGTGGTGCCCGAGGCGGTGATGGTGCCCACACCGGGGTCGCCGGTGGTGTAGGCGGTGGCCTTCATGTTCAGCGTCTGGTTGAAGGTCAGCTCCTGGCCGTTCTCCAGAATGATCTTGCCGGTACCGTCGCCGTTGCTGACGATGTTTGCCACCTCAGCATCGTTAGGAGCAAAGTTGGAGAGGGTTCCCTTCTCAATGACGGTCTCCGTGGCCTGGGTGTCCGTCTCCTCCACCAGCTGGCGGGAAACCTCCCTGCCGTCGCTGTAGACCACCTCGTAGACCTCAGTGTGGACGCCGTCCTGGCCCTGCTGGAGCACGGTCTCGCTCCAGGTGGGAAGCACATCGTTGTACACATAGGTCACCGGACTCTCCGTCACGGTCTCCACCCGGTCATAAAGCACGATGTGAGACCCTACATGGATCTCCACCGCATCTCCGGAGGCGTCCACCGCCACCGTGTCCAGAGGTCCGGGCTCCACGCCCAGCCGCTCCAGCAAAGCGGAGACGGTCTCATCCCCGGCGGTCTCCGCCAGGTCCTCTCCATTATAATGCAGGATGACTTTCTGACCGGCCTTCAGCAGAACGTCGCTGCCGTTCTCCCGGGACGTCAGTTGTGCACCGTTGGCGAGATAAAGTTCAGATTTCAGGTCCTCCGTCAAAAAATAGGTGGGCTCCGCCACATCGGCGGCGGCCACATAGCCGGAGGAAGAAGTGGGAATGGCCACGGCCGCCATCACAACGGCAGCGGAAAAGGCCCATACGCGCTTGCTGCGGAAGTATCTCGCCAGATTGCTTTTGTTCAGCATAGTGATAACCTCCTATCGTTTTCTCAGGCAACCGATTGGACACCCAAGCAAAGGGTTTGTAACTTTTGTTACCTTTCGGAAAACTGTGGTGAGTATAACCTACTTTTACCCATTTGTCAAGTTTTTAGGATTAAATCATTTTTTGTCGAAACTATTTTCGTCAAATTTTTCTCCCCGCCCTCCTAATTTTTTGTCCAACCTTTCCTATAAATAGTTACAAACCGTAACAAGTATGACAAAACCAATACGAATATTTTTTGTATTTTTTCATGGAATGACGAAAATTCGAGAAAACCGCCCGTTTTCTTAAAAATTGCAAAAAACAGGGGGGCTCCCCCTGTTGCCGCACAAAAAACGGGACGGCTAATGCCGTCCCGTCTCAAGGCCGAGAAAAAACGCTTTCGCCCTTATGCCAGCTTCAGCAGCACGCCGGAAAAGGGCGGCAGATCGCAGCGGAGAACGCCTTTCTCCGGTACACACCGGGCCTCTCCCTCCGGTGTGCTGCCGCCGAAGCACTGCCAGTCGCTGTCCAGCAGGGTTTCCGCCTCCCTCACACCGGGCAGCGGCAGCGCATACGCCTGGTGCCTGTCCCCGAAGTGGAACACCGCCGCCAGCCGCTCCCCGCCGCCCCGCCGCTCCAAGGCGTAGATGCTCCGCGCCTCCTCGTGGCAGTCCAGCCAGGCGAAGCCCGCCGGTTTGTAGTCCTCCTTCCACAGAGCCGGATGCTGAAGATACAAGCGGTTGAGCCGAGCCATGTAGTGGTAGAACCCGTCGTGTATGGGGAACTTCCGCAGCATCCAGTCCTGTTCCCGCTTTTCATCCCACTCCCGCAGCTGACCGAACTCATTGCCCATGAAGTTCAGCTTCTTCCCCGGATGGACCATCATGTAGAGGTACATCGCTCGGCCCTGCGGGAATTTTCCCTCATACTGTCCGTTCATCTTTTGGAGGATGGTAGCCTTGCCATGGACCACCTCGTCGTGGCTGAGAGGCAGCAGATACCGCTCATTGGGATAGTACAGCATGGAGAAGGTGAGCTTGTGGTAGTTCTCGGGCCGGCAGGCCGGGTCCGTCTGAAAGTAGGAGAGGGTGTCGTGCATCCAGCCCAGATCCCACTTGTAGTCAAACCCCAGCCCCCCCTGGTCCGCCGGGGCGGTGACCTTGGGGAAATTGGTGGAATCCTCCGCCGCCAGGATGCAGTCCGGATGCCGTGCCTTCAGTCCCTGATTCATGTTCCGGAGAAACTCCACCCCGCTGCCGTTGATCCCCCGCCGCTCATCCCCCTGCCAGTAGAGAATGCGGCTGACGGCGTCCATCCTGAGGCCGTCGAAATGGAATTCCTCCAGCCAGTAGTGGGCAGCGGACTGGAGAAAGCTGCGGACCTCCCCCCGTGAGTGCATGAAGTTGCAGCTGCCCCACTCGCTGACCTCCACATCCCGGTGGGGATATTCGTAGAGCGCGGCGCCGTCATACCGGGCCAGACCGTAACTGTCCACGGCAAAGTGGACAGGGACAAAGTCCAGAATGGCCCCAATCTTCTCCTGGTGGAGCCGATCGATGAGGGTGCGCAGCTGGTCGGGGGTGCCATAACGGCTGGTAGGGGCGAAGAAGCCGGTGTTCTGGTAGCCCCAACTCTCATCGCATGGGTGCTCGCTGAGGGGCAGGAACTCCACATAGTTGTAGCCGCTCTCCTGGAGGTACTGGATCAGGGGCTCCGCGATCTGGTCGTAGCAGTACCACTTCCCCTCCCCCGGCGTCCGCCAGGAGCCCAGGTGGAGCTCATAGATATTCAACGGCCCTGTGATGCAGTCTGTCCGCCGCCGCATCCAAGCCTGGTCATGAAACCGGTAGCCCCCCAGCGTCCGCAGCAGAGAGCGGTGGGCAGGCCGCAGCTCCATGGCGAAGCCGTAAGGGTCGCAGTGCTCCGTCCACCGGCCGTCCTGGTCCAAAATCCGAAAGGCGTAGGGTTCTCCCTCCTCCCCCTCCGGCACCGCAATTTCATAAAAATTCCCATCCCACACCCGTTCCATAGGCAGCTCCCCGCCCCGCCAAAGAAGGCGGATTTCCCGAGCGGCGGGGGCGAAGGTGCGGAATACCACCCCCGCTGCCGTCCGGTGGGCTCCCAGGTCCCGGTAGGCGTCGAAGGATTGTCCGGTGTAAAAGCCGTAGGTATCCATATTGGTCTCTCCTCTATTACTTGACTATTGTCTAATAATTTACTATAGTTAGTTTATCCGACAGCGGCGGCAAAGGCCATCTTCAATTTCCCGTCGCCGTACAGTATTGGACACATTCGGAAAACCGTCAAGGAGGATACCTATGGACCTGCGGGAGAAAAAGACCAAGCGGAGCATTCGCGGCGCGTTTTTGCAGCTGCGGGCCCGAAAGCCTTTGGAGCGGATCACCGTCAAGGAGCTGTGCGCCCTGGCGGAGATCAGCAAGGCCACCTTCTACCTCCACTATCAAGACCTCTACGACCTGTCCGACCGTCTCCAGCAGGAGGTGGTGCGGAGCATCCTGGCCTGCATCACCCACCCGGAGCGGTTCGTCTCGGAGCACGAGCGGTTCGTGCGGGAGCTGTTCGACGCCTTCCACGCCCAGCAGAGCCTCATCGAAATCCTTTTCGCCGACACCCAGACCGCTTTGCTGCCAGTCCGCATCGAGCGGGAGCTGAAGGAGATGATCTACCGCCTGGAGCCCGCCCTCCGGGAGGACGTCACCCGGAATATCCTGCTCACCTATCAGATCCAGGGGGGCTTTTCCGCCTACATGGAGCACCGCCGGGAGTTCGGGGCCGACCGAGTGCGGGACACTATCAGCCGCTTCTCGGCCCTGCTGTCCGGTGGGCTCTCCTGAAGCGTCACTCTTTCCGCCCACGGAGCATAATCTGCTGTGTACGGGCGGAGGCCCGTGCCATCACTTCAGAATCCACAGGAGGTTTCTTTCTATGGCTGACATGCTCCAGGATCTCTACGGCCTGCAGTATAGCCCCAGCTTTACCATCGAGGGGCAGCAGGAAGCGGACGTCAATCTCAGTCTGCCCCCCGCACCCAGTACCCTGGCCTCGGTCTATGGTACCGTCACCAACGGCGTCACTCCTATTGCCAACGCCACCGTCAAGCTCTTCGACAGTGCCGGACTTCCCTACCGTCACACCGTCACCGACGCCTCCGGCTCCTATGTGATCGACGGTATCCCCGCCGGGACCTACAGCCTGGCGGCGGTAGCCGACGGTTATCGGGTCAGCGATGCAGCAGGCGTCACTCTGTCTGACGGTGCGTCCACGGAAATTCCCATCGTCTGCACCCTGGACGCCACCCTGGCCCTGGGCGCCATTGCCGGCGTGCTCTCTGTGGCGGGAGCGGCTGTTTTCACGCCTCTGGCCGGAGCCAAGATCACTCTGAAGGACGCCCTGGGGGCCGACGTGTCCGCCACCTATTCGGCGAATGACGGAGAATTCGTGTTCTACGATGTGGCCGACGGGGTCTACACCCTGATCTCCACCGCCGACGGCTATCTGGCCACCGCCCCCATGACCGTCACCATCCTGAATGGCTCCATCGCCAACGTGACCATGTCCATGACAGTGGATGAGCGCACCTACAGCGGCACCGTCAGCGGCGTGATCCGGGACCAGAACGGCGCGGCTGTGGCAGGCTGTTTTGTAGGTCTCTACCGGCTGGACGCAGGGGCGGGCAGCGAGACCCTCCTGGCTGCTACCAAGACCAACAGCACGGGAAACTACCTGTTCGGCGGCGTCGCCAGCGGCCAGTATCTTGTAAAAGCCAAGCTGAACGGCTGACCCTTCAGCAAAGCAGCCGTTTTTGTCTGATAACAGGTGGAGAGGCGGAGGCCTCTTTATGCCTGATGGAGCCGCAGGATCTCTGCACCGTATATCTGCGGTCCCGAGGTCCCCTGAAATGGGCGGCGCTTGGCCAGCGGGAGCTCTGCTCCGTGCGGGAGGGGCTGTGGGCGGAGACGGCAGTCTTTGCCGCCCTTCGTCCCGGGGAAGCCCGGCTGACCATGGCCCGGGAGGGCCGGACGGCGGCGCTGCTGCTGCGGCTGCCGCCGGGGACCAACCTGGAGATCCTGTGGGATGCCGGGGGACGCCTGTGCTGGCGGCGCCTGCCCTGCCGCTGCTCCTGCAACTCCCGGCCCAGAGTCCGGATCCTGCAGTAAAGAAAGGGCTCCTCCCCCATAAATAAACGCCGCGGCGAAGCTTGCACTTCGCCGCGGCGTTTTGTCACGGTTCCTCATTCTCCCAGGGGAGGGTCTCCTGATCTGCCGGCTGGGGCTGCTGCTGCTCCGGCGGAGGCATTTCTCCCCCGCCGCTGCGCTTCATCTGCAGCTCCTGCCACTGGGCCTTGGTGATGAGCAGCTGTCTGGGCTTGGAACCCTCGAAGGGCCCCACGATCCCGTGCTCCTCCATCTGGTCCACCAGGCGGGCTGCCCGGGAGTAGCCCAGCTTCAGCCGCCGCTGGAGCATGGACACGGAGGCCTGTCCCGTCTCCAGCACCACGTCCACGGCGGCGGGGAACATCTCGTCCCCCTCCATAGCCTCCACCTCGGCGGTGGTGCTGCCGTCGTAGCGGTCCTTCTTGTTCCCCTTCTCCTTCTCGGCCAGGGCCTCCTCGATCTTCTGCATGACCTCGTCGGAGTACTCCGCCTCGCCGGACTGCTTGACAAAGTCCACCACCCGCTCGATCTCCTCCGGGGAGATGAAGCAGCCCTGGACTCTTCGGGGCTTCCCCTCGCCTAAGGGGGCGTACAGCATGTCGCCCCGGCCCACCAGCTTCTCCGCGCCGGGGGTATCCAAAATGATCCGGGACTCCAGACTGGAGGCCACTGCGAAGGCGATGCGGCTGGGGATGTTGGCCTTCATCAGGCCGGTGATCACGTCGGCGGAGGGACGCTGGGTGGCGATGACCAGGTGGATGCCCGCGGCGCGGCCCATCTGGGCCACCCGGCAGATGCTCTCCTCCACCTCCTTGGCGGCCACCAGCATCAGGTCCGCCAGCTCGTCAATGACCACCACCACGGTGGGCATCTTCTTCAGATCCTCCCGCTGCCGGGCAAGGCCGTTGTACTCCTCCAGCTTCTTGACCCCCAGCTCGGAAAAGGTCTTATACCGCTTCATCATCTCGAACACCGCCCACTGCAGGGCCCCCGCCGCCTTTTTGGGGTCGGTGACCACCGGGATCAGCAGGTGGGGGATGCCGTTGTAGGGAGCAAGCTCCACCATCTTCGGGTCCACCATGATGAAACGGACCTCCTCGGGGGTGGACTTGTAGAGCAACGAAATAATGAGGCTGTTGGTACACACCGACTTACCGGAACCGGTGGTACCGGCGATGAGCACATGGGGCAGCTTGGCGATGTCCCCCACGATGTCCTGGTTGGCGATGTCCCGGCCCACGGTGAAGGCAACGCAGGACTTGTGCTTCGTGAAGGCCTGGCTCTCCAGCACGTCCCGGATCAGCACCGGGGAGACGTTGCGGTTGGGCACCTCGATGCCCACCACAGATATCTTGTCCGGCACCGGGGCGATGCGGACGCCGCTGGCCCCCAGGGCTAGGGCGATATCGTCGGCCAGATTGGTGATCTTGCTCAGCTTCACCCCCTGCTCCAGGGTAAACTCGTACCGGGTGACGGCAGGCCCCCGGATCACGTCCCCAGGGGCGGCGTCCACACCGAAGCTGGTGAGGGTCTCCGCCAGACGCTGGGCGTTGGAGCGCAGCTCCGCCCCCGCCTCCATGTGGTTGGCGTCCCCGCTCTGGTCCAGCAGCGTCACAGGGGGATAGGTATAGGTCCCGCCGCTCTGTGCGATACTGCTGTCGATCTCGGCGGACACCTCCGCCGTGGCCTGCTCCATCTCCGCCCGGGCCTCCTCCCGCTTGCTGCGGCGGGGAGGCTCCTCCTGCTGGACCGGCTCCGCCGGGGCCGCTGCCGGGATGGGAACAGGCTCCGCCGGAGCAGCAGGCGCGGTAGGTGCGGCAGGTGCGGCGGGGACGGCCTGCCGCTTGGGCGGCTCCGGCACCTCCTCGGCTATGTCGGTGATATCCACCGGCTCTTTCCGCTCTGTCTCCCGCAGCAGCTCATCCGGCGTCTTCTGGTCCTTGGATTTCTGACGGAAAAAGCCGCTGAGGACCCCTGGACGCTTCTCCTGGGGCTCGTCGTCCAAGGGAATGTTGATGTCTGCCCGGGGTTTCTCCGCTGTCCGGGGCCGGGGGGCGGGCTTCTCCTCCGGCTCATATTCATACTCCAGCCGCTCCCGGCTGTGCCAGGCCTCGATGAGAAGGCCGATGAGGCGGTGGAACACCACGGTGAAGGCCACCACCAGCAGCGCGATCAGCAGCACCATGGCCACCACCTGGCCGAAGACGGCCCGGATGCCCTGGGCGATGAGGCCGGACACCACGCCGCCGGAGGAGAGGGACAGCCCACTCTTCCAGAGGAGGGGCAGCACTCCCACCGCCGTGGTGAGGGCCCCCTTGTACACCGCCGCGTGGCCGATGCCGCCGGCCAGCACCGGCATCATGAGGGCGCAGGTGGTCCGCAGGGTTACAGGACGGCCCTTGTGGGTCAGCAGGATCCAGGCGGCGATGGCCAGACCCAAGGCCCATACATAGTAGCCGTAGCCGGTGAGCCCCTTCCACAGGGTGGGCAGCAGGTTGATAAGCCAACCCTCCCCCTGGAAGTAGCTGATAACGGTGCACAGAGCCAGAAGGGCGCAGATCCCGCCGCCGATCTCCCGGCGGTAGGGCCGCTTCTTTCCCCGGCTGGGTTCCGCCTTCTTGGCCCGGGTGCTTTTTTTCCGGGATGCGGAGGCGGATTTCTTTTGTGTTGTTGCCATATCGGTCCTCTCTTCTTACAGGATAGCGGTGAGCGCCAGGGTCACAAGTCCCGCCGCCCAGCAGTAGTACGCGAAGCATCCGAACTTCCCCTTGTCGGCCACCAGCCGCACCAGGAAGATAGAGCAATAGCCGCTGACGGCGGCAGTGACCACACCCACGGCGTAGCTGGGCAGCAGGGCCGGGTCGATGCCCCCCTCCGCCACCACATCCACAATGCTGAGGATGTTGGCCCCCAGCACCGCCGGGATGGACAGCAGGAAGGCGAAGCGGACGGCAAACTTCCGCTCATAGCCCTGCATACAGCCCACGGAGATGGTGGTGCCGGACCGGGAGATGCCGGGAGCGGTGGCGATGGCCTGGCCCACGCCCACGATGAGGGCGCTGAGGATGGTGGCGCTATTGGCGTTCTTCTTCCCTTTGCGCATCCGGTCGCAGAAGAAGAGCAGCAGACCGGTGAACAGCAGGGCCCCACCTACGAAATAGGTGTTGGCGCTCAAACTCTCCAGCCAGTCCTGGAGGGGCAGCACAGCGAAAAGGGGCAGTGTGCCCACCACGATCATGAGAATCAGCCGCCGGGCCGGAGGTACCGGCGTGGGAGTCTGGCCCTTGGCGATGTCCCGGATGCCCAGGAAAAACTCCACCACCATCTCCTTGATGTCGCTCCAGTAGGCGGCAAACACCGCCACCAGGGTGCCCAGGTGGAGCAGGATGCTGAAAAACGTGTCGTCGGCCCCCTTGGGGGTGATATGGAACAGATTCTGGGCAATGGCCAGGTGGCCGGAGCTGGAGATGGGCAGAAACTCCGACACCCCCTGAATGAGGCCCAAAAAGAACGCGGAAAGCAGTGACACAGCCGTACCTCCTTGTTGCTTGTAAGCGCGATGTAACAATGTATTATATCATGTCTGCCGCCTTTTTACCACCCCTTTTTCCCGGCGGAGCGGCAGGACAAGAGGACCTGCGCGGCATGTCCACGCAGGTCCCCCTTCTCGTTTTTTCTCTCAGCCCTCCCGGCTCAGCTGTGCCAGGGCGTCCCGGGCGGCGGCCTGCTCGGCTTCCTTCTTGCTGTGGCCCTCCCCCGCTCCGGCCCGCTGGCCGTTGATGAGGACCTCGAAGCGGAAGGTCTTGTTGTGGTCGGGACCGCTCTCCCCCGCCAGCTGATAGGTAAGAGTCCGCCCCTCCTCCCGCTGCACCAGCTCCTGGAGGGTAGTCTTGTAGTCCTTCCGCTCCTCCACCACATGGGCATCCGCCCTGTCCAGCAGCACCCGGTGGATAATGGCGGAGATGGACTGGATGTCGCTGTCCAGATAGATGGCAGCAAACACCGCCTCCACCGCGTCGGCCAGGATGGACTGGCGCTGCCGGCCGCCGCCGGACTCCTCGCCCTTCCCCAGCTTCAGATACTGTCCCAGCTCCAGCTGCCGGGCCACCTCATAGAGGCTCTGCTCGCACACCAGGGCCGCCCGGATACGGGTCAGGTCCCCCTCGGGCAGCTGTCCGTAGGTCTTGAACAGATGCTCGGCGGTGACGAAACCCAGAATGGCGTCCCCTAAAAACTCCAGCCGCTCGTTGCTGGTCACGCCGCCGCCCCGGTGCTCGTTGGCGTAGGAGCTGTGGTGCAGGGCCTCCGCCAGCAGGGCCGGGTTTCGAAAGGTATACTGCAGCTTTTGTTCCAGCTTTTCCATGGTCTTTCGGTTCATCCTCTCATAAGAAAACTCCGCGGGAAGCGGAGTTTTCTTTCCTTGCTCGGTTATTTCAGTTTTCCAACAAGATAGTTGACACAGTCGCCCACTGTTTTCAGCTCGGCCAGATCCTCCTCGGCAACCTCGCCGATGCCGAACTCCTCCTCCATGGCCATGACCAGCTCCACCAAGTCTACAGAATCCGCGCCCAGATCCTCATCAAAGGCGGTCTCCATGGTGATCTCGTCCATATCCACGGCGAATTGCTCAGCGATCAGCTCCTGCATCTTGGCGAATACTTCCTGTGCGTTCATCTCCGTCAGCTCCTCCGATCAAAGGTATTTACTGGTGTGATAATATGCTAAATCCCAGCCGGTGTCAAGTGGGTTTTCTGTTTTTTCCCAAAATTGCCGGAAACTTCCCTTACAGGGCGGCGTCCACCTTCATGTCCTCCACATGGGCCTCGATGTCGGCGATGACGCCGCTGGCGGCCACGGAGGCAGCCTGATAGACGGCGTTCTCCAGGGCGGCGGCGCCGGAGGAGCCGTGGGCCTTGATCACCGGGCGGCTGATGCCGAGGAAAGCGGTGCCGCCGATCTTGTCCGGGTCCATCTGCTCCTTGAAGGACTTGAGGCCGTCCTTCACCAGCAGGGCCGCCACCTTGGTCTTGAGGCTCTGAAGGAACATCTTCTTGATCTCCTTGCCCAGGAAGGAGGCCACGCCCTCGATGGTCTTCAGCATCACGTTGCCGGAAAAGCCATCGGAAACGATGACGTCGCAGCCGCCCTTCACCGCGTCCTTGGCCTCGATATTGCCGATAAAGTTGAGGCGTCCCGCCTCCCCCGCCGCCGTCAGGGCTTTCCAGGCCTCCTGGCGGAGGGTATCGCCCTTGCTGGGCTCGGCGCCGATGTTGAGAAGACCCACCCGGGGCTTCTCGATGCCCAGCACCCGGCTGGCGTAGAAGCTGCCGAGATAGGCGAACTGGAGGAGGTACTCCACGGTGCACTCGGCGTTGGCGCCGCAGTCGATGAGCACCGCCTTCCCCCCGGCGGTGGGGATCACCGGGGCGAGAGCCGCCCGGCGGATGCCCTTCACCCGTTTGACCAGCAGCGTGGCGGCGGAGAGCAGGGCCCCGGTGCTGCCGGCGGAGACGAAGGCGTCCCCCTCCCCGTTTTTCAGCATGGTGAGGCCCACGGTGATGGAGCTGTCCTTCTTGTGCTTGAAGGCGGTGGCGGGGTCGTCGCAGATCTCGATGACCTCCCGGGCGTTCACCACCCGGACCCCCTCCTTCATACCGCCGGCGGCGGCAGCAGCAGCCCGGATGTCCTCCTCCCGACCCACCAGCACGATCTCGATGCCGTTTTTCCCATGGGCCGCCAGGGCCCCCTTGACGATCTCGCCGGGGGCGTTGTCGCCGCCCATGGCGTCTACGATGATCTTCATAACTGCTCCAACTCCTTCTACTCTCTCTCCCCATGGGACCAGTCCCATGGGGGCCCTGATTTCATTTGTTCCGGGCGGAATGAATCCGCCCTGCACCAGGATTTTGCTGCGCAAAATGCCTGTACGCCGCACTCGCGGCGAATGGCAAGCGGAATTACCGCAGAATCTCCTCCCGGAGGCTGTCGATAACCTCCAGGCTCCGCTGGCTCAATACGGCATTTTTATTTCTCTTGCCCTTCACTTTGTACCCCAAAGGCGGGATGATGCCGAAGTTGATGTTCATGGGCTGGAAGTTGCCCACACTCTCGTTGCTCACATAGAGTCCAAGAGCCCCGATGGCGGTGACGTCGGGGAAGTCAATGGGGGCAAGCCCCCGGAGGCGGCGGCTCAGCTCCACCGCCGCCAGGAAGCCGGAGGCGGTGGACTCCACATATCCCTCCACCCCGGTCATCTGCCCGGCAAAGGTGAGGCGGGGCTCCTTCTTCAGCCGGTAGTACCGGTCCAGGAGCCGGGGACCGTCCAGATAGGTGTTGCGGTGCATGACGCCGTAGCGGACATATTCCGCGTTTTTGAGGGCGGGGATCATGGAGAACACCCGCTTCTGCTCCCCGAATTTGAGGTGGGTCTGAAAGCCCACCAGATTATAGATGCTGCCATCAGCGTTGTCCTTCCTCAGCTGCACCACGGCGTAGGGCTCCCGGCCGGTGGCGGGATCCTTGAGGCCCCGGGGCTTCAGGGGACCGTAGCGGAGGGTGTCCTCCCCCCGGCGGGCCATCACCTCCACGGGCATGCAGCCCTCAAAGACGTGCTTGTCCTCAAAGCCGTGGACCTCCGCCTCCTCCGCATGGCACAGCTCCTGCCAGAAGGCCCTGTACTCCTCCTCGGTGAGGGAGCAGTTGACATAATCTGCAGTCCCCTTGTCGTACCGGGAGGCGAACCAGGCCCGGGTCATATCGATGCTGTCGAATGTGACCAGAGGGGCCGCCGCATCGAAGAAGTTGAGGGTGGTGCCCTCCCCGAAGAGGGCGGCCAGTCTCTCAGCGAAGGCGTCGCTGGTGAGGGGGCCGGTGGCGATGAGCACCTCCCCCTCCGGCAGCTCCGTCACCTCCCCCTCCTCCACGGTGATGAGGGGGTGGCTGCGGATTTTTTCCGTAACGTATGCGGAAAAGCCATGGCGGTCCACCGCCAACGCCCCGCCGGCCTCCACCCGGGTGGCGTCCGCCGCCTCTAAGATAAGGCTCCCCAGGCGGCGCAGCTCCTCCTTGAGGAGGCCCACCGCGTTCTCCAGCCCCGCCCCCCGCAGGGAGTTGGAGCACACCAGCTCCGCGAAGTCCGCGCTTTTGTGGGCGGGGGTCATCTTCCGGGGCTTCATCTCCCGCAATGTCACGGAGATGCCCCGCTCAGCCAGCTGCCAGGCGGCCTCGCTGCCCGCCAGACCGGCGCCGATCACAGTTACCTGCATGTTTTCTATCCTCGCTTGGTCTCAGGGTTCGTCGCTGCGGCCCACCAGGTAGTCGATGGACACCTGAAAGTAGTCCGCCAGGGCCAGCAGTCCCTCAAAATCGGGATACCGCTCCCCCTGCTCATAATACTGGTACGCCCGGGTGGAGATCCCCAGATATTCTCCCAGTTCCTTCTGGGTCGCCCGCCGAGCGGTACGCAGTTCTTTCAACCGTTCTTTGAAAAGATTCATAGCATCTCCTTGACAGAACTTCAAGTTCGTTATACAATGAACCTAAAGTTCATTGTAAGGAGTT
Source organism: uncultured Oscillospiraceae bacterium (assembly GCA_944386955.1). Classification (GTDB taxonomy): domain Bacteria; phylum Bacillota; class Clostridia; order Oscillospirales; family Oscillospiraceae; genus CAJFPI01. The sequence continues at coordinate 21,403 of CALXDB010000006.1, forward strand.
GACCTCTATGACAGACCTGCACCAGATCCTCTACCAATTCCTCTGGGAACACCGCTTTCCCGTCCACGATCCGGAGGACTCGGAGCTCTCCGTCGTGGAACAGCGGCAGGAGGAGACGCTCCGCGCCTCCCTCACCCCCGATCAGGCGGAGCAGCTGGACGCCCTGCTGGATACTTTGGAGGAGCGTCTCTGCCTCCAGCAGGTGCTGATGTTCCAGGCGGCCCTGTCCCTTGACGTGGAACTGAGCCGTCTGTAACACCCTTACTCTGCGGGCGTAGCAGTCTTCTTGGAGGCAGCGGTCTTTTGGGCCGCAGGCTTTTTCTCCGCCGTTTTCTTTTCGGCGGTCTTCTTCGTTGTGGTCTTCTTGGCCGCAGGCTTCTTCTCTGCCGCTGTCTTCTTTGCTGCGGGCTTCTCCTCCGGCTCCGCTGCCGTCTCCCCGCTGTCACCTTCCGTGGCCGGGGCCGCCTTCTTCTGGTAGCCGCCCCGCTTCTCCTCGGGGGTGAAATTGCTGCAGGCCTCGTTGATGCAGTAGGGCTTCCTGAAGCCCTTGCCGGACTTCTTGAACATGGTGTGTCCGCAGACGGGGCAGTCGTCCTTCACCGGCACGTCCCAGGTCATGAAGTCGCACCTGGCCGCCTCATCCTTGCTGTTGAGATGCTCGCAGCAGTAGTAGGTGTACTGCTTGCCAGTCTTCTTGCTGTTGCCGGTGCGCTTGAGCAGCCGTCCGCCGCACTTGGGACAGCGGCCCGGCATCTCCACCACCAGCGGCATGGTGAAGGCGCACTCCGGATATCCCGGGCAGGCCAGGAAGCGGCCGAACCGGCCGGACTTCACCACCAGGTTCCGCCCGCACTCCGGGCAGATCTCCTCGCTGACCTCGTCGGGCACCTTCAGCCGGACGCCCTCCAAATCCTTCTCTGCCTGCTCCAGGCTCTGATGGAAGGGTTCGTAGAACTGGTGGAGCAGCTGCCGCCATGGGATGTGGCCCTCCTCCACCTCGTCCAGCTCCTTCTCCATGTTGGCGGTGAAGCCCATGTCCACGATGTCCTTGAACTTATCGCACATGAGCCCCGTCACCACCTCGCCCAGCGGGGTGATCTTCAGATACTTGCCGTCCTTCACCACATATTCCCGGTCCAGAATGGTGGACACGGTGGGAGCGTAGGTGGAGGGGCGGCCGATGCCGTTCTCCTCCATGGCCCGGATGAGGGTAGCGTCGGTGTAGCGGGCGGGAGGCTGTGTAAAGTGCTGATCCTTGTCAAATCCCTTACAGGCCACCTCCTGGCCCTCGTTGAGGCCGGGGAGTGCGGAGGGCTTCTCTTCCTTCTCCTCGTCCTTCCCCTCCTCGTAAACCGCCGTATAGCCGGAGAACTTCACACTGCTGCTGCTGGAGCGGAAGGCGTGGCCTCCGGCGGTGATCTCCACCGCCACGCTGTCGTAGACGGCGTTGGCCATCTGGCAGGCCAGGAAGCGGCTCCAGATCAGCCGGTAGAGACGGTACTGCTCGTTGGTCAGGTCCTTCTTGATGTCCTCGGGGGTGAGGAGCACGTTGCTGGGGCGGATGGCCTCGTGGGCGTCCTGGGCCCCGGCCTTGGTCTTGAAGTGGCGGGCCTGGGGCGGGCAGTAGCTCTCCCCGTACCGGCCCAGGATGAACTTCCGGGTGTCGGCGATGGCCTCGTCACTGATGCGGAGGCTGTCGGTACGCATGTAGGTGATGAGACCTACGGTGCCCTCCCCGGAGATGTCCACGCCCTCATACAGCTGCTGGGCGATGGCCATGGTCCGCCGGGGAGTCATGTTCAGCTTCCGGCTGGCCTCCTGCTGGAGGGTGGAGGTGGTGAAGGGGGGCGAGGGACTGCGCTGCTTGTCCGTCCGCTTGACGGAGGTCACCGTAAAGTGATTCTCCTTCACGGCGTCCACGACCGTCTCCACGTCCGCCTCGCTCTTCAGCTCCCGCTTCTTTCCGTTCTCCCCATAGTAGTGGGCCTGGAAGAGGGTTTTGTCGGTGCCGTCGGCGCTGAGGATCACGTCCAGCGTCCAGTACTCCTCGGGGACGAACTCCTTGATCTCCTCCTCCCGGTCGTACACCATCCGGGTGGCCACGGACTGGACCCGCCCGGCGCTGAGGCCCCGGCGCACCTTCTTCCAGAGAAGGGGCGAGAGCTGCTAGCCCACGATCCCGTCCAAAAGCCGCCGGGCCTGTTTGGCGTCCACCAGATTCTGATCAATGTCCCGGGGGGCGGCGATGGACTCCCCCACCACCTTCTTGGTGATCTCGTTGAAGGTGACCCGGCGGGCCTTCTCGTCGCTGAGCTTCAAAAGCTCCTTCAGGTGCCAGCTGATGGCCTCCCCCTCCCGGTCCGGGTCGGTAGCGAGATAGACGTACTCGCTGCCCTTGGCAGACTTTTCCAGGTCCTTGATGATATCCTCTTTTCCCTTGATGGGCTTGTAGTTGGGCTCAAAGTCGTGGTCCACGTCCACGCCCATCACGCTCTTGGGCAGGTCCCGCAGGTGACCCATACAGGCCTTTACCTCGTAGTCCTTCCCCAGATATTTGCCGATGGTCTTCGCCTTGGCAGGCGACTCCACGATCACAAGGCTCTTCTTTGCCATTCATGTCCTCCTCGGGCGCGGCGTTTTCCGCACCCTGTTTTTTTGCCGGCCTTCCGCCGGCGGGGTTCTATTCGATCAGGGTCACCGCCAGGGTGAAGCGCTTGCCGCTCTCCTGGCGCACCTGTTCCTCCAATTCCAATAGGGTCAAGGCCGACAGCGCCCGCCGGGCGGGGATCTGGGTGGCCTCGATGATGTCGTCGATCTGGGCGGTGCCAGCCTCTCGGAGACAGCGCAGAATGGCGATCTGGTCGTCGGTAAGGCCGCTGTCATAAAGCCGCAGAGGCGGCAGGTCGGGGGCCTTCTCCTCCGGCGCCGCCGGAATCTCCCTGGCTGCTGCCGCGGCGGCCTCCCGGGCCTCGTAGCCCACAACCTTGGGCGGCTCTACACGGACACAGCGGAGCTTGTGGGGAAAGCGGCCGGCGTACTCCCGGAGCACGTCCCAGCTCTCCCCTGCCACTCCGGCACCATCCCGGATGAGGCGGTTGGCACCCTGGCTGGCCTTGGAAGTGATGGGGCCGGGGACGGCGAACACGTCCCTCCCCTGCTCCAGGGCCGTCTCAGCGGTGATAAGGGCCCCGCTTCCAAAGGGGGCCTCCACCACCACGGCAGCGAGGCAGAGCCCGCTGATGATCCGGTTTCGCACCGGGAAATTCCGGCCCTCCGGCCTGGTCCCCGGTGGATACTCCGATAAGAGCACGCCGCTGGCGGCGATGTCCTCATAGAGCCGCCGGTTCTCCGCGGGGTAGATCACGTCGTGGCCGTTGCCGAGCACAGCGGCGGTAAGGCCGCCCGCCAGCAGCGCACCCCGGTGGGCAGCGGCATCCACGCCTCTGGCAAGACCGGAAACGATCAAGGCTCCCTGCCTGGCCATGGCGTGGCTCAGGGTCTCCGCCGCCAAAATACCGTAAGGCGTGCAGTCCCGGGTGCCCACCATGGCGACGGCCACCTCCTCGTCTATCACCGGCATCCGTCCCTGAACATACAGCAGCAGAGGCGGGTCGTAGATGGATTTGAGCCGGTCGGGATACTCCGTGTCCTGGATAGTGAGGACCCGGAGGCCCAACCGGTGGCAGTCCCCCAGAATCCGGTCCGCCTCTGTCAGAGAACTCCCACTGCGGAGCGCGTCGATAGCCTTCCGGTCGGCCCCTGCCTGGGCCAAAGCCACCTCGTCGGCAAAGTAGATATTCTCCGGAGTCCCCAGCTGGTAGAGAAGCCGCAGCTTCACTGTGCGGCCCACGCCCCGCAGGGCGGACAGCCACAGCCAGTATCTCAGGTTGGACAAGTTCCCTCCTCCTCTCTCTGCCGCCGGTAGCCCTCCCACAGCAGCACCGCGGCGGCCACCGCCGCGTTGAGAGATTCGCACCGGTCGCTCATAGGAATGCGGATGGTGCCGTCGCAGGCGGCGAGGGCGGCCTCGGTGAGGCCCCGGCCCTCGCTGCCGATGAGAAGGACCGCCCGGGAGAGATCCGCCGCGCAGGCGTCCGTGGTGTCCTCCCGGAGGGCAGCCCCCAGCAGAGGCAGATGGGAGGCCCGGAGCAGAGCCGTCAGCTCCCCCAGGGTCGCGGTCCACACCGGGCGGCGGAAGGCGGCCCCCATGGTGGCCCGGAGGGTCTTGGGGCTCCAGAGGTCGGCGCAGCCCTCCAGCAAGATCACGCCGTCGGCCTCAAAGGCGTCGGCGGTGCGGAGGACGGTGCCCACGTTGCCCGGGTCCTGGACCCCCTCCATGGCCAGATAGCGGCGGCCGGGGAGGATCTCCGGCAGGGCCGTCTCCGGATACCGGGCGGTGAAGAGGACCCCCTGGGGGGTCTCCATGGGGCTGATGGAGGCCATCAGGTCCGCCGGGACCTCCACCTGCCTCACCCCAGAGGGGATGGACGGCAGGGCCGTGCCGGGAACGAATACCACAGCGGTGAGATCCGCTCCCCAGCGGAGGGCCTCCTCCAGCAGCTTCCCGCCGTCGCCCACATACTCCCCTGTTTTCCGGCGGTAGGACCGGGATGCTCCCAGCTTGCGGATGTGGGTCATCAGGGCGTTGGTGCGGCTGGTGATCTGCTCCATATGGCTCCTCCTCCCCTCTTCAGCCGTCAGTCTGCAAGAATGCAGGGTTTAGTATAGCATACCATTTGGCAAGATGCAAGCAGGCCTTTTCCATGTTTTCCCCAAAAATGGTGTCGAAATACTGAACAGACCTCCTCTTTTCCCCGGGAAATCGGCTTTGCTGGGCGGTCCCTTCGATGAAATAGGCTCAGGAGACGGCGAGGGGGGAGACCTGAACGCCAGGTCTCCCCCCTACATTTTAATATATTCTTAGCGGCCCCATAGCCACCGGAACGCGGTCCGCCGCCACCAGGACAACTTCGCCTCCAGAGCCTTGGCGGTCTCCTCCAGGCGGCCGATGGCCTCGGCCCGCTCCTCCTCGGTGAGGGTGTACTGGCTGAACCGGGCCTTGCCCCCCAGCTCCGTGAGCCGGGGGTCCAGTTCTCCGCCCCAGGCGCACATCCGCTCCATACTGCGGTAGGCGGCGATCACCGCCCGGTTGGGGTCGCTCTGGCGGAGCTTTCGCCGCCGGAGGGCGGCAAGACCGAAGTGCCAGGCCGCCAGCGCCGCCAGCGCCAGCGCCGTGATCCACACCGCCGGCGGGACGGTGATGGGCCCCGTCTCCGGGGCGGTCTCCTCCGGGTTCTCTGTCTCCGGCGCCGTCTCCCCCGGGCCCTCCGGGGTCTCCGTCTCCGGGTCCTCCGCCGTCACCGGCGGCTCCTCGTCCTCCTCCTCATAGCCCGGGGTCATCTCCACCGGGTACCAGCCGTAGTCCGTCAGGTAGATCTCCACCCAGGCGTGGGCGGCGGAATCGGATACGTCCAGCGTCCCGCTCTCCGGGATGTCCACGCTGTAGCCGGTGACGTACCGGGCGGGGATGCCCACAAGCCGCAGCATCAGGGCCCCGGCGCTGGCGAAGTGCATGCAGTAGCCCCGGCGTTCCGTGAGGAAGTGCTCCACAAAGTCCTCCCCCGTCGAAGGCCTGGGGGTGTCCGGGTCGTACTCCGCCCACGCCGCCAGACACTGGGCCACCACGTCGGCGCTGCCCAGGTAGAGGTACACCTCGTCGGAGACCCCGCTGGGGCGCTCCGGGACGATCTCCCCGTCCACTCCGGGGGCCAGCACCTCCCACAGGAGGTCCTCCAGCTCCTCGGGCACATCCAGGTAGTGGTCCGTCACATAGCGAGTATAGGGAGAGGGAGGTATACTTCCGCCGATAAACAGCCGGTCCCCCAATGGCGGGACAAAAAAGACCGAATAGCTGTCCTCCTCCCCCAGGGAGAGTATCCCGATGTCCCGGTCCGCCGCCAGAGGGTCCTCCACCGGCCCCACCGGCTGGTAGGGACAGTAGGCGTAGGTCCCCCGGTCCCCCACAGGGGTGATCTCCATGGACTGTATGCCTGCCAAATTCTCCACATTGTACCTGCTGGAGTCAATAAGCCCATAGAATCTCCGATTTCCCGGGGAAAAGAGGATATCGTCCTCCCCCTCCGGGAAATCTGTCCCGTCGTCGTTCTCCCAGCTCCGGCCGGTGTAGATCCCGAAGGCGCTGCCCCGGAGGAGGAAGCGACCGCTCAGGTCGCTCTCCACATGGAGCATGGTCCGGCCGGACTGCTGAAGGGGGCCCGCATCGGCCAGATCCACCCGCTCCCCGGAGGCGCCGCCGCCCTGGGAGAGGGTCTCCCGGAGGCCTGTAAACCGGGCCAGCACCCAGCTCCGGGCCCCGGCGGTCCAGGACGGGTGGACGTAGGAGGCCCGGGGGATGAGGGCCGTCAGCAGGGCCAGCACCGCCAGGGAGGCGGTCAGGGTCAGGAACATCTGCCGCCCCGCCGCCGTGGTGTGCCGGACGGAGGACTGGAGCCACAGGCCCATCCACACCGCCGCCAGAGCTACCAGGGACCCCCAGGCGGGCATGACCCCGGACAGCACGGCGGGCAGCAGAGGCGGCAGGGTCAGCAGCACCGTGGTCCACCAGCAACGGCGCCGGGCGGCGGCCCAGCCCAGAAGGAGCGCCCACACCGCCAGCACCATACCCAGCCACCAGGAGGCGGCCAGGGCCTCCTGGGCGGCGGTGACCGCCTCGGCGGGGCCAATAGCGCCGATGGGAAAGGTCTCCGCCAGGACCCGTGTCACCTGCCGCAGCATGATGAGGGCCCCGTAGCAGACCAGATCCCATTTTCTCCACAGAAGAACGCCCCAGACCGCGAGGTACCCGAGCCCTGCCAGCCACCGCAGCCGGGGCAGCAAGGTCATCCCCCAGGCAAGCAGGACGCTCCCCGCCGCCGCGGCCAAAAGAGGCCGGTACAAAACCGGCGGATCGTAAGCGGTGAGCACGGCCCAGAGGAGGGCCCCTACCGTCATCCCCAGCAGCAGGCTGCCCAAGGCAAAAGAGAGCCGTCCCTCACGCTTGTTCATGGTCCCCCTCCTCTCCCGGTCCGATATGGATGGGATACACCGCCTCCCCCTGCCAGCGGTCCTTCAAGGGAAGGTCCTGCACGGTGCGGCCCACCGGCGGCAGGGGATCCCCCAGCAGCTCCTCCAGACACCGGTGCTGGGAGAAGCGATCGATGATACGGTGGCTCCGCAGCTCTCCCGTCTCCGGGTGGACCCACTGGATCACATGGGCGGCCTCCCGGCCAAGGAGCAGGTCCGACCAGCCGAGAAGCCGGTCCAAGGCCCGGTCCGCCTCCTCCGGGAAGCCAAACCTATCCACTGTCAGCAGTACCGTTGGCCGCTGCTGGCGGGAGGCCTCCCGAACAATAAGGTCATCCCGCTTGCTGGAGAGCTTCCAGTGGACGGTGCGAATGGGGTCCCCGGGGCGGTAGCCCCGCAGCTCATACTCCTCCCCCATCTGCTGCCCCACCCGGGCAGCGTAGCCCTGAGTGGGCTGCCCCCCCCAGGCCTCAGGCAGGGAGGCCGGTGCTCTGGACACCGGCAGCACCAGCACGGTCACCGCCGGAGAGCGGCGGAGAGGCAGAGAGATGAGCTGGAGCAGGTCCGAAGCCCAGACGGCGGTAAGGGTCCCCGTCACCGCCTGGCAGTGGGACACATCCACCGGATCCGCCCACACCTCCCTGGGGGACACCCCCTGGTAGTCCAGGCGCAGCCGCTCCTCCTCCCCGTCCAGAGTGCGGCGCAGGCGGATGGTAAAGGCCACCCGGGCCAGAGGCAGCCGCCCTCTGCCCAGAAGGCGCACCTCCCACCGGCCCTCCTCCCCTCGGACCACGTCCGTCGGGACACCCCGCAGCTCCAGGCTGCTGGTGAGAAGGGCGGGCAGACTCAGGAGGACGGACACCACCGGCGCCGCCGCAATAGCCCAGAAGCAGAAAGCCGCCAGATAGTGGGTGTTGAAGATGTATACCAGAAAAGCCCCCAGCAGCACCAGGAGGTACAGGATTCTTCGGCCCCACATGGCGCTCACCGGATCTTAGGGGCGGGGATGCTGTCCAGCACCTCCTGGGCGATGTGCCGGGCATCCCGCTCCCCGGAGGCCAGCAGCAGCCGGTGGGCCACCGTGTCGCACCAGATGCGGCGGATGTCCTCGGGCAGCACATAGTCTCTCCCCCAGAGGAAGGCCGCCGCCCTGCTCACTGCCGCTACCGCCAGAGTGGCCCGGGGACTTCCTCCCTGGAGGATCCGGGGATTGTACCGGGTGGCGGTCACCAGCCGAACGATGTAGTCCATCAGGTCCTCGCTGAGGTGGACCTGGTCTACCGCCTGGCGCAGCAGCTCCAGCTGCTGGTAGTCCAGCACCCGTCCCACCTGGTCGAGAAGGCTCCCCCGGCTCTTGCGCCGCAGCAGCTCCACCTCCTCCTCCGGCTTGGGATAACCCATGGTGAGGCAAATCATAAACCGGTCCATCTGGGAGTCCGGCAGCATCTGGGTCCCCGCCGCCCCCACCGGGTTCTGAGTGGCAATGACCAGAAAGGGCTCCGGGATGGGGTAGGTCTTGCCGTCTACCGTCACCTGTCCCTCCTCCATGGCTTCCAGCAGAGCCGATTGGGTGCGGCTGGTGGCCCGGTTGAGCTCGTCAGCCAGGAGGAGATTGCAGAACAGGGCCCCCTTCTGGTACTCCAGCTGCCGGGTGTCCCGGTTGTAGACAGAGAAGCCCGTGAGGTCCGAGGGCAGCACATCTGGGGTGAACTGGACCCGGTGGTAGCTGAGACCCAAAGCCCGGGAAAAAGCCAGGGCCATGGTGGTTTTCCCCACTCCGGGGATATCCTCCAGGAGGATATGGCCCCGGGCCAGCACCGTCATCAGGGTCTTGATGACCACGTCGTCCTTGCCGATCACCGCCTTGCGGACCTCCGCTACCACCCGGGCGGCCAGCCGGCTCTTCTCCTCCATACCCGTCACGTCCTTTCTCTCCCGCTTCCTGAAAGCAGACAATCTGTAGTCATTATACCGGCTGCCGGCGTGTTTTTCAAGGACCTGCCCCCCGCTGCCGGTATTTATGCTTCACTCCCCGAAGCGATAGAGGCTCAGAAGGCAGACGCCGTCCGCCTCCTCCGAGCGGATCACCACCCGGTCGTCGTCAAACCAGCTCACAGTTGTCTCGTGGCGGACGTCGTATCCCTCCCGGCTGAGGGCCGCGGCCGTACCCCGCTCCAAGTCCAGCACCGTCAGCTCCGAGATGCCGAGGCCCTCCCCGTCCATCTCCACCACCAGGAATAAAATTTTGTCCCCTGCGCCGTTGATACGGGTGCGGCTGTCCCCCTCCGGGTAGGCAAAGTCCTGGACCGGCGTTTCGGCGCCGGTGAGAAGATCCAGCAGGCTGGTCCGCCGGTCCTCCCGGACCTCCAGCATATACCGTCCCTCCAAAAATACTACGCCCCGGTCCTGCTCCCGCTGGTAGGCGGGCTGGTCGGCAAACCGGAGGGTAGTCGTGCCGTCGGCGAGGTCCGTAACAGAACAGGTATAGCGGTAGTTTTCATCCATGACGTACCACCCCACCAGGTCCCCGGCGATGAACCAGATGCCGTCCACCTGGCCGCCCAGCACCTCCTCTACCGGCTTGGTTGTCTTTTCCTCCAGGTCACAGAGGTAGAGCTGCTCCCCGTAGTCACAGGAGAAGATCGCACGGCGGAGGTCGCTGCTGAGGGTGATGGCCGCCACGTTTACCAGATCCTCCGCGCCGGTGCCGGCAAAAATGTCCCTTGCCTCCCCCGTGGAGAGGTCCAGCAGCATGGCGTACTCGCTGTAGTCCTCCCCGCTGTCCCGGAACAGCCGCAGGAGCACCGCGCCGGTGCGCCCCTCCAGGTAGGAGATGTCCCAGTTTTGATTTCCGAAGGCCTGGACACGGAGAGCATCCTCAAAAACCGCCCACTGGAGATCGACGGCGTAGTCTGTCCCGCTCCAGAAGACGGTGGTGGTCAGATGGTGGGATTCCAGGCTCTGAAGGCCCTGGTCGGTGACGGCGTAGAAATCCGCCTCCGTCCGCGCCTCGTCCAGCCAGTGGCAGAGGATGCCGTTTTCGTCGTCCCATCGGCCGGTGAGGCGGAGATACTGGACAGTGACGCCGCCCTCCAGCTCTGAGGTCCCCAGCCATGCGCCGTCTCCCTCCTCTCCGCTCCCCAGGTCCTGGGGGACCTGCTCTGCGGTGGAGATGCGGAAAAATTGGAACACCTCCCGGCGGAAGCTCTCGTCGGCGGACACCGCCGTGGCCAGCACCGCCAGCAGGGCCGTCAGGACCGCCGCCAGCAGCAGCGGGGCCCGCCGCCGGGCACTGCGCAGATAGTCTTTGCAGAGGTTCACCGTCACCCGGATGAGCCACCGTTTTTGGTGCTCCCGGTCCCGGAAGTCCCTCTTTTGGCTCAAGAGCTTCACAAAGACGTCCTGAAGCACATCCTCCGCTTCATTGGCGGACCCCAGATACAGCGCCGCCAGCCGATAGAGCATCTCGCCCCAGTCGGCATAGACCTGCTCGAAGGTCTCTTCCATCCCATCGCCTCCCTTCATGGAGAAAACGACCGGGCGGCGGAAAAGGTCATCGCCGCCCGGAAATTTTTTGTGCCATAGGGGATCTCTCACGCTTTCTCATCGGTTTATGGGCATGCTTCCGCACACCAACTCACTTTTGTTAACCGTTTTTTTAAAGTTTTGGGGGCCTGGATGCTGTCCCGACCCCCTGCGGTCACGCCCGGCCGCCGTCCTCTCTCCCCTTCAGATTCTCAATAGAGGACTTGACCTTTTGTGCAAATTCCTCCGCGTTTCGATATTTCGCCGTCGTCGTATTGGTGGCCACACCGCTGATGAGGCAGAGCTTGAAAATGGGCTGCTGCACATCGTCCAGATAGAGGGCCAGATCGATGGAGCCCGTTGCGGAGCCGGTCTCGGCGTAGGTCTTTACGATCTCGCAGGCCCGGATCCCACCGCAGTTCAGATAGGTCACCTGACATTAGGACAAGTTTTTCCTTGGCATAGTTCACCCTACTGATTGTCCTATTCGAGGATCGAGGACAAACAGAGGACCGTCACGGATACCGAGCTGTACGGCCTCTCCAGGATTCTGAAGGTCCCCATCGAGCGTCTTTTCCCAAACGATTGACGAAAGCAGAGCGGACAGCTGCGCTGCCCGCTCTATGACTTAGTCGTAGACGATAAGAAAAAGCCCCTGCCGAAACGGCAGGGACTTTCACTTTTTAATAATAGCGCTTATTGCGGTTCTTCCGAGCGGCCTCGCTCTTCTTGCGGCGCTTCACGCTGGGGCTCTCGTAGTGCTCACGCTTGCGCACCTCGGCGATGACACCGGCCTTGGCGCAGCTACGCTTAAAGCGCTTCAGAGCGCTGTCCAGGGACTCGCCCTCTTTTACACGAACTTCAGACATCTATATTTCCCTCCCTCCGATGCACCCGGCTTGATCCTGGGTACTCTTTAAGGGCCAATTTCATGGCTTACCTGTGATATTATACAGATACCCGCAGAGTTTGTCAAGGCGGAATCACAAAAATTTTCGATGAACCTGCGTTTTTTTTGTGGTCCTTTCCCTTTCCTGTCGCTTTTAAGCCCCCACGGAATGTGCCATTCCGGGGCCCCCCTATTTGATTAGGAGAGGACGGAGTGAATCCGCCCTCTCCCGAGGTTCGCTTCGCAAACACTCGTACGCCGGACTTCCGGCGGCGCTCGGTTCGATCCCCTTACTTCTTCGGCTTGGCGATCAGATTCACCAGCTTGTTGGGGACGTGGATGATTTTGATGATCTCCATGCCATCCAGGAACTTGGCTACCTTCTCGTTGGCCTTGGCGGCAGCCACCACGGTGTCCTGGTCGCTGTCCATGGGCACCTGGATGGTACCGCGGAGCTTGCCGCCCACCTGCACTGCCATCTCCACAGAGGAGGCGATGGTCTTGCTCTCGTCGTAGACAGGCCAGTTCTGCTGGCTCACCTCACCCTCAAAGCCCATCTGCTGCCACATCTCCTCGCAGATGTGGGGCGCAAAGGGACTCAGCATCAGCAGCAGGGCCTTCATGTCCCCACGGCTGGCCCCGTTGGCATAATAGTCGTTCACCAGGGCCATCAGGGCAGCGATGGCGGTGTTGAACTTCATGGCCTCGATATCCTCGCTGACCTTCTTGATGGCCTTGTGGATGGCGCTCTCGTTGGCGGCGGAGTAGTCCTCCCCGGTGTGCTCCATCTCGCTGAGGTTCCACACCCGGTCCAAAAAGCGCTTGCAGCCCTTCACCGCGTTGGCGCTCCAGGCAGCGGCCTTCTCAAAGTCGCCGATGAACATGATATAGGTCCGCATGGTATCGGCGCCGTACTGGTCCACGATGTCGTTGGGGTTGATGACGTTGCCCCGGCTCTTGGACATCTTCTCTCCGCCCTCGCCCAGGATCATGCCGTGGCTGGTCCGCTTCTGATAGGGCTCCTTGGTGGGCACCACACCGATATCATAGAGGAACTTGTGCCAGAACCGGCTGTAGAGCAGGTGCAGGGTGGTGTGCTCCATGCCGCCGTTGTACCAGTC
>CALXDB010000007.1 GCA_944386955.1 uncultured Oscillospiraceae bacterium
CTGGGTGCCCAGGGTCCGGCTGGCGGTGGTGAACTTGTCGAAGGGCAGACGGGGGATCTTCAGCACGCAGTAGTCCAACGTGGGCTCGAAGCAGGCGGTGGTCTTGCCGGTGACGGCGTTGGGGATCTCGTCCAGGGTATAGCCCAGGGCGATCTTGGCCGCCACCTTGGCGATGGGATAGCCGGTGGCCTTGGAGGCCAGGGCGGAGGAGCGGCTCACACGGGGGTTCACCTCGATGACCGCGTACTCAAAGCTGTCGGGGTTCAGGGCAAACTGGCAGTTGCACCCGCCCTCGATCTCCAGAGCGGAGATGATGTCCAGGGCGGCGGTGCGGAGCATCTGGTACTCCCGGTTGCCAAGGGTCTGGGTGGGGGCCACCACGATGGAGTCGCCGGTGTGAACGCCCACGGGGTCGATGTTCTCCATGGAGCAGATCTGGATCACGTTGCCGGCGGCGTCCCGCATGACCTCGAACTCGATCTCCTTCCAGCCGGCGATGCACCGCTCGATGAGCACCTGGCCCACCCGGCTGAGATGGATGCCCCGGTCGGCGATCTCGCGGAGCTCCGCCTCGTCCTGGGCGATGCCGCCGCCGGTGCCGCCCAGGGTGTAGGCGGGACGGACGATGACAGGGTAGCCGATCTTTCCGGCAAAGGCCACCGCGTCCTCCACGCTCTCCACCACGTCGCTGGTGACGCAGGGCTGGCCGATGGCCTCCATGGTGTCCTTGAAGCCCTGGCGGTCCTCCGCCTTGCGGATGGAGTCGGGGCTGGTGCCCAGAAGGCGGACGCCGTACTCCTTGAGGGTGCCGTTCTCGTGGAGGGCCATGGCCAGGTTCAGCCCCGTCTGGCCGCCCAGGGTGGGCAGCACGGAGTCCGGCCGCTCCTTTGCAATAATAGAGGTAACAGAGGGGATGGTGAGGGGCTCAATATAGACGTGATCGGCAATGTCCTTGTCGGTCATGATGGTGGCGGGGTTGGAGTTGACCAGCACCACCTCCACGCCTTCCTCCTTCAAAGCCCGGCAGGCCTGGGTGCCGGCATAGTCAAACTCAGCGGCCTGGCCGATGACGATGGGACCGCTGCCCAGCACCAATACTTTCTTAATAGAGAGATCCTTGGGCATCAGTTCCTGCCTCCCTTCATGTTTTCAATAAAGCGGTCAAAGAGATACTCCGTGTCCATGGGACCGGGGGAGGCCTCCGGATGGAACTGAACGGTAAAGCAGTTGGGGCGCTTGTAGAGGAGGCCCTCCACGCTGCCCTCGTTGACGTTGACATGGGAGATCTCCGCCACCGCCGGGTCCACGCTCTCCTTGGCCACCACATAGCCGTGGTTCTGGCTGGTAATAAAGGCCCGGCCGGCCTTGAGATCCTTCACCGGGTGGTTGCCGCCCCGGTGACCAAAGCGCATCTTTCTGGTCTTGGCGCCGGTGGCCAGGGCCAGCATCTGGTGGCCGAGACACACGGCAAAGATGGGAAGATCGCTGTCGTAGAGCTTTTTCACCTCGTCGATAATGGCCGTGTTGTCGGCGGGGTCGCCGGGGCCGTTGGAGAGCATCACCCCGTCAAAGCCGCCGTCCAGAATCCGCTGGGCCGGGGCGTGGGCAGGAAACACCGTCACCTCGCACCCCCGCTTCTGGAGGCAGCGGATCATATTCTGCTTGACGCCGTAGTCCATGAGGGCCACGCGAAAAGAAGCGGTCCCCTCGGCAGGAAATACTTCCTCCGCCTGCCGGGTCACCCGCTCCACAGTGCCTTCCACACGGTAGGAGCGGATCTGCGCCAGGCACGCCTCCCAGTCCGTCTGCTCCGCCGTGGTCACCATGGCGTTCATGGTGCCCTGGCACCGCAGCAGGCGGGTCAGCGCCCGGGTGTCAACCCCCTCGATACCGCTGATATGATATTGTTTCAAATAGGTGTCCAGATCGCCCTGACAGCGGAAATTACTGCCCCGGGGAGAGAGATGCCGCACCACCAGGGCCTCTGCCCAGGGCCGCCGGGACTCGTCGTCTTCCTCGTTGACGCCGTAGTTTCCAATGAGGGGATAGGACATCACGATCCCCTGTCCGGCATAGGAGGGATCAGTGAGGATCTCCTGGTAGCCCGCCATGGAGGTGTTGAACACCAGTTCGCAAATCCGTGTCTCTGTGCTGCCGATGCTCCTGCCCTGAAACACCATGCCGTTTTCCAGGATAAGTGCTGCCTGCATAGATTCGCCGCCTTTCCGCCGCTTGGCTGATTTTTTCCATTTTACCGAATCTTTTCCCCCGGTGCAACGGGTTTTTTCCCATCGTTTTCCGCCGCCCGCAAATTTTGTCACATTGGACAAAATCTGCTGTGCTCCAACCTGCCGGAGCGGTCAGGTTGCCGCCGCCTCCCCCGCTTTTTACCCTGCCTTTTTTAAAAACTTCTCTTGGATTTTTCAGCATTTGTCCTCTTTGCGCGTACAAATCAGCCGCAAAACGAGCGACATAAACTTCCCGTTTTTCCTGGTTTTTCATGCATTTCAGCCCTTTTCGTGTCCACTGTTCAGAGACAATTCCTCCGGATTTTTTGGGAAAAGCGCTAAAAACTTAAAATTTTTTTGGTACTTCCCCCAAAATGGCGGTTGAAAGCTTGTCTTAACGGAAAATATACGGTATACTTGGATTCACGCGCCAAAATAACAAGGAAAGGGAGAGAGGTTATGAATGAAAATCAGCCTTTCAAGCCGTATATTCCGGCGGACAAAGTCACGCCGGAGCTGACTGTCACATCCATCCTGGTGGGTGTGATTCTGGCCGTGGTCTTCGGCGCGGCCAACGCCTACCTGGGCCTCCGGGTAGGCCTCACTGTCTCCGCGTCCATCCCCGCCGCCGTTTTGAGCATGGGCATCATCCGGGTGCTTATGCGCCGCAACTCCATTCTGGAGAGCAACATCGTCCAGACCATCGGCTCCGCCGGTGAGTCTCTGGCCGCCGGCGCCATCTTCACCCTGCCGGCTCTGTTCCTCTGGGCCGCCGAGGGCCTGGGGGAGAAGCCCAGCCTGGTGGAAATCACCATCATCGCCCTGTGCGGCGGCCTTCTGGGCGTCTTTTTCATGGTGCCCCTGCGCAACGCTCTCATCGTCCGGGAGCACGCCACCCTGCCCTATCCTGAGGGCACCGCCTGCGCCGAGGTGCTGCTGGCCGGTGAGGAGGGCGGCTCCGACGCCGTCACCGTGTTCTCCGGCATGGGCATCTCTGCTGTCTTCAAGCTGATTGTGGACGGCTTCAAGGTGATCCCCAGCGAGATCAACTATACCTTCAAGAGCTTCGGCGCCCAGATCGGCACCCAGGTCTACCCCGCCCTCATCGGCGTGGGCTACATCGTGGGTCCCCGGATCTCCTCCTTCATGTTCGTGGGCGGCGTCATCGGCTGGTGTGTGCTGATCCCCCTGGTATTTCTCTTCGGCGCTGACGCCATCATTTATCCGGGCACCGACACCATTGCCAACATCTTTGCCGCCGACGGTCCCAGCGGCATCTGG
Organism: uncultured Oscillospiraceae bacterium; assembly: GCA_944386955.1. Classification (GTDB taxonomy): domain Bacteria; phylum Bacillota; class Clostridia; order Oscillospirales; family Oscillospiraceae; genus CAJFPI01. Next base: position 3,510 of record CALXDB010000007.1, read on the forward strand.
GGAAGCTATATCCGCTATATCGGCGCCGGCGCCATCGCCACCGGCGGCTTCATCAGCCTTATCAAGTCCTTCCCCCTGATCTGCCGCACCTTTGCCGACTCCATGAAGAGCATGCGGGGCGGCGCGGTCACCAGCCTGGACCGCACCAGTCAGGACCTGAGCATGAAGATCATCCTGGCGGGCGTGGTGGTCACCACCCTGGTGATCTGGCTGTTCCCCGGCATTCCCGTGAACCTGCTGGGGGCCATCCTCATCGTGGTCTTCGGCTTCTTCTTCGCCACCGTGTCCAGCCGTATGGTTGGTCTGGTGGGCTCCACCAACAACCCCGTGTCCGGTATGGCCATCGCCACCCTCATCATCTCCACCCTGGTGCTGAAGTCCACCGGCATGGTGGGCATTGAGGGCATGACCGGCGCCATCGCCATCGGCTCCGTCATCTGCGTCATCGCCGCCATCGCCGGCGACACCTCCCAGGACCTGAAGACCGGCTACCTCCTGGGCGCCACCCCCAAGAAGCAGCAGATCGGCGAGATCATCGGCGTGGTGGCCTCCGCCTTCGCCATCGGCGGCGTGCTGTACCTGCTGGACGCCGCCTGGGGCTTCGACTCCCCGGAGATCTCCGCCCCCCAGGCCAACCTGATGAAGATGCTGGTGGAGGGCATCATGGGCAACCAGCTGCCCTGGGGCCTCATCTTCGTGGGCGTGTGCCTGGCGCTGTGCTTTGAGATCCTGCGCCTGCCCGTCATGCCCATCGCCGTGGGCATCTACCTGCCGGTGCAGCTGAACGCCTGCATCATGGTGGGCGGTATCATCTCCCTGCTCATGAACCGCCGCAAGAACATCAGTGATAAGGTGAAGGCCGCGCAGAACAACGACGGCACCCTCTTCAGCGCCGGCATGATCGCCGGCGAGGGCCTGGTGGGCATCGCCCTGGCCATTCTGGCGGTGTTCGAGATCGACCCCTCCACGCCCAAATTCCTGGACGCCATCCGCGGCGTCACCAACAACCTGGTGGGCAGCGCAGTGGTGCTGGCCCTCATTATCCTCAGCCTCCTGAAGTTCTCCCTGTGGGGCAAGAACAAGGCGGCGAAGTAATCTGCATGGCCCGCAAAAGCAAGCAGCAGGTCAACTACCTCGACATGATCCCCGTCCGGGCTGATTTGGCGTGGAGCACGGATGAAAACGGGATCGTCACCTTGGAGATCGAAAACAGGGGTGTGATGAACGCCATCGCCCAGAAGGTTTTCCGCAAGCCCCGGATCTCTTACGTCCATCTGGACGAGACCGGCAGCTTTCTCTGGCCCCTCATAGACGGCCGGCAAACCGTCTATGAGCTGGCCGCTCCTTTAAAGGAGCGGTTTGGCGAGGCGGCAGAGCCCCTGTATCCCCGCATCGCCAAATATTTTCAGATTCTGCACAGCTATGGTTTTGTGCGTCTGACTCCAAAAGCATAAGCAAAAGGCCCCGGGAGATCGCTTTCTTTCCCGGGGCCCTTTTTCTGTGATTTACTTTTTCTCGTCCACAAAGGCTTCCTTCACCCCGGCAGCCAGGCCCGCAAGGCCCTGGATCTCGCTGGGGATGATGATCTTGGTGGCCTTGCCGTCGGCGGCGGCCTGGAAGGCCTCCAGGGCCTTCAGCTTCACCACCTGGTCGTTGGGAGCCGCCTCGTTGAGGAGCTTCAGGGCGTCGGCGGTGGCCTGCTGCACCTTGGTGATGGCCTCGGCCTCGGCCTCGGCGGCCATGATCCGGGCGGCCTTCTCCGCCTCGGCGGCCATGATCTTGGCCTGCTTGGCGGCGTCCGCCTTCAAAATCACGCTCTGCTTCTCGCCTTCCGCCACCAGGATCTGGCTCTGCTTGGTGCCCTCGGCCTGGAGGATGGACTCCCGGCGCTCCCGCTCCGCCTTCATCTGCTTCTCCATGGCGTCCTGGATCTCACGGGGCGGGATGATGTTCTTCAGCTCCACCCGGTTGACCTTGATGCCCCAGGGGTCCGTGGCCTCGTCCAGAATGGCCCGCATCTTGGTATTGATGTGATCGCGGCTGGTGAGGGACTGGTCCAGCTCCAGATCGCCGATGATATTTCGCAGGGTGGTGGCGGTCAGGTTCTCGATGGCGCTCATGGGGTGCTCCACCCCGTAGGTGTACAGCTTGGGGTCGGTGATCTGGAAGTAAATCACCGTGTCGATCTGCATGGTAACGTTATCCTTTGTGATAACAGGCTGGGGAGCAAAGTCCACCACCTGCTCCTTCAGGCTCACCCGCTTGGCCACCCGCTCAATGAAGGGGACCTTCACATGGAGGCCTACCTCCCACACAGCGGAGAAGGCGCCCAGGCGCTCGATGACGAAGGCCCGGGACTGCTGGACCACATAGACGCTGCGGACCAGGATGATGAGAAGGATGATGACAAGAATGATGAGGGGCAGAAATCTAACGAGCAGCGGCATGATACACTTCCTCCTTTTTCACAATCAGCTTCACACCCTCGATCCGTTCCACCCGGATCAAGGTATCCTTTTCAATAGGGACGTTGTCGGCGCTGCGGGCGCTCCAGGTCTTCCCGTCGATATAGACGGCGCCGGTGCCGGCGATATTGTCGATATTCTCGGTGACCCGTGCGGTCTGCCCCATAAGGCGTCCCACATTGGTGGGCACCTTGCGGCTGTCCACATACCGGCGCACCAGGGGCCGGGTCATGGCCAAGGCCGCCGCGGAAACCGCCAGGAACAGCAGGATCTGCAGCCACAGGGGACCGCCCAGCAGCGCGGCTGCGGTGGCCGCCAGCGCACCGGCGGCAAACCAGATGGAGGTCAGCGCAGCGGTAGCCGCCTCCACGATCCCGAAAATGATGAGCAGCGCCAGCCAAATATAGGCGGCAAACGGCATATGGGCTCCTCCTTTCCCGCCACCCGCTCTTTCAGGTGTCGTACCGGTATTATACCATGAAGGCTCCCCAGTGGCAAGAGGGCCCGGCAGAGGGCCCGGAATTCCAATTTCTTCGAAGGTTCCCTATTGTATCCGGCCTGCTTGCTGTGCTATACTGAGAAAAGAATCCAAATCACTCACTTCGGGAGGAGAAACGAGACATGATTTCTGTTGATTACAGCAAGGCTGCCAGTAAGGTATCCGCGTTTGTCCCCGGCCTGCAGCAGGCTCACACCTGGCTTCAGGAGGCCACCGGCCGGGGCAACGACTTCGTGGGCTGGGTGAACCTGCCCCGGGACTATGACAAGGCGGAGTTCGCCCGCATTCAGGCCGCCGCCAAGAAGATCCAGAGCGACAGCAAGGCTCTGGTGGTCATCGGCATCGGCGGCTCCTATCTGGGGGCCAAGGGCGCCATCGACTTCCTCTGCTCCCCCAACTACAACCTGAAGAAGAAGGACACCCCCAACATCTACTTTGTGGGCTGCGGCCTCTCCGCCGACTACCTTCAGGAGATCATGGATCTCATCGGCGACGAGGACTTCTCCGTCAACGTCATTTCCAAGTCCGGCACCACCACCGAGCCCGCCGTGGCCTTCCGGTTCTTCAAGGCCGCCCTGGAGAAGAAGTACGGCAAGGCCGAGGCCGCCAAGCGGATCTACGCCACCACCGACAAGGCCCGGGGCGCCCTGAAGAGCCTGGCCGACGCCGAGGGGTACGACACCTATGTGGTGCCCGACGACGTGGGCGGCCGGTACAGCGTCCTCACCGCCGTGGGTCTGCTGCCCATCGCCGTGGCCGGCGTGGACATTGAGCAGCTGATGTCCGGCGCCGCCAGCATGATGGAGACCTGCCGCAAGGCGGATCTCTCTGAAAACCCCGCCTGGCAGTACGCCGCCGCCCGCAACGAGCTGTATCAGAGCGGCAAGAAGATCGAGATCCTGGCCGCCTATGAGCCCGCCTTCCGGTTCATGACCGAGTGGTGGAAGCAGCTCTACGGCGAGAGCGAGGGCAAGGAGAACAAGGGCATCTTCCCCGCCAGCGTGGAATTCACCGCCGACCTCCACTCCATGGGCCAGTACATCCAGCAGGGTGAGCGGCACCTCTTTGAGACGGTGGTCCGCTTCGGCCCCTCCGCCGCCCAGGTGAAGGTCCCCTACGACGAGGCCGACGGCGACGGGCTCAACTTCCTGGCAGGCAAGGACATGGACTACATCGCCACCCAGGCCATGGATGGTACCCTGCTGGCCCATGTGGAGGGCGGCGTGCCCAACATGATCGTGAAGGTGGGCGAGAAGAACGCCTACACCCTGGGCGAGATCATCTACTTCTTCGAGTACGCCTGCGGCCTCAGCGGCTATCTGCTGGGGGTGAATCCCTTCGACCAGCCGGGCGTGGAGGCCTACAAGAAGAACATGTTCGCCCTCCTGGGCAAGCCCGGTTATGAGGAGAAGGGCGCGGAGCTGCGGGCCAAGCTGGGCCGGTAAGACACAGCGATCGTCTCCACGGCGGGAGGGCTTGCCCAGCTCCGCCGCTGGCGGCGGTACGAGCGTTTTGCGCAGCAAAACCTCGGCGCAAGGCGGAATTCATTTCCGCCGCGCAAGTCAAATCAACGGGGTCCCCGCGGGGCCTTGCCCCGTGGGGCGTAAGCCCGGTTATGAGGAGAAGGGCGCGGAGCTGCGGGCCAAGCTGGGCCGGTAAGACCTGCCGGATAACCCACCCGCAAGCAGCCCCATCCCGCATCGGATGACCACCGGGGGAGGCTTCCATAATATGGAAGCCTCCCCCGGCAAGATTTCGACAGAAAACAGCAAAAGGCGCAAAAGACTCCGTCTGTTTTTGGAGAAGTTACCGGTTGACAAAGTCCGGGGTTTGTCTGTAAAATAAGTTGATTTATGTGAGCTGTGGGAAAGGAGTACCGGCATGGGCGGCGCGCTGCGGAAAGAGCGACAGATGGCGATGGCGTGGATGGTCCGTGGCATTGGTATTTCCTTTTTTCCTATGGTATCGGCTTTTTCGATGGGTTCCGGCTGTTCAGACCGCAGGGCTTGAACAGGGCCGGAATTTTTTTGCGCCGAAACGGACATAAGAGCAATACAGGAATGGATACGGAAGGAGTTCGATCATGGGTAAAGACGTCATCATCGCCTGCGATTTCGCGAGCAAGGAGGAAGCGCTGACCTTCCTGGACAAGTTCACCGAGGAGAAGCCCTATGTGAAGATCGGCATGGAGCTGTTCTACGCTGAGGGTCCCGCCATCGTGCGGGAGATCAAGGCCCGGGGCCACCAGATCTTCCTGGATCTGAAGCTCCACGACATCCCCAACACCGTCAAGAGCGCCATGGCTGTGCTCAGCCGCCTGGATGTGGATATGTGCAATCTCCACACCGCCGGCACCGCCGCCATGATGACCGCCGCCCTGGAGGGCCTCACCCGGCCCGACGGCAGCCGTCCCCTCCTCATCGGCGTCACCCAGCTGACCTCCACCAGCGAGGAGCGGATGCGCAAGGAGCTGCTCATCGACCACCCCCTGGACCAGGTGGTCATGGCCTACGCCAAGAATGCCGCCGATTCCGGCCTGGACGGCGTGGTCTGCTCTCCCCTGGAGGCCGCCAAGGTCCACGAGGTCTGCGGCAAAGCCTTCCTCACCGTCACCCCCGGTGTCCGCTTTGCCGACGGGGACGTGGGGGACCAGGTCCGGGTCACCACTCCGGCAAAAGCCAAGGAGATCGGCTCGGACTACATCGTGGTGGGCCGCCCCATCACCCGGGCGGAGGACCCGGTGGCCGCCTACCGCCGCTGCGTCAGCGAGTTTGTTGGATAAATCACCTGTAAGGAGGAATTTGGAATATGAAGACCGAAGAGATCGTCGCTAAGGCATTGCTGGACATCAAGGCTGTGTTCCTGCGGCCGGAGGAGCCCTTTACCTGGGCCAGCGGCATCAAGAGCCCCATTTACTGCGACAACCGCCTGATCCTCACCGCCCCGGAGGCCCGGAACACCGTGGAGAACGCCCTGGCGGAGACCATCCGGCAGGAGTACCCCGACGTGGAGGTTCTCATGGGCACCTCCACCGCCGGCATCGCCCACGCCGCCATCGTGGGCCACATCATGGGCCTGCCCATGGGCTACGTCCGCTCCGGCAACAAGGACCACGGCCGCCAGAACCGCATCGAGGGCAAGCTGGAGGCTGGCCAGAAGGTGGTAGTGGTGGAGGACCTCATCTCCACCGGCGGCAGCTGCATCGAGGTGGTGGAGGCCCTGCGGGAGGCCGGCGCCGAGGTGCTGGGCATCGTCAGCATCTACACCTACGGCATGCAGAAGGGCCTGGACCGCCTGGCCGCCGCCCATGTCCGCAACGTGAGCCTCACCAATTTCGACGTCACCGTGGAGGTGGCCGCCGAGGAGGGCTACATCCGGCCCGAGGACAAGGAGCGTCTCATCGCCTTCCGCAACAACCCCTCCGATGAGAGCTGGATCCACTGAGAATAGAAAGGTAGGTTTCACACCATGCGCCATTTGATCGATATTACCGACCTCTCCGTGGAGGAGATCGACGAGCTGATCGCCACCGCTGAGGACATCATCGAAAACCCCGTCAAGTATCAGGACGTGGCCGCCCACAAGCAGCTGGCCACCCTGTTCTTCGAGCCCTCTACCCGGACCCGGCTGAGCTTTGAGTCCGCCATGCTGGGCCTGGGCGGCAGCGTGCTGGGCTTCTCCTCCGCCGCCTCCAGCTCCACTGCCAAGGGCGAGACCGTCACCGATACCGTCCGCACCGTCAGCTGCTACGCCGACATCATTGCCATGCGTCACCCCAAGGAGGGCGCCCCCTTCGCCGCCAGCCAGCGCTCCCAGGTGCCCATCATCAACGCCGGCGACGGCGGCCATAACCACCCCACCCAGACCCTCACCGACCTTCTCACCATCCACCGGGAGAGGGGCAGCCTCAATGACTTCACCATCGGCTTCTGCGGCGATCTGAAGTTCGGCCGCACCGTCCACTCCCTGGTCAATGCCCTGTCCCGGTACACCGGCATCCACTTCATCTTCATTTCCCCCGAGGAGCTGAAGATGCCCAACTATATCAACGAATCCCTCCAGAAAAAGGGCCTGCCCTACGAGGAGACGGAGAGCCTGGAGGAGGCCATGCCCAAGCTGGACGTGCTGTACATGACCCGCGTCCAGAAGGAGCGGTTCTTCAACGAGGCCGACTATATCCGCCTGAAGGACACCTATGTGCTGGATCCCGCCAAGCTGACCACCGCCAAGAAGGACATGTGCATCCTTCACCCCCTGCCCCGTGTCAACGAGATCGCCGTGTCTGTGGACGACGATCCCCGGGCCCGGTACTTTGAACAGGTCCGCAACGGCAAGTTCATCCGCATGGCCCTCATCATGAAGCTGCTGGATTTGAAGGCGTAAGAGAAAGGAAGGTACCACCCATGAATATTGACAGCGTGCAAAACGGCATCGTGCTGGACCACATCAAGGCCGGCGCCTGCATGCAGATCTATAAGTATCTGAAGCTGGACCAGCTGGACTGCCAGGTGGCCATTATCAAAAACGCCAAGAGCAGCAAGATGGGGAAGAAGGATATCATCAAGATCGACTCCCCCATCGACATCGACCTGGACGTGCTGGGCTACATCGACCCGGACATCACCGTGGATATCATCAAGGACGGCCATCTGGTGGAGAAGAAGCACCTGGCCCTCCCCCAGAAGCTGGTGAACGTGATCCACTGCAAGAATCCCCGGTGCATCACCACCGATGAGAAGCAGCTGGACGCCATCTTCCTCCTCAGCGACCCGGAGAAGCGGACCTACCGCTGCGCCTACTGCGAGGCCGAGCGGAAGAGCCACCGCTGAGTCCCAGTCCAACAGAAACGCCCCCGGCCTATTGCGCGGCCGGGGGCGTTTTTTTCCTTGACAAGAGGCGCTTAACTGTATATACTGTCCATGTTATATATACACAGTTGAGGGAAACCGCAGGAGGATGCTTGACAAACTCCGGAAAATGTATTATTGTACTAAGCGTCTAATACAATAATACAGGATTCCGCTGCAAGGGAGCGTGTTCCGCAGGGAGAATGCTGGAATAGGGCTTAAATATTCATATGAAGATGGAAATATTTTCACTCTGTTCACAATTTGGCCCAAAATTCTTTACATATTTCTCCTCCCGGACCATTACAATCAGCATGACTTGCCCTGCGGTCCGCCGAAGCGAAGCGCAGGGCGGACCACGGCAGAAGAAAGGATGGCGCCAAACCCATGGAAAAGTGGAAAAACAGGTGGAAAAAGCTAAAAAAGAAGAAGTTGATCGCCGTGCTGCTGGTGATCGTGATCCTGGCAGCGGTGTGGCGTTCCTGCGCCGGAGGCGGGGGCGGGCGGGCCGCGGCGGCGGACAGCCAGTACCTCTCCGCCACGGTGGACCGGGGGGATATCACCTCCTCTCTCTCCGCCAGCGGCACTTTGGAACCGGCGGATTCTTATACCGTGACCACCCTCTCCAGCGGTGAAATTTTAGCCGCAGACTTTGAGGAGGGAGACCAGGTGACAGAGGGGGCGGTCCTCTATCAGATCGACAGCTCCGATGCCTCCACCAACCTGGAAAAGGCCCAGCTGGCTCTGGACCAGGCCCAGCGCTCCTATGAGCGGGCTCTGGAGAGCCAGGCGGACCAGGACGTGAAGGCCCCCACGGCGGGTACGGTGATGGACGTGCTGGTGGAGTCCGGCGACGAGGTGGCCGCCGGGGAGACCCTGGCAGAGATCCAGGACCGGGATACCGTGTCGGTGGAGGTCCCCTTCCTCGCCGATGACGCCCGGCAGATCTCTGTGGGGCAGAGTGCCGGCGTGACCCTGGACTCCACCTTTGAGACCCTCTCCGGCACCGTCACCAAGGTCAGCGGCGCCGACCAGGTCCTCAGCGGCAGCCGGATCGTCCGAATGGTCACTGTGGAGGTCCAGAATCCCGGCGCCATCACCGAGGGCAGCGCCGCCACCGTGACCGTGGGGGACCTGACCTGCGCCGGCAGCGGCGCCGTATCCTACAAGGCCTCCTCCACCGTTACCGCCCCGGCGGCCGGCACAGTGACTGCGGTATATGTCGGCGAGGGCAGTAAGGTGTCCAAAAACCAGGCCCTCCTCCACATCGACAGCGACACGGTGGAGGACCAGGTAGACAGCGCCTACCGTTCTCTCCGGGAGGCGGAGATTTCCCTGGAGAACCAGAGCGACAATCTGGAGGACTACACCATTACCTCCCCCATCGACGGCACCATCGTGGAAAAGAACTACAAAGCCGGAGACACCCTGGAGTCCGGCAAGACCCTGTGCACCATCTATGACCTGTCTTATCTTACCGTTACTCTGACCATTGACGAGCTGGACATCAGCCAGCTGGCAGTGGGCCAGGAGGTGACCATCACCGCAGAGGCGGTGGAGGGCCAGACCTTCCAGGGGATCATCACCAACGTCAGCGTCAAGGGCACCACCTCCAACGGAGCCACCACCTATCCCGTCACCGTTCGGGTGGACGACCCGGGAGATCTGTGGCCGGGAATGAACGTAGACTGCGTCATCATTACCCAGCAGGTCACCGATGTGCTGCGGATTCCCGCCGCCGCGGTGAACCGCAGCGGGCAGGTGCTGGTAAAGGGCGCGGAGAACGGCGGCGACGAGTCCCTGCCGGAGGGCTACGGCTACCGGGAGGTGACCATCGGCACCAGCGACGGCGACTACGCCCAGGTCCTCTCCGGTCTGGAGGAGGGGGATGAGATCCTCTACACCCCCGCAGCCTCCAGCAGCGACTTCTCCGGCATGCAGGTCATGATGGGTGAACCCATGCCGGGCGGAGGCGGTGGCGGCGGACCTGCAGGCGGCCCGGGAATGTGAGGCGGCTATGATGGAACCTCTCATCGTATTTGACCATCTCTGCAAGTTCTATCAGATGGGGGACGAGACGGTGCGGGCCGCCGACGACATCTCCTTCTCCATCGACAGGGGGGAGTTCGTGGCCATCGTGGGCAAGTCCGGCTCCGGCAAGTCCACCTGCATGAACATCATCGGCTGTCTGGACGTGCCCACCTCCGGACGCTATCTCCTCCATGGAGCGGACGTGGGCAGTCTCTCCAAAAATGAGCTGGCAGAGACCCGGAACAAGATGCTGGGCTTTATCTTCCAGCAGTACAACCTTCTGCCCAAGCTGTCGGTGCTGGAAAATGTAGAGGTGCCCCTGATGTACGCCGGGGTGCCCCGGGGCGAGCGCCGGCGGCGGGCGGAGGAGGCCCTGGAGCGGGTGGGACTTATCGACAAGCGGAAAAACCGCCCGAACCAGCTCTCCGGCGGCCAGCAGCAGCGGGTGTCCATTGCCCGGGCTCTGGCGGGAGACCCGCCGGTGATCCTGGCCGACGAGCCCACCGGCGCCCTGGACAGCAAAACCAGCCGGGAGGTGCTGGGGATGCTCCAGCAGGTCCACCGGGAGGGCCGCACCGTGGTGCTCATCACCCACGACAACTCCATCGCCGTCACCGCCCCCCGGATCATCCGTCTGGAGGACGGCAAGGTGGTCTACGACGGCCCCGCCCACGGCAGGAACGCCCTGGTGGGAGGAGAGGAGGCGGCCGGATGAGCCTGGGCGAATCCTTTACCATGGCCCTGCGAAACATCCGGGCCAGCAAGATGCGGACCTTTCTCACCATGCTGGGCATCATCATCGGCATCGCCTCGGTGATGGTGATCGTGGGCCTCGGAAACGGCATGGAGAACTACATCACCGAGTCCTTCCAGTCCATGGGCACCAATACCATCTCCGTCACTCTCATGGGCCGAAGCTCCTCCCGGTCCGTCAGCGAGGAGCAGATGTATGAGATTGTGGAGGAGAACAGCCGGTATTTTGACCAGATTTCCCCGCTGGTCAATCTCTCCGGCGTGAAGATCGGCACGGAGAGCCTCAGCTACACCAGCGTCACCGGCGTCAGCGAGGACTACTTCAATATGAAGCAGTACACCATCTCCCAGGGCCGGGGGCTGCAATATCTCGACATGGAGGACCGGCTCTCGGTGTGCGTCATCGGGGAATACCTGAGCCGCACCTACTTCGGCGGCGACGCCCTGGGGAAGACTGTCCGGGTGGGGGGACGGCCCTACACCGTGGTGGGCGTCATGACCCAGGAGGGAGACACCCTGGAGGAGGGAGGCGCGGACGACTGCGTCTTTCTTCCCTATACCACCGCCGCCCGGGCCTCCGGCATGGGCACCATCAGCAGCTATGTGGTGACGGTGACCAGCGAGGATCTGGCCTATCAGGCCAAGGAGGTGCTGGAGGACGCCCTCACGGAGCTCTATGGCTCCGACAGCGTTTTCTCCGTTATCAGCATGACGGAGATGCTGGACGCCATGAACAGCATGGTGGATGTGATGATCACCATTCTGGCGGCCATCGCCGCCATCTCCCTGGTAGTGGGCGGCATCGGCATCATGAACATCATGCTGGTGTCGGTGACAGAGCGGACCCGGGAGATCGGCATCCGCAAGGCCCTGGGGGCCAAGGAGCGGACCATTCTGCTCCAGTTCGTCATCGAGGCGGCCACCACCAGCGCTGCCGGCGGGCTGATCGGCATCGCCCTGGGCTACGCCCTGTCCTCGGCGGCCACAGTGCTCATCACCACGCTGCTGGAGACCTCCATGGCGGTGACCCCCTCGGCGGCGTCCATCACCATGGCCTTCGGCGTGTCGGCAGCCATCGGCGTGCTGTTTGGCTACTTACCTGCGAAAAAAGCGGCGCAGCTCAATCCCATCGACGCGCTGCGGTACGAATAAAGGAGGAAGAGACCTTGAAACGAGTGTTTGCATGGGCCCTGGCTCTGTGCCTGACGGCGGGACTTCTGATGGTCCCCGCCCAGGCCGCCGACAGCGCCGCCATTCAGGCTGCCATCCAAGCCCTGGGGATCATGACGGGGGATGAAAACGGCAATATGAACCTGTCCGCTTCGGTGACCCGGGCCCAGTTTGCCAAGATGATGGTCATGGCCTCCTCCTACCGGGATACGGTGGGGGAGAGCGGCGGCATGTCCGTGTTCAGCGATGTGAAGAGCAGCTACTGGGGGGCGGAGTATATCCGCATCGCCGTGGAGCAGGGCTGGGTCCAGGGCTACAGCGACGGCACCTTCCGCCCGGACAAGACCATCACCACCGAGGAGGCGGCCACCGCCCTGCTGCGGATGCTGGGCTACACCAGCGAGGATCTGGCGGGCGCCTACCCCCAGGCCCAGCTGTCCAAATACCGGGCTCTTGGTCTTGGCGACGGGGTCTCGGCGGGGAGAGGGCAGGCCCTCACCCGGGAGGAGGTCATGGTGATCTTCTATAACCTCATGACCGCCAAGACCAAGGCGGGCAGCGTCTACGCCACCACCATCGGCTACAGCCTCACCTCCGGCGGCGAGCTGGACTACACCGCCCTGGTGGAGGAGAATCTGGTGGGCCCCATCACCCGGCTGCCCGGGGAGTCCCTGGAGCTCTCCTTCACCCCCACAGCAGTCTACCGCAACGGGGCGGAGGCCCAGCTTTCGGACATTGGGACGTATGACGTCTACTACTACAACGAGAACCTCCGCACCGTCTACGCCTACAGCAGCCGGGTGGTGGGCACCTACACCGCCGCCTCCCCCGGCGTCATGTCTCCCACCTCCGTCACTGTGGCGGGGAACACCTATAACCTCTCCACCTCCAGCGCCATCTACAAGCTCTCCTCCATGGGTGAGTTCTCCGTGGGCGACCAGGTGACGCTGCTGCTGGGCATGGACGGCACCGTGGTGGATGTGGTCTCCGCGGCGGTGGGCAGTGAGATCGTCTACGGCGTGGTCATCGGCACCAGCACGGAGAAGTATACCGACGCCGCCGGCGGGTCCCACACCAGCCGCACCGTGGAGGTGGCCTGCACCGACGGAACGGTCCGGCAGTATTCCACCGACGTCAGCTACGATGTGGGCGCCATGGTGTCCGTCAGCTCCAACGGAGGCAGTCTTACCGTCAAGCGCCTGACGGACAAGAGCGCCGGAGGCAAGGTCAATTCCGACGGTACCAGGATCGGCGATCTCACCCTGGCTGCCGATGTGGAGATCCTGGACAGCGACGGAAACGGCGGCTACAAGCGGGTCTATCCCTCCCGTCTGGCGGGGTATACCCTCTCCAGCGGCGACGTCCAGTGGTACATCACCAACGACAGCGGCCAGGTGTCCCACATGATCCTGGACGACGTCACCGGCGATATCCACACCTACGGCCTGCTGACCGATGTGGAGGAGGTCAGCCAGGAGATGAATCTGATGGGCAGCTACACCTACCTCATCGGCGGACAGTCCGGCGTCTTCAACAGCAGCGGCAAGCTCTTCAGCGTATCCACCGGCGGCGCACGGTTCGTCTATGAGGACGGCGCCATCTCCTCCATCAAGAATCTGGAGAAGGTGACACTAACCAGCCTCACGGCCTCCCAGGCCTCCGCCGGCAGCGGCAAGACCTACAAGGTCTCCGAGGATGTGCAGGTGTACCTGCGGACCTCCGGCTCCGGCTACACCCTCACCAATCTGGCGGCTCTGGGGGATCTGAGTCAGTATCAGATCACCGGCTACTATGATAATCTGGGCTGCAGCGCCGGCGGTCAGATCCGCGTGGTGACGGCAGTGAAGCGATGATCCGGCAAAAGGAGGCTGAGGCCCCGGTATCGCAGGGGCGCTCCTGCCTCCGCCGGAGCCGCCGGATATTCCCCCCTGCAGAGGGAGGCTGTGTCGAAACACAGCCTCCCCTTTTCTGCTTATGGCCCCGCCATCTGGCTGCGGCGGGATCTGCGGACCACGCGAAGGCCGCGTTCGGCTTCCGGCCCACAAGTCACTCCCGCGCCTTCCGGATCAGCGCCTTGGCCTCGTCCTTCTTCAAAACCTTGCCGTAGGACACCACCTTGCCGTCCACCACCAGCGCCGGGGTGGTCATCACCCCATAGGCGGCGATCTGCGCAAAATCCGTCACATGGTCGATGGCCGTCTCCATACCCAGCTCCGCCAGCGCCTCACGGACAGCCTGCTCCAGGGCGCTGCACTTCGCGCAGCCGGAGCCCAGCACCTTGACGCCGCCGGAGGCATTACCCGTCGCCGGCCGGGCCATCGCCTCGGGCGTACAGCTGCCGCAGCAGCAGGCAGCCGGTCCCTCTTTTTTGTTTCTGCGAAAAATCCCCATGCTTCATACCTCCCAAATCAAATGAATACGAATTGGAACACATTGAACAAGCAGCCCACCAGGACGATGCCCCCGGTGCACACGCCGATAAACAGAGCCAGCAGCTTCGGCTTGACGGCCTTGCGCAGCATAATGAGAGAGGGCAGGCTCAGCGTTGTCACCGCCATCATAAAGGCCAGGACCGTCCCGAGCTGCGCGCCTTTTGCCAGCAGGGCCTCCGCCACCGGTATGGTACTGAATATGTCCGCATACATGGGAACGCCCACCAGGACAGCCAAGATCACCCCGAAGGGATTGCTGCTGCCCAGCACCGCCTCGATCCAGCTCTCCGGTATCCAGTTGTGGATCCCCGCGCCGATGGCCACGCCCACCAAAATGTAGGGAAATACCTTTTGAAACGTTGAGGCAACCTGCCCCTTTGCATACTGCACACGCTCGGCTGTGGTCAGGGCAGGGGAGTCCATGTCCGTGCTCCCGGCAGAAAAAATAAAGTTCTCTACATGTCGCTCCATGTGCAGCCGTTCAATGACCGTGCCGCCAGCAACGGCGACCACCAGCCCCACCAGCACATAAATCACCGCAACCCTTGCTCCAAAAATGCTCATCAGCAGCACCAGACTGCCCAGATCCACCATAGGCGAGGAGATCAGGAAAGAAAAGGTCACCCCCAGGGGAAGTCCCGCTCCGGTAAAGCCGATAAACAGCGGGATGGAGGAACAGGAGCAGAAGGGGGTCACCGTTCCCAGCAGGGCCGAGACGCAGTTGGCGCCAATCCCATGAAACCGGCCCAGGATCTTTTTGCTGCGCTCCGGCGGAAAATAGCTCTGAATATAGGAGATGACAAAAATCAAAACACACAGCAGCACCGTGATTTTGACCACATCATAGAGAAAAAACCGGACGCTGCCGCCCAGCCGCCCGCCCGTATCCAGCCCCAGCACAGACAGGCCGCTGCCGATAAGTCTGTCCAGCCATTTCATCCCCAGTACCTCATCTTGAAAAAACTGCCATATATCCACAACAAATCCCTCGCTTTCATACATCGGACAACAGATCAAAAAATTTTGATGTTTTCCCCCTGGAGAAACGCCATCGCTGTAGGATGGCGTTTACCTGCCGCAGGAAGAGCCGGAACTCTCTTGCTCCGTATTGGGGGTAAGAATGGCCCGCAGCCGCTCCAGCGCCCGTGCCCCGCCGGAGCCGCTCAGGCGGTAATGGGTCCACTTGCCCTCCTGCCGGCTGGCCACGATGCCGGAATCACACAGGATCTTCATGTGATAGGACAGCCCGGATTGGGTCAAATCCATGGGCTCCTGCAAAACGCAGGCGCACTTTTCTCCGCTGCGCAGCTGCTCCAGAATGGCCAGGCGCTTGGGATCACACAGCGCCTTGAACACCTTGGCGTCCTCCTGATGGGTCCCCATCCGCTCACCTCACATCAAGAATTTTTGATGTAATGAGTATACACGGCAGCACCCCGTTTGTCAAGGGCTGCACAAAATTTATCCCCGCGGCCATTTTACTCTCCGTCCCGCCTGGGCTTTTCGCTATTTCAGCAGCTCCTCCATCCGGCTCTCGCCCCAGATGGCCACTCCCTCCGCCGCCAGAGCCTCGGCGGCCACTCCGTCCCCCGGCACCACCGTGCCGGTGAAGGTGCCGTCGTAAATGGAACCGAAGCCGCAGGAGGGGCTCCGCTCCTTCAGCACCGCCTTTTGCGCCCCGGACCGCCGGGCGGCCTCCACGGCTTTCTCCGCCCCCAGGCGGAAGGCGGCGGTGACGTCGGCCCCGGACCTGGAGAGGACCCTGTCCCCCACCCGCTCCGAGGGGTCGTGGGGAATGGGGAGGCCTCCCATGCACTCCGGGCACACCGGCACCAGGTCGTACCGCTCCCGGAGCGCTTCGGTAAGCGGGTGATAGTTGTTTCCTCCGTTGTACTTACAGTTGCGCCCCAGAAGGCAGGCGCTGATAAGCAGCTTCTCCTTCACAGGGCCATCTCCTCTCCGTCCAGCACGATCCGGACCAGCTCGTCCCCCTGGTAGACCAGCTTCAGAGAGAAGAAGGGCCGGTCCTCCCGCAAAAGTCGAAAGAACACCTTGTCCCCCTCCCAGATGGGGAGAGATTCGATCTGGTCCTTGGGCACCCACTGGAGGTCCCCCTCGCTGCACTCCTTCTGCGTTCCGGTGTAGCCGTCGGCGGTGTAGAGGAACATGTACTCCGCGGGCCAGGGGTCCGCCTGGAAGGTGACGATCCCCCGCAGGCGGTAGCTTGTGAGGGTATAGCCCGTCTCCTCCCAAACCTCCCGGAGAAGGCACTCCTCGGGGCTCTCCCCCTTCTCAAACTTGCCGCCGACACCGATCCACTTGTCCTGGTTGACGTCGTTTTTCTTCTTCACCCGGTGGAGCATCAGATACTCGTCCCGGTCATTTTCAATGTAGCAGAGGGTGCAGTTAAAGTAATCGCGGGCCATCGCCATCGCCTCCCGTCCCGCCTGCGGCGGGGTCATTTGCTCCTATTGTACCCGACAGGAGGGAACTTGTAAAGACGGCGGCAGTGTGGTATCCTGTGGGAAAGGAAAGGGGGGAGGGCCATGACGGGAGGCACCATTACCCTGGATCTCCACGGCATGAACTGCGCCCAGGCCCAGGCGGCCGTGGACGCGGCCCTGCGGCGGGCGGGGCGCAGCGTCTACCGCCTGGAGGTGATCCACGGCTACCACTCCGGCGACGCCCTGCGGCGCATGATCCGAAACACCTACGCCCGGCACCCCAAGGTAAAGCGGATAGAGATCGGGCTGAACCCCGGGGCCACAGCGCTGATCTTACGGGAATATTGAGGAGGATATCATTATGCTGCTGGTATGCTATCCCAAGTGCGGTACCTGCCGCAAGGCGGAGAAATGGCTGGAGGAGCAGGGGATCCCTGCGGAATACCGGGACATCAAGGAGCACAATCCCACCTATGAGGAGCTGAAGGAGTGGGTGGACCGCAGCGGCCTGCCCCTGCGGAAATGGTTCAACACCAGCGGCCTCGCCTACAAGGCCCTGGGATTGAAGGACAGATTGCCGGAGATGGACGAGGAAGCGCAGCTGCGCCTCCTCAGTACCGACGGCATGCTGGTCAAGAGACCTCTCCTTATCGGGGAGCGGTTTGTTCTGGTTGGTTTTCGGGAGGAGCAGTGGCAGGCGGCTCTGCTGGGATAGCGCCATCCGGAAGACGGGCCTCTTTCACCGGGGCGGGGCCTTCCCCTTTCAGTGGAAGGCCCCGTCTTTTTTTCAAGACGGCCCGGAGCGCCGCCGGTTTGGATACATCCGTGCTGTTTTTACCCGACGGAGTTTCCGGAGCCGAAAAAGGATGTTACGATTGTGTAAACAAAAAAAGTACTGTCAAGAGGGAAATCCGCAGTTTCTTGTGCAAGGTGTAAAATAGTGCACGACATTTTCTGTTGAAACAGCCAAATTTTTGAAAATCCCAACAAAATATATCTTTTTGTTTTTCGTTATGCCCGATATTTCCCTGCCAGTTGCTTTTGTTAATATTTTGGGGGCCTGCTTCCATTTCCTCCGGATATGGAAAAATGCTACACTACATCTAACAAGGCCGCCAAATGGCCAAAAAGAACACGGATGGCGCGGGGCGGGGAGCGGTCACCTCCCTCCCCGCTCCCATCTGAAAGGAGAATGGAAAAATGAAACATACCAAGCGCATCATCGCACTGGTCCTGGCCTGCGTTCTGGCGCTGGCACTGACCGCCTGCGGCAAGGGCGGGAAGTCCGACGGCAACCTCACCATGCAGATCTGGGACAACTCTCAGAGAGAGTCTATGCAGGCTCTGGCCGACGCTTACCATGAGCTGAACCCCGACGTCACCATCGAGGTCCAGGTCACCAGCTGGGACGAGTACTGGACCAAGCTGGAGGCCGCTGCCGGCTCCGGCAACCTGCCCGACATTTTCTGGATGCACACCAACTACATCCTCCTCTATGCCGATAACGGCATGCTGGCAGACGTCACCGACCTCTACGATGACGACACCTACTCCCACTACTCCGAGGTGTCCATCGCCAACACCCTGGGCTCCGACGGCCGGATGTACGGCGTGCCCAAGGATAAGGACACCGTGTGCCTGGTGTACAACAAGGAGATGTTTGACGCCGCCGGGGTCAGCTACCCCGACGAGAACTGGACCTGGGACGATCTGACCTCCGCCTCTCAGGCCATCTATGACGCCACCGGCAAGTACGGCTACATGGCCTACGCCGACGAGCAGCTGGGCTACTGGAACTTCGTCTATCAGAACGGCGGCTACATCCTCAACGACGACAAGACCGCCGCCGGTTTCGACCAGCCCGCTACCATCGACGCCATGAAGTTCTACATCGGCCTGCAGCAGAACGACTGGTGCCCCACCCAGACCTATTTCGCTGAGACCGCTCCCGGCAACGCCTTCTTCTCCGAGCAGGGCGCCATGTTCCTGGAGGGTACCTGGAACCTGATGGCTGAGATGAAGAACTATCCCGAGATGCAGGGCAAGTGGGACGTGGCCGTGCTGCCCAAGTGCCCCGATCCTGTCTCCGGTGACGGCCGCGCCACCATCTCCAACGGCCTGTGCTACGCCACCTCCGCCGACAACGCCGATGACGAGATCATCATGGGCTTTTTGAAGTGGCTGGGCACCGAGGAAGCCCAGCAGATCCACTCCTCCTACGGCGCTGCCATCTCCGGCTATGAGGGCACTGAGCAGGCCTGGATCGACGCCTTTGACCAGTTCGATTACCGCCTCAACGTGGAGGCCTGCATCGACATGTTCGACTACTCCGTCCAGTCCGTCAACGACGCCACCCGTCCCAACTGGAAGAGCAAGGTCTCCGATGAGCTGCTGAAGATCTACAGCGGCGAGCTGGGCGTGGACGAGGGCCTCGCCAACATGAACACCATCGTCAACGACGCCATTGCCGAGGGCGCCGAGTAAGCGGTCTCTCCACAGACCTCTGAAAGAAAGGAGCGCGGATCTCTTATGTGGAAACGGCAAAGCATCGCCGCCAAGCGGGAGCAGCGCTGGGCCTGGCTGATGGTGGCCCCCACCATCATCGGTCTGCTGGTGCTGAACTACTACCCCCTCATCCAGACCTTTATCCTCAGCTTCTCCAAGACCAAGACCTTCGGCGCCATGGAATTCAACGGCGTGGCCAACTACACCGACATGTTCGCCACCCCGGAGTTCTGGAAGGCCACCTGGAACACGGTCTACTTCTGTATCCTCACCGTGCCGGTGGGCATCGCCCTGGCCCTGATCGTGGCCATCCTTCTCAACGCCAAGGTGAAGTTCAAAAGCGGCTTCCGGGCCATCTACTTCCTGCCCATGGTGTGCGCCCCCGCGGCCATCGCCATGGTGTGGCGGTGGATGTTCAACGGCGAGTACGGCATCATCAACACCATCATCAACGCCAAGGTCAACTGGCTGACCAACCCCACCACCGCCATTCTGGCCTGCGCCATCGTGGCCATCTGGAGCTCCATCGGCTATGACGCCGTGCTGCTGCTCTCGGGCCTCCAGAACATCTCCAAGACCTACTACGAGGCCGCCCGCATCGACGGCGCCGGCCCCATCAAGCAGTTCTTCTCCATCACCATGCCCATGATCTCCCCCACCCTCTTCGTCACCCTCATCATGCGCATGATGGCGTCCCTGAAGGTCTACGACCTCATCTATATGATGATCGACCAGACCAACCCGGTGCTGCCGGAGGTACAGAGCCTCATGTACCTCTTCTACCGGGAGGCCTTTGTGGCCGGCAACAAGGGCTATGCCTCCGCCATCGTCATCTGGACCATCCTTCTCATCGGCGTGGTGACTATCTTCCAGTTCATCGGCCAGAAGAAGTGGGTCAACTACGATGTGTAAGAGAAAGGAAGGTGTGTGACAATGAAAGCGGATTCCATGCAGAGCGGCCGCCGGTGGACGACGGTTCTGACCTATTTCTTCCTTATCGCGGGTTCTCTCACTATGATCTTTCCCTTTTTGTGGATGATCCTCACCTCCCTGAAGTCCCTGTCGGAGAGCATGCAGATCCCGCCTACCTTTTTCCCGACGACCTACTTCTTCTCCAACTTTAAGGACGCCCTCACCAGCCTGCCTTTCGGCGCCCTGTACTTCAACACCATCGTCATGGTGTTCTTCCGGGTGGTCTGCGCCATCGTTTTCAGCTCCATGGCGGGCTACGCCTTTGCCAAGCTCCACTTCCGGGGAAAGAACTTCCTGTTCACTCTGGTGCTGGTGCAGATGATGATGCCCTCCCAGATCTTCGTCATCCCCCAGTATGAGATGCTGGCCAGCGTCGGCCTCACGGAAAATCTCTTCGCCCTGGTGTTCCCGGGCCTGGTATCGGCCTTCGGCACCTTCTTCCTGCGGCAGGCCTATCTGGGCATCCCCAATGAGATCGGCGAGGCCGCCTATCTGGACGGCTGCAACCAGTGGCAGAGCTTTGTGAAGGTGATGCTGCCCCTCACCGGCACCTCCGTGGCGGCCCTCACCATCTTCACCGCCGTCTTCGCCTACGCCGACCTCATGTGGCCCCTGGTGGTGAACACGGACATCAACCTCATGACCTTGTCCTCCGGCCTTGCCACCCTGAAGGGCCAATTCACCACCAACTACCCGGTGCTGATGGCCGGCAGCCTTTTCGCCATGATCCCCATGCTGATCCTCTATCTCATTTTCCAGCGCCAGTTCATCGAGGGCATTGCCCTCACCGGCGGCAAATAAACCGTCTGCGGGCTGCCTGGAGCGGCCGGAAGGACCGCTCCGGGCAGCCTTTCCTTGCATTGCCCCAAGGCTTTTTTCGAAGACAAATCTGTGATATACTATAAAGGAAGTCGAATGTATGATCACATTTCATAAAGAAACCAACACCATCACCCTCCACACGGATGCCAGCACCTACCAGATGAAGATCGATTCCACCGGCGTGCTGCTCCACACCTATTACGGTCCCCGGATCCGGGGCGGAGACCACTCCCGCCGCATCGGCCGGGAGGACCGCGGCTTTTCTCCCAACCCCAGCGAGGCGGGGCTGGACCGGACCTACTCCCTGGACACCCTGCCCCAGGAGTACGCCTCCAGCGGCGTGGGGGATTTCCGCATTCCCTCCATCGAATGCGACTGCAGCGACGGCAGCCACACCGTGGACCTGCGGTACGTCCGCCACAGCGTGGACCAGGGGAAGTACAGTCTGGAGGGTCTGCCCGCCTTCTACGCCGGGAAGGACGAGGGCTGTGAGACTCTGCGGGTGCTGCTGCGGGACGTATGCAGCGGCCTGGAGGTGGAACTCCTCTATGGCGTCTTTCCCCACTATGACCTCATCACCCGGGCGGTACGGCTGTGCAACCGGGGCACCGCCCCGGTGGAGCTGACTCGCGTCATGTCGCTGTGCCTGGATTTTCCCACCCTGGATCTGGACTTCATCACCCTGGGCGGGGCCTACGGCCGGGAGCGGGAGCCGGTGCGGATGCCCCTCACTCAGGGGATCCACAGTGTGGGCAGCGTCCGGGGCTCCTCCAGCCATCAGCAAAACCCCTTCGTAATGCTCTGTGACCACACCGCCACTGAGGACAGCGGCTGCTGCTGGGGAGCCGCCCTGGTGTACTCCGGCAACTTCCTGGCCCAGGCGGAGCTGACCCAGTTTTATAACACCCGTCTTACCATGGGCATCCATCCCTTCCACTTCCGCTGGCGGCTGGAGCCCGGCGCCGCCTTCACCGCCCCGGAGACCGCCATGGTCTTCTCCCGGGAGGGCTTCGGCGGCGTCAGCCGCCGCCTCCACCGGGCCATTCGGAGAAACCTCTGCCGCGGCCCCTGGAAGGAGGCGCGCCGTCCCATCCTCATCAACAACTGGGAAGCCACTATGTTCCAGTTCGACGCCGACAAGATCGTCTCCATCGCCCAAACCGCCTCCAAAGTAGGGGTGGAGATGATGGTGATGGACGACGGCTGGTTCGGTGAGCGCAGCGACGATTTCCGGGGTCTCGGGGACTGGGACGTCAACGAGACGAAGCTCCCCGGGGGCCTGGGGCCCCTGGCGGAGCGCATCGGGGCGCTGGGCATGAAGTTCGGCCTCTGGGTAGAGCCGGAGATGGTCAGCGAGGATTCCAAGCTCTACCGGGCCCACCCGGACTGGGCCTTTCAGGTGCCCCGCCGGCCCAAGACCCGGGGCCGCCACCAGCTGGTGCTGGATCTGAGCCGTCAGGAGATCCGGAAGTACATTCTGGAAAACCTCCGGGCCACTCTCAACAGCGCCCATATCTCCTACATCAAGTGGGACATGAACCGCAGCCTCACCGACGTGTGGTCCGCCACCATGCCGGCCCACCGCCAGGGGGAGATCTACCACCGGTTCGTCCTGGGGGTCTACGAGATTCTGGAGACCATCCACCGGGAGTACCCGGACCTCCTCATCGAGGGCTGCTGCGGCGGCGGAGGCCGCTTTGACTGCGGCATGCTCTACTACGCCCCCCAGATCTGGTGCAGCGACAACACCGACGCCATCGAGCGTCTCCGCATCCAGTACGGCACCTCCCTGTGCTACCCCTGCTCCGCCATGGGGTCCCACGTCTCCGCCGTGCCCAACGGCCTCACCCACCGCTGCGTGCCCCTTCACACCCGGGGCGTGGTAGCTCAGGCCGGGGCCTTCGGCTATGAGCTGGATCTCAACGAGCTCACCAGCGTGGAGCTGGAGGAGGTGGGCCGCCAGGTGGACTACTTCCGCCGGGTCTGGGATCTGGTGGCCCAGGGGGACTACTATCGCCTGGGCGACCCCTTCCAACAGGAGCCCTTCTGCGGCTGGATGCATGTGTCCGAGGACCGCAGCCGGGCCCTGGTAGGGGTGGTGATGGGGGTGGGCCACGCCAACCCCATCCGCCGCCACCTGCGGCTGAAGGGACTGGACCCCCAGCGGGACTACATGGTCAACGGCGAGGTCTACGGCGGCGACGCCCTGATGTACGCCGGTCTGGCCCTGCCGGTTCTGGACGAGTACGAGGCCATTCAATACGACATCGAGGCGATCTGACGAAGAAAGGGGGAGGCCAATGAGCCAGTACATGTTTTCCGTCTTTCCATATGAAAACTTTGTGGACCTCTTTCTGGTGCAGTACGGCTGGGAGCAGTGCGAGCCTCTCCATGCCTACGGTCCCCATGTGCGCAACAACTACCTGTTCCACTATGTGATCTCCGGCCGGGGCTGGGTGGAGATCCGCCAGCAGGACGGCTCCACGGTGACCCACCACCTCAGCGGGGGCCAGGGCTTTCTCATCTGTCCGGACCTGGTGACCACCTACTGCGCCGACGAACACGATCCCTGGTGCTACACCTGGGTGGAGTTTGGCGGCGTTCAGGCCCAGTACCGCCTGGGGCTGGCCGGGCTCAGCGAAAAGCGTCCTCTCTTCCAGCCCATCCAGCCGGACATGGCCCTGAAGGTCCGGGATGAGCTGATGTACATTGCCAACCACCCCCAGGCCTCCTCCCTGAACCTGATGGCCCACTTCTATCTCTTTCTGGACGCCCTCATCGACGGCTCCGCCTCCAAGCAGCGGGTTCGGGGCCAGTCCCAGCGGAGCTTTTACATTCGGGAGGCCATCCACTTTATTGAGCAGTACTACAAAAATGACATCACCATCGATCAGGTGGCCAGCTTCTGCGGCCTCAACCGCACCTATTTCAGCCGCCTGTTCAAGGAGGTCATGGGCCAGACCCCCCAGGACTATCTGGCCCACTACCGCATCAGCAAGGCCGTGGAGCTGATGCGCAACACCAATCTCAGCATCGGAGAGATCGCCGCCATGGTAGGCTACCCCAACCAGCTTTACTTCTCCAAGGTCTTCCGGAAGATCCACGGCCTGCCCCCCAGGACCTGGCGGCAGGAGGACCAACTGGTGATGGAGCGGGGAGAGGGAGGAGGGAAGGAGCGAAATGTTTAAGCTGCGCTTTGACGGGAGCGAGGAGACCGGGGGCCTCCGCCGGTTCAACGAGATCCTCACCCTGGACTTCTTCAATCTCTTCCGCATCAACCTTCTGACCGTACTGGCCATGGTGCCTCTGGTTACCATCCCCCCGGCTGTGATGGCCATGGAGGCCTCCGTGTGGGAGATCGTCCACAGCCGCAAGCCCATGCCCTACTGGCGCTGCTTCCGGACCTACTGGCGGCGGTCCTATCCCGTCTTTCTTCTGGCGGTGCTGCTGCCCGCCATGGCCGCGGTCGCGGCGGTATTCTATGCCCAAAAGGCCGCGGCCCTGCCCCTGACGGTGGTCCTCTGCGCCTTCAGCATCTTCGTGCTGGCCCTGTCGGCTCTGGCCGCCTCCTACCTCTACCCTCTGGCCGCCGACCGGCAGCGTCCCTTCCGCCAGCTGATCCCCGCCGCCCTGACCCTGGCCTTCTCCCGGCCTCTCCGGGGTCTGGCCGCCTTTCTCATCAGCGCCGGACTTCTGGTGCTGTTCGGCCTCTACCTTCCCCTGAGCCTGCCCTATTTTCTCCTGGGCGGTCTGGCTTTTCCCTGCCTTCTGAGCCGATTTCTGATCCGCCGGATCGCGCCGGACCGGACGGAGGCGGAGGAACCCTTCTAAATCAATTATCAGAGAACTGGAAGTGATGGATATGGCAAACGCGGCCCGTCCCGCCGCCCCCAAGAAGCAAAACGACTTTCAGCGCCGCCTGGCGCGCTGCCATGACGAGATGAAATGGCTCTACTGCGAGCTCTATCACGGGGATGAGGCGGCCTTCGCCTACTTCACCGGCATGCTGGAGCGCAGCTGGGCCCAGCGGAAGACGGCTCTGCGCCGTCAGGACAAGCGCCGGGAGGAGGACCCCAACTGGTACCGCCGTCAGGATCTTTTGGGGATGATGCTCTACACAGACGCCTTTGCCGGCACCCTCCGGGGCGTAGAGGAAAAGCTGCCCTACCTCCGGGACTGCGGGGTGAACTACCTCCATCTGATGCCTCTGCTCCAGAGCCCCAAGGGCCGCAGCGACGGCGGCTACGCCGTATCCGACTTCCGCACGGTGGAGCCGCGGCTCGGCACCATGGAGGATCTGGAGCACCTGGCCGACGCCTGCCGCAAGGGGGGCATGAGCCTGTGTCTGGACTTTGTGATGAACCACACCAGCGAGGACCACGAATGGGCGAAGAAGGCCCGGGCCGGGGAGCCGGGGTACCGGGAGCGGTACTTCTTCTACGACAGCTGGGACATCCCCCGGGAGTTTGAGAAGACGGTGCCCCAGGTGTTCCCCACCACTGCCCCCGGCAGCTTTACCTGGCTGGAGGACTGCGGCCAGGTGGTGATGACCAACTTCTATCCCTACCAGTGGGACCTCAACTACGCCAACCCCATGGTCTTCAACGACATGACGGAGAACCTCCTCTACCTTACCAACCGGGGAGTGGACGTGATCCGTCTGGACGCGGTGCCCTACATCTGGAAGGAGCTGGGCACCTCCTGCCGGAATCTCCCCCAGGTCCACACTCTGGTGCGTCTGATGCGCATGGCCTGCGAGGTGGTGTGTCCCGGCGTGCTGCTGCTGGGGGAGGTGGTGATGGAGCCGGCCAAGGTGGCCCCCTACTTCGGCACCCCGGAGAAGCCCGAGTGCCACATGCTCTACAACGTGACCACCATGGCCACCACCTGGCACACCCTGGCCACCGGGGACGTGTCCCTCCTCCGCCACCAAATGGACGCGGTGTGCGCCCTGCCCCGGGACTTCCTGTTCCTCAACTACCTCCGCTGCCACGACGACATCGGCTGGGGATTGGACTACCCCTGGCTGAAGGACCGCTTCGGCATGGAGGAGGTGGCCCACAAGAAATTCCTCAACGACTATTTTACCGGCAAGTGGCCCGGCAGCGACAGCCGCGGAGAGCTCTACAACGACGACCCCCGGCTGGGGGATGCCCGGCTGTGCGGCACCACCGCCTCCCTGTGCGGGGTGGAGGCCGCCGACTACGAGGGAGACAAGGACAAACTGGAGCGGACGGTTGCCTGCGATCTGATGCTCCACGCCTGGATGCTCAGCCAGAGCGGCATCCCCATCCTCTACAGCGGGGATGAGATCGGCCAGCTCAACGACTATAGCTACCACCAAAACCCGGACAAGGCGGACGACAGCCGCTACATCCACCGTGGGGCCTTCCGGTGGGATCTGGCGGCCCTGCGGACCGATCCCGCCACCCGTCAGGGCATGCAGTTCCTGCCGCTTCGGAAGATGGAGCAGATCCGGGCGGAGGAGCCCTGCTTCTCCGCAGAGGCGGAGGTATTTACCGAGGACTCCGGCAGCTGCCATGTGCTGGCGGTGTGCCGGCGGCTGGAGGGACGGGAGCTCATCTGCCTGTTCAACTTCAGCGGAGCGTTCGTCCAGGCCAGTGTGGACCGGAAGGGGACCTACCGGGACCTCATGTACGGCGTGTGCCGGGACGGCCTGGAGGCAGTCCCCCTCTACCCCCACAGTTTTGCCTGGCTCCTTCGGGAGGAGCCCTGAGGCGGGACAAGACCAATAAAAGGAGAGACCGTCTTACGGTCTCTCCTTTTTTTATTATTTGGAAAGAAAAATTTTCCGTCTGCGGTGACCATTTCCTCTCTGCCTCGTATGGTATGATAGAACCAATCGCGCGAGGGTTCCAAAAAGAGAGCGACCAGGAGGAGGGGCGGCATGGACGAGGCGGCGCTGGTACGAAAATTGAACCGCCACAGCAGGGCTGCCCTGGAGCGGGCGGTGGTCCAGTTCACCCCCTATGTGGGGGCGGTCCTCTGGGACGTGCTGGAGGGCCGGGCCTGCCGGGAGGACCTGGAGGAGCTGTCCGCCGACGTCTTCCTCACCCTGTGGGCCCACCGGGAGGAGCTGGACCCGACCCACGGCCTGCGGCCCTGGCTGGGGACAGTGGCCCGGAACAAGGCCAAGGACTGGCTGCGCCGCAGGCGGGAGACCCTCCCCCTGGATGAGACTCTGCCCGTGGACCGTCAGGACACGCCGGAGGAGATCGCCCAGCAGCGGGATCAGGCCGCCCGGCTGTGGGCAGCGGTGGACGGACTGGGAGAACCGGACCGCACCCTGTTTTTCCGCTACTACTATCAGGGGGACAAGCTGAAGGATGTGGCCCGGGACCTGGGGCTCAACAGCTCCACCGCCAAGCAGCGGCTGTTCCGGGGACGGCAGAAGCTCAAGCAGCAACTGATGGAAGGAGGGGATGCGCCATGAAAGCCCCGATGCGGGAGCTCTGGGACGACGTGACGCCGCTGGGCGGGCCCTGTCCCGCGCCGCGGCCCGGGGAAGTGGCCCGGCTGGTCAACGAGGCCCTGGACGCCGACCCTTCGGAAAGGAGACGACACATGCGACAGAAAATGAGAACCGCGGCCCTGCTGGCCGCCGCCCTTTTGGTCCTCACCGGCTCCGTGTTTGCGGCGGCCCGGAACTGGACCGTGCTGGACGCCTTTTTCGGCGGCAGCTCAGAGGAGGGAGAGGCTCTGATGAACGATCAGACCTACTCCGTCAGCGACGACAACTACACCCTCACCGTCACCAGCTCCCTGGCCGACGAGGCCGCCGCCTATCTCACCGTCACCGTGACGGCCAAAACGCCGGAGGCGGCGGAGGCCCTCATGTCCGACGACTTTGAGAACATGGACACCTGGGAGGTGGAGGTGCCTCACACAGAGGAGAACACCGTGGCAGGCGTTATACTGGCATCTCTGTCCACCGGGGAGGAGGAGGCCCTCCGCACGGAGACCTCCCGGACCTGGCACATGGAGCTCCGCCTGGGCAGCACCCCGGAGACGGTGTCCATCCGTCTGGGGGCCATGGAGAAGGACCTGTGGCTGGAGGTGCCCCTCACCCTGGCGGAGTCCGTCACCGTGGCGGTGAACGCCCCGGGGACCGGCGCAGGCGCCTATGACAACGCCGCCGGGGGGCCGGTGACCCTCCGGACCGTGACCCTCTCCCCCCTGGGCCTCACCCTGGACTACACCTATTCTGAGGAGGCCCGTGCTGTCCCCGCCTTTCTGGGGACTGACGGGACGCTGTACACCTGGTCTCAGCTGGTGTCCGACCTGGCCAAGGGCGGCAGCAGCCGCCCGGAGGGGGAGGTGACGGCAGTCTCCGCCAAGTACGCCTTCCGGTCGGTCCAGGACCTCTCCGCCCTGGAGGCGGTGGTCTTTGAGGGGACCGCCTATCCCCTGGACGGAGGCGCGCCTTACGCGGTGGACGTGTCCGGCCTGCCCGTCCCCTTCCATCTGCCCCTGGTGGACCGGATCGCGGAGGGCTACGGCTTTGCGGTGCCGGTGCGGGCCCTGTCCGAGGGGCTGGGGGGGACCTGCACATGGGACAACGACAGCCGCAGCGCCGCCGTGACCTTCCGGGGCGTGACCATCGTCCTCACCGAGGGGGAGACCACCGCCCTGGTGGACGGGGAGGCTGTGGAGATGTACTACGCCCCCGTCATTCGAAACGGGCGGATGTCCGCCGATCCGGGGGTGTTTTGCGACAGCTGGCTTCTGGAGCTGTACGCCGTCACGGTGGACGGGTCCGTGGAGCTGGCGGACGGCTCGGCCTGGGTGGTCGTTCCCTGATGCGCGGACAGTCTCTTTGATATCCTCAAAAAAGCGGAGCCCTGCCGGCTTGCAAAAGCGGCAGGGCCCCTTTTCCATTTTCTCTCCCGCCGGTCTTCGGGAGGGGGGACTTACGCCCCCTTTCCCCCGGTAAAGCGGTTGAGAATGGCCACCAACAGCCAGATGGTGAGGATCACCAGAAAGACCCCCGCCATCCCCTTGGCCATGATGCCCAGAGACATCTCAAACAGCGCGGCGTCGAAGCCGCCGGTCCATCCGTTCATGCTGCCGTCCTCCTTATCCTAAGATCCGCTCCACCAGGGAGATCACCAGCCCGCCGGCGATCACCGAGGCGATCTGTCCGCTGACGGTGGCCCCGGCGGCGTGCATCAGCAGGCAGGTGCAGGG